>CAZNWR010000010.1:0-22627 GCA_964576645.1 uncultured Enterobacteriaceae bacterium | reverse complement strand
CGACGGCGACTACTATTACATTATCAAGAACGGCAAGTGCAAGGTGACGCGTTCGTCCAAGACCGGCACCGAACTTACGCTCGCCACCCTGGACGACGGCGACGCCTTCGGCGAGGAAGCGCTGCTGTCGGAAGCCAAGCGCAACGCCAATATCGTCATGACCACGGACGGGGTGCTCATGCGCCTGTCCAAGGAGGATTTCAACGCGCTGCTGAAGGAGCCCATGCTGAGCTGGGTGACCGCGCAGCAGGCGGATGAAATGGCGAAGAACGAGGGCGCGGTGTGGATCGACGTGCGCCTGGAGAGCGAATTCAAGAACAACGGCATTTCCGGCAGTCTCAACATTCCGCTGTTCATGCTGCGCATGAAGGCCGAATCGCTGGATCCGTCGAAGAAATATATTCTCTACTGCGACACCGGCCGGCGCAGTTCCGCGGGCGCCTTCCTGTTGAGCGAACGCGGCGTGCAGGCGTACTGCCTCAAGGGCGGCCTGAACGAACGCGGCGAAGGCTGAACCGCCGGGGCCGGAGCGGCGAAGTTCTTCGCGCTTCCCGACGCGCATTGGCTTTCGATCTCGAGCTGGACCCGGCCGCCGATAATTACGCGGTGGTGGGTAATCCCGTCGCCCACAGCAAGGGTCCGCTGATCCACCAGGCGTTCGCCGCACAGACCGGTCAGAACCTGGTCTACCGCCGCATCCTGGTTCCCGTGGGCCGCTTTCCCGACATGCTGGACGCGTTTCAGGAGCAAGGCGGCAAGGGCTTCAACGTTACCCTGCCGTTCAAGGGCGAGGCGTTCGCCGCCATGCAGGTGCGTACTTCCCGCGCCGAGGCCTGCGGCGCCGTCAATACCGTCTGGTTCGACCAGCACGGCATGCGCCACGGTGACACCACCGACGGCCGCGGACTCCTGCGCGACCTGGAGCAAAATGGCATCGAGGTCACCGGCAAGCGCGTACTGGTGCTGGGCGCCGGCGGCGCGGTGCGTGGACTGCTCGCCGACCTGTTGGAAGCGCACCCGGGCGCGGTAACCCTGGTGAATCGCAAGCTGGAGCGGGCGCAGGACCTGCGCCGGAAATTCGGCGGCGGTCCGGTCGCCGTCGAGGTCAGTTCCTACGCCGACATCAGCGGCCGTTTCGAGCTGGTGATCAACGGCACCTCGTCCGGCCTGCAGGGCCTGCCGCCGCCGCTGCCCGAGGATTTTGCCCTGGCGGGCGCGGACTGCTACGACATGGTCTACGGCGACGGGCCCACGCCCTTCATGCGCTGGGCCGCGGCGCACGGCGGCGGCCGCTCTCTGGACGGCATCGGCATGCTGGTGGAACAGGCGGCGGTGTCGTTTGAAATCTGGCGCGGCGTGAAGCCGGAGACGGGGCCTGTCATCGAGATGCTCCGGAAACAACAGCACTTGATGAAATAAATGAACGTCATCCTGGAACAACAGAGCCGGCGTTAGCCGGCGGCGGCAGTTCCAGGACCCAGTAAATTCAATGGGTCCGCTTCGCGGACTCTTTAATCGACTGGATTCCGGATGCTGCGCATCCAGAATGACGGAGAAGCCAGCTTTGCGAATTCCTCCACGCTCAGCTCTCCCGCCCTCCGTTTGGGATCAATGCCGAGTTTCTCCCAGGCTTCCTCGTTCACCTCCGCCTTCAGGGCGTTGCGCAACATTTTGCGGCGCTGCTGAAAAGCCAGCGCCACGATGCGCCCGAAGCGCGCCGGATCGGCCGGGTGCGGGTAGCGGCCGGCGCCCGGCGTCAGACTGACAATCGCCGAACCCACTTTCGGCGGCGGAGCGAATGCAGCCGCGCCGACGCGGAACAGCTTTTCCACCGCGCAGGCGGCCTGCACCATCACCGAAAGGCGGCCATAGTCGGAGGTGCCCGGCGCCGCGCATATCCGGTCCACTACTTCCTCCTGCAGCATGAAAATCATCGAGGTGACCGGCGGCGCCTGGCTCAGCAGGTGAAACAGCAGCGGCGTGGAAATGTTGTAGGGCAGGTTGCCCACGACCTTGACCGGTCCCGGCGCAGCGCTGGCGAAATCAAATTCCAGGGCATCGCACAGGTGCAGGCGCAGCTTGCCGATGCCGCGGCAGCGCGCCTCCAGGTCGGCGCCGAGATCGCGGTCGATTTCCACCGCGTCCAGGTGCCCGGTCCGGCGCAACAGCGGCACGGTGAGCGCGCCGCGGCCGGGGCCGATTTCCACAATGGGAACGGCTTCGCCGGGGTTGATGGCGTCGACGATGCGTTCGATAACCGCGGGGTCGCGGAGGAAGTGTTGTCCGAAGCGCCTGCGCCGCGGGACGCGCCGGCGTTCAGCCACGGCTGCCGGCCGCGCCGCGGCGAGCGACCCGGCGCGTGCCGCGCCCGGCCAGGCTCACGGCGCAGTCCACCGCGGCCAGGAGACTGTCGGCCCGGGCGCGGCCGCTGCCGGCCAGCGCCAGCGCGGTGCCATGGTCGACCGAGGTGCGGATCAGGGGCAGGCCCAGGGTCACGTTGACGATGGCGCCGAAGGCGCGCGCCTTGAGCACCGGCAGGCCCTGGTCGTGATACATGGCAACGACGGCGTCCATGCCCTCCAGGGACGCGGGCGTGAACGCGGTATCCGCGGGCACCGGACCGGTCAGATCCAGGCCCCGGGCGCGCAGCGCCGCCAGCACCGGTTCGATTACGGTCTGTTCCTCGTCGCCCAGGTGGCCCTGTTCCCCGGCGTGGGGGTTGAGCCCGCAAACCAGCAGGCGCGGCCGCGCCAGCCCGAACAGGTCGCGTAGGTCCCGGTCCAGCGTCAGCAGGGTCTGTTGCAGGCGCTCGCGGGTCAGTGCCGCGCTCACCGCGCGCAGCGGCAGGTGGGTGGTCACCAGCGCCACCCGCAGCGCGCCGTCGGTGAGCATCATGACCGGCCATGCGCCTTCACACAGGGCGCCGATGAATTCAGTATGGCCGCTGAAGGGGGTGCCGCCCTGGTTGATGACCGCCTTGTTTACCGGCGCCGTGACCAGCGCGTCCCAGTCTCCGGCCAGGCAGCCGTGGACGGCGCGCCGCAGGCTTTCCAGCACCGGCTCTGCATTGGCGGGGTCGGGAGCGCCGGGTGACACCGGCGCCGCAAGGCGTTGCGGCAGCACCGTGAGCCGGCCGCCGCCGGAGCCGCCGCCTGGTCCGTCCACCTCCACGATATCGACGGTGACTCCCAGCAGCGCCGCGCGCTCGCGCAACAGGTCCGGGTCGCCGATAACGGTAATGGCGGCGGGGGTCGGGTGGCGCGCCAGGGCCAGAACCAGGTCCGGTCCGACTCCGGCGGGTTCACCTGCGGTGACGACTATCCGGGGACCATCTACCTCAACTGTTGAGCCTGTATTCGACGTAGGCATCGTCGCGCATCTCCCGCAGCCAGTTTTCCCTGGCTTCCTCCACCTTGCGCTTGCGAATGGCTTCCATTGCCTGCTCGCGGCGCATCTCCTTGGTATTGTCGTACTTTCTGCGGCCGAGTACCTGCACAATATGCCAGCCGAAGCGGGTCTTGAACGGCTCGCTGATCTGGCCCGGCTTCAGCGAGTTCATCACTTCCTCGAACTCCGGCACCAGCTCGCCGGGACTGATCCAGCCCAGGTCGCCGCCCTTGGCGGCGCTCACGGTGTCGTCCGAGTGGGCCTTGGCCAGCGCCGCGAAGCTGTCGCCGCCGAGAATACGCATGCGCAGCTGCTCCAGTTCCTGTTTCGCGTCCTGGTCCGTGACCAGCTGGTTGGTCCGGATCAGGATATGCCGCGCATGAGTCTGGGTGACGAAATGTTTCGACGAATCGCGTTTCCCCACCAGCTTGATGATGTGATACCCGCTCGCGCTCTTGATCAGGCCGCTTATCTGTCCCGTTTTCATATCCGGCACGACGTCCGAGAACAATGTCGGCAGGTCGGACGACTTGAGCCAGCCCAAGTCACCGCCCTTCAGGGCCTGCTGGCCGTCGGAATACTTCAGCGCCACCTTCTGGAAATCCTTGCCGTCCTGCAGTTCCTTGAGAACCTTTTCCGCCACGGCCTGCGCCTTCTGCATCTGGCCCAGGGAGGCGTTGTCCGGCACGGCGATGAGAATGTGGCGCAGGTGATATTCCATGGCCTGCTTGCCCTGGTGCGACTGGGTGGCCAGGTAGTTGTCCACTTCCTGCGGCGTAACCATGACGCGGTTATCCACCTCGCGGCGGCGCAGCCGGGTGATCAGGATCTCGTTGCGGATATCCTCGCGGAACTTGTCGTAGCTGTAGCCTTCCTTCTGCAGGATGCTGCGGAATTGCGACAGGGTCACCTTGTTCGCCTCAGCGATGCGCTTGATGGTTTCATTGAGCGTTTCATCGCTGACCCGAATGCCGGTCTGGTGCGCCATCTGCAGCTGCAGCCGGTTGAGGATGAGCCGGTCCAGTACCTGTTTCTTCAGCACCTCGGTGGGCGGCAGGGGCGTGCCCTGCTGTTGCAACTGGCTCTTGACTTCGCGCAGGCGGTCGTTGAGTTCGCTTTGCATGATGACGCCGTCGTTGACGACGGCAACGATGCGGTCCAGCAGCACCGTCTTGGCCTGGACGCCGTGCAGCGTCGCGGCCAGCAGGATGCCCACCAGCAGCTTGAACATCAGTTGCCGTGGATCAGAACAAACCTTCATATCCAGGAATTCTCTGTTTGAGGAAACTTTCAGTACTTTCTCCGATGCCAGCCAGCCCCTTGAGTTCCAACTGGAGGAAGAATCCATTGGAATACGTACCCCGGAGGCCGGACAGGTAGCGCCGGCCCACCAGTCTGACCGCCCAGCAGCAGCTCTGGTATTCCACCCCGCCGAACAGTTCCAGTGTCTTTCTTTCGGGGATGGCATAGCTCCAGCGGCCGACCACGCTCAACCGGGGCGTCAGCGGCCACTGGAATGAAAAATCCGTCTGCTCGACGTTTATGGAGTTCAATATCTGGTTTTCGATTGGCCCCAATTGTACGCGATACCCCAGGTTCACCACCCGGCCGCCGCGGCCCTCGTATTGCGTGAAGACAGACGCCTTCTGCATGACGTGGTTGTTGGGATCCCATTCCAGGTCTCCGCGCAGGTGCCAGTTGTGAAAAAGCGTGGCGCCCGCTTCCGCGACAAACAGTCCCAGGGTATTGGTATAAGGTTGCCCGTAAGGGACGATGCTTCCATCGGGATTGAGGGTGTCCAGCAGAACGTCCTGGTGCGCGAACAGCACCGGCTGCGCCAGGCGTATATAGCCCAGTTCACTGCCGCTTTCGGCATCGAACAGGCGGCTCTGCACGGCCAGGGTGACCCGGTTGGCGTCCCCGACGCGGTCGGCACTGGTGAAGCGGTCTTCCAGGAACAGGCTGGAGTAGGAAGGCTCGAATACGCTGGTGTCGAACAAAGGCAGGTCGGTCTGGTTCACGTGCGGGACGTAAAGGTAAAACAGCCGCGGCTCCAGGGTCTGGATGAATGATCGCTCTCCAAGATGCAGGGTGCGGTCGAATTCAAGTCCCGAATCGATGCTGAATACGGGCAGCAGCCTGTTGGGATCCCTGGGAAACGGTCCGGGATCCTGCAGGTTGTATTGCGTGAATCGCACGCCCAGTTTGGGTTCCACGTACCAGGACGCGCTCCGGTAAGGATAACTGACGGTGGGATAGATATCGAAGCGCACGCCGTTGACGTTCGCCAGGCCGAACTGGGCGGTATTGTGTAAGCGTACAAAATTGACTACCTGGGTGTTCATGCTGAAGTTGATCTGGTTCTCGCCCTGGAACGGCCAAAGGCTCAGGTTGATCTGCGGCAGTACCGCATACGGTTGCCGGATATCACGTATTGATGGATTGGCGATTTGGATATCCCGCAGCCTGCCGACCAGGCTCCAGGAGGCCCCGCGGTAGGTTGCAAGCCCGTAACTCTGCAGGAACACGGTGCTGGTCTGGCTCAGCTGATTGCCGAAATCCTGAAAGTATTCACGGTCGGAGACACGGTCCAGCAGCATCCTGGTGTGCAGTCCGTTGGAGAAATTCGTGGTGTCCTCGACCGTGATCCGCCCCCGGTAGTCGTTGTTGCGCATACTGTCGCTGGGAAGATACTGCAGGTTCACGTCTCCCCGTGAGTTGCTGAACAGGTAGCGGTATTGGGCCATGGCCATAACCCCCCGCGATGACATGACGCGGGGCGTGAAGGTGGCGTCCATGTTCGGCGCAATATTCCAATACAGGGGTGTGAGAAGTTCAAAACCGCGCGTATTGGTATATCCCATTGACGGGATCAGGAAACCGCTCTTGCGCTCCTTGGTCAGCGGCCACGTCAGGTACGGCGTATAGAACACGGGAATCTTCTTGACCCAAAGCACGACGTTGTGGGCGTAGGCCCGCTCCTTGTCGTAGTTCAGCGTCAGCCGGCTTGCGCTCAGCTTCCAGACGCCGGTGGACAAGAAGCGTCCGGGCATGGAGGGGTCGCAGGTCGTGAAGTCGATGTCCGTCCCCTGCGAAATATGGCCGGGATGCATGTACAGCTTCTTGGCCTTGCCGCGGCCGCGCTTGCCAATCAACTTGTAGTGAGCGTTGTTCAGCCTGCCGGTGTTGTTTTTGAAATTCAGGTGGGCCGTCTCGCCGTGCAGGTAGATGCTCTCGTCCCAGTAATTGACGTTGCCGGTGAGCACCGCGGTGTCGTCCGGCTCGGAGTAATCGACGGAATCTGCCGTCGCCTGCTGGTTGCCGTGGGTTAATTCAACGTTGCCCTCGAAATGGGACATGCCGTTTTTTACCATGTCGCCCTTGTCCGCTTCGGCCTCGATGTCGTTGGGTCCCAGCTTGTCGGTCACGATGGGGCGAGCGGGAATGGGGAACTGGGCCGGGCAGAACGGCCAGTTGTTTTTGGACTTGGCGGTTGCGGCCGTCTGGCACCAGGCGGGCCCGGCAAGTAATAAAAGAGGTATCCCCAGGTACAGTAAACGGGTCATCGGGCCCATCGTTGTTATAGTTGACGGTCAGGGGTTAGAGCGTGTGCCCGGACCCCGGCGGCGACCCGGTAATTGTACACGGGACTCGGTACTCGCGATCTTTATGGTGTTTGCGCCGTCAGTTTCTCGGGCCGCGAGTCCCGGGACCCGGGGTCCGCTTCCCGCGCCGCGCCCTGGCCCGCGCCACCGCCTCCCGGATGTAGTCCTGCTTTTCCGCGAGTTTCGGGCTTCGGGACGCGGGTCCGGGGTCCCGGGTCCCGCGGCCGGGGCCCCTTTCAAGCTTCGCCAGGTACCGTTCCCTGGCCTCGGCCTGTCCGGGCCCAGAGTGCGAAGGGACCAGTTCGATACAGTCCACCGGGCAGGGCGGCAGGCACAGCCCGCAGCCGATGCACCATTCCGGCACCACCGCGTGCAGGAAACCGGCGGCGCCGACAATGGCGTCCACCGGGCAGGCGCGCACGCACTTGAGACAACCGATGCAGGCCGATTCGTCGATGCGCGCGCCGGTGCCCGCCACCACGGGGGGCAGGGAAGCGCGGGTCTCCCTGGCCGGATGCAGTGTCACTTCACCCTCATGCCTGGAACGGCGCCCGGGTCGGGGCTCAGCAGGAAAATGTCCGATCCGCCGGGCCCCGCCGCCAGCACCATGCCTTCGGATACGCCAAAGCGCATCTTGCGCGGCTGCAGGTTGGCAACCATCACCGTCATCCGGCCTTCCAGGTCTTCCGGCTTGTAGCCGGACTTGATGCCGGCGAACACGTTGCGCGTCTCGCCCCCCAGGTCCAGGGTCAATTGCAGCAGCTTGTCCGCGCCTTCCACGTGGGCCGCCTTGACGATGCGGGCCACGCGCAGGTCCACCTTTGCGAACTCGTCTATATTGATGGTCTCGGCCAGCGGGTCCTGTTGCAGTGGCCCGGTCGCGGCGCTTTCCCCAACCGCGCCCGTATCCGGCTTGCTGTCTTCGATCATGGCGTTGATGTGCTCCTGTTCCACCCGCTTCATGAGCGGTTTGAATGGGTTGATGCGATGGTTCAGCAGGGGCGCCGCCGTGTCTTCCCAGGACAGGGGGCCGATGTCGAGAAACATCTCCGAGTCCCCGGCCAGGCGCGGCAGCACGGGTTTCAGCATGCCCACCAGCACGCGGAAGCAGTTCAGTCCCATGCTGCACAGGTCCTGCAGCAGTTCCGCGCCGTCGTCCCGGGTCGCCACCACCCATGGCTTGTGCTCGTCGATGTACTGGTTGGCGCGATCTGCCAGCGCCATGATCTCACGCATCGCGCGGGAATACTCGCGTGCCTCGTAGGCTTCCGCTACCACTGTGCGCGCGTCCATCAGCGCGTGCCACAGTTGCTCGTCGTGGAGGCGCCCGGACAGGCGCCCGTCGAAGCGCTTGACGATGAAGCCGGCGCAGCGGCTGGCGATATTCACCAGCTTGCCCACCAGGTCGGCGTTCACGCGCTGGCGGAAGTCGTCCAGGTTGAGATCGATGTCGTGCACGCCGCTGCCCAGCTTGGCGGCGAAGTAGTAGCGCAGGTACTCGGGATCCAGGTGGTCCAGGTAGGCGCGGGCGGTGATGAAGGTGCCGCGCGACTTGGACATCTTCTGACCCTCGACGGTGAGAAAGCCGTGCACGTGGATGGACGTGGGCGTGCGCAGCCCGGCGCCATGCAGCATGGCGGGCCAGAACAGCGCATGGAAATAGGTGATGTCCTTGCCGATGAAGTGCACCATCTCGCTGTTGCGTCCCGGGTCGAGAAATTCGTCGAAGTCGAGGCCGGTGCGGTCGCAGTAATTGCGGAAGCTGGCCAGGTAGCCGATGGGAGCGTCCAGCCACACGTAGAAATACTTGCCCGGCTCGTCCGGGATTTCGAAGCCGAAGTAGGGCGCCTCGCGGGAGATGTCCCAGGGCTGCAGGCCGGCCTCGAACCATTCGTCCAGCTTGTTGGCCACCTGGCCCTGGAGGTGCCCGGCCCGGGTCCACTGCCGGAGCATGGCCTCGAACGCCGGCAGGTCGAAGAACAGGTGCTCGGACTCCTTCACCACCGGCGTTGCGCCCGACACCGCCGACACCGGGTTCACCAGGTCCATGGGCGTGTAGGTGCGGTTGCACACCTCGCAACTGTCGCCGTACTGGTCCTGGGCATGGCAGAACGGGCATTCGCCGCGGATGAAGCGGTCCGGGAGGAACAGGTTCTTTACCGGGTCGAACAACTGGCGGATAACGCGCCGGGTGATGTGCCCCCCATCCTTGAGACGCCGGTAGATCATCTCCGCCAACGCCCGGTTCTCGTGCGAGTGGGTGCTGTAAAAGTTGTCGACGCTGATGCGGAAGTCAGCGAAATCGCGCAGGTGTTCGGCATGCATGCGCTCGATGAGCGCCTCCGGCGTAATGCCCTGGCGCTCGGCGCTCAGCATCACCGGCGTGCCGTGGGCATCGTCGGCGCACATGTAGTGACACTCGCGCCCCTGCATGCGCTGGAAACGCGCCCAGATGTCGGTCTGGATATACTCCAGCAGGTGGCCCATGTGGATGGGACCGTTGGCGTAGGGCAGGGCACTGGTCAGCAGGACCTTGCTTGTCTTGACTTTCATGGGGCACGCAGCACGGGGAAAGCGCGCTAAGTTAGCATTTATGGCCATCCCGGTGAAGCCGGTGCACAGGGCGTTCGAAAATGGCGAGCCGGGGCGTCCTTCGTAAAACACGCCGCGAACACGTCCCTGCAGGCTCGGGTGCCGCCGTCCCTGGCGGCACACGGTCATCCGAAGGACGCCCCGGCTCGCCCGCCCTTGCAAGTTTCCGTCAGGGTGACGGTCCGCTTCCGGCAAAAGCCGATTCCTTGATGTAGACTGGAAACTCTTACTTGCAGTAAACGTTATTCTTTATATGTCTTCCATCAGCAAAGAACAGGTTGAATCCGTTCTCGGCGGCGTGCGGGACGCCAACCTGGACATGGACCTGGTCAGCGCCGGGGCGGTGAAGGATATCGCCATCGACGGCGGCCGCGTGCGAGTGGTGCTGGAGCTGGGGTATCCGGCCGCCGGTTACCGCGATTCGCTGGCGGCCGCGGTAACCGAAGCCGTGCAGTCGCTGGACGGCGCCGAAGGCGTACAGGTGGACATCAATACCAGGATTGTCGCCCACGCCGTCCAGCGCGGCATCAAACCCATCGAGCACATCAGGAATACCATCGCCGTCGCCTCCGGCAAGGGCGGTGTCGGCAAGTCCACCACGGCGGTGAATCTGGCGCTGGCGCTGCGGGCCGAAGGGGCGAAGGTTGGCATCCTGGACGCGGATATCTACGGTCCCAGCCAGCCGCGTATGCTGGGCTGCCACATGAAGCCGGACAGCCCGGACGGCAGGACCATCGAGCCCAACGTCAGCTACGGCCTGCAGTCCATGTCCATCGGTTACCTGGTGGATGAGGAAACGCCCATGATCTGGCGTGGCCCCATGGTCACCTCGGCGCTGGAGCAGTTGCTCAACGACACCCGCTGGTCGGATCTCGACTACCTGGTCATCGACCTGCCGCCGGGCACCGGCGACATCCAGTTGACCCTGTGCCAGAAGATACCCGTGTCCGGCGCGCTCATCGTCACCACGCCCCAGGACATCGCCCTGCTGGACGCGCGCAAGGCGCTGCGCATGTTCGAGAAAGTCAACGTGCCGGTGCTGGGCATCGTGGAGAACATGAGTACCCACATCTGCAGCAACTGCGGCCACGAGGAACACATCTTCGGCAGCGGCGGCGGTGAGCAGATGGCGCAACAGTACAACGTGGACCTGCTGGGCTCGCTGCCGCTGGACATCCATATCCGCGAGGGCGTCGACAACGGCCGCCCCAGCGTCGCACTGGAGCCGGACTCGCCGGTGTCCGCCGCCTACCGCGGCATTGCGCGCCGGGCCGCGGCGAAACTTGCATTGAGGGCGAAGGACTTCAGCGCCAGGTTCCCGAAGATTGTCGTGGAGAATGAGTAGCCTTAATCCATGAGCGTCAAGCCGGACAGATGGATCCGCCGCATGGCCGCCGAGCACGGCCTTATCGATCCCTTCGAGCCGGACCAGGTGAAGGAAGCCGAAGGCGGCCGCCTGGTGTCCTACGGCACATCGAGTTACGGCTACGATGTGCGCTGCGCGCCGGAGTTCAAGATCTTCACTAACATCAACAGCACGATTGTCGATCCCAAGGAGTTCGACCAGCGTTCGTTCGTGGACTATCACGGCGACGTCTGTATCATCCCCCCCAATTCCTTTGCCCTGGCGCGCACGGTGGAGTACTTGCGCATCCCGCGTAACGTACTCACTATCTGCCTGGGGAAAAGCACCTATGCCCGTTGCGGCATCATCGTCAACGTCACGCCGCTGGAGCCGGAGTGGGAAGGGCACGTGACCCTGGAGTTTTCCAACACCACGCCGCTGCCTGCGAAGATTTACGCCAATGAGGGCGTCGCCCAGATCATTTTCCTGGAATCCAGCGAGCCCTGTGAGGTTTCGTACAAGGATCGCGCCGGCAAGTACCAGGGCCAGAAAGGTGTGACTCTGCCGAAAGCGTAGCTGCTGTATCCCGTTTCCGGACCGGCGGCGTATATACTTTCGCGAATGGCCCGCTACACCCATCTTCCCGTTTCCCTGCTGGTTGAAAACCGCCCGTGCCTGGTGGTGGGCGGCGGCGCCGTGGCGGCGCGCAAGGTCGAACAGTTGCTGCGCGCCGGCGCGGCGGTGACGGTGGCGGCGCCGGAGTTGTGCGAGGAACTGGTTCGCCTGCGCAATGACGGGCGCGTCGAGCACTTGGCGTGCGAGTTCGACGAGACCATGCTCGACCAGTGCATCCTGGCTGTCGCCGCCACCGGCAAGCGCGCGGTGAACCGGTGCGTGTCGGAGTCGTGCCGGCTGCGGCGGTTGCCGGTGAACGTGGTGGACGACCCGACGCTGTGCACTTTTATTATGCCCTCGGTGGTGGACCGCAGCCCGGTGCTTATCGCGGTGTCCACAGGCGGCGCTTCGCCGGTGTTGGCGCGTGTGCTGCGCGCGCGCCTGGAAACCATGATCCCCGCGGCGTACGGGCGGCTGGCGTCGCTGATGAAGGATTTCCGCGGGCGCGTCAGGAGCCGGTTTCCCGACGTGCGCCTGCGGCGCCGATTCTGGGAACACGTGTTGCAGGGACCCGTGGCCGAAACTCTGTTCGCCGGGCGTGAGGCGGAGGCCCTGTCTGAGCTGGAGCGGCAACTGGAGACGGGCGGCGATGCGGTCGCGGCGCACGGCGAAGTATACCTGGTGGGCGCCGGCCCGGGCGATCCGGACCTGCTGACCTTTCGCGCCCTGCGCCTCATGCAGCAGGCGGACGTGGTGCTGTACGACCGGCTGGTGGCGCCCGAGATCGTCGACTTGTGCCGGCGCGATGCGGAGCGCATCTACGTGGGCAAGGAACGCGACCGGCACAGCGTGCCCCAGGATCAGATAAATGAGCTGTTGATCCGGCTGGCGAGGGAGGGCAGGCACGTGCTGCGTCTCAAGGGCGGCGACCCGTTCATGTTCGGCCGCGGCGGCGAAGAGATCGATCAACTCAGCGACAATGGCATCCCGTTCCAGGTGGTGCCCGGCATTACCGCCGCCGCCGGTTGCGGCGCCTACGCGGGTATTCCTCTGACGCACAGGGACTACGCCAACGCCTGCGTATTCGTAACCGGCCACATGCGCGACGGCAGGATCGATCTGAACTGGGACGCGCTGGTGCAGCCGCGCCAGACCGTGGCCGTCTACATGGGCGTGAGCGGCATGAAGGAGTTGTGCGGCCGGTTGATTGCCCACGGCATGGACAAGACCATGCCGGCCGCCCTGATCCAGCGCGGCACGACGCCGCACCAGCACCTGGTCATCGGTACCGTCTCGACGCTGCCGGGCCTGGTGGAGTCAATGGAGGTCAAGCCGCCCGCGCTGACCATTTTCGGCGAGGTGGTGAAACTGCACGAGAAGCTGGATTGGTATAAACCGGCGGGATAGCGGCACTAAGAAACGTCATCCTGGAACTACAGAGCCGGCGTTCGCCGGAATGGCGGCTTCCCGTGGACCCTAAGCATCCAATCCCGCGTCAAGCCGCGCATCCACGGCGATCCCCGACCAGTCCAGTTCGCCGCGGCCGGCGGCAACGGCTTCGCTGAACCGCTCCCGCAACAGCTCGGCCAGGCGCATGCGCGCGCCGCAGTCCGCCGCCGTCGATCTGGCCAGTTCCACGTCCTTTAACCCGAGGCGCAGGCTGAACGCAGGCGTGTTGTATTCCCTGTCCAGCATGATGCGCCCGTAGTTCTGGTACAGCGGGCAGCCGAACAGGGTGGACGTGGCCATGTTCAGGAAGGCGCGCGCGTCGAGTCCGGATTTCTCCACCACCGCGAAGGCCTCGGCCATGGCTTCCAGCGCGGCGGCGATGAGAAAGTTGAAGTTGATCTTGGCAATGCTGGCTGCACCCGCATCTTCCCCGCAATCGAATACGGCGCGCCCCAGTTTCTGCAACAGCGGCAGGATCCGTTCCTTTGCGGCAGGCGATCCCGACAGCAGGTACGACTGGCGCCTGGCCTGTACCGCGTCCGGGCGCCCGAGTATGGGCGCGGCCAGGTAGGTGACGCCCGCCTTGGCATGTTGGTCAGCGAGCCGGCGCGCCGTTTCCGCGGAAATGGTGCTCATGGAAAGGTGTACCGCGCTCTTGCCCAGGGCACGCAGCAGGTCCTCGTCCTCGAATATGGCGCTGAGCGCGGCGTCGTCGGCCAGGCAGCTCATGACAATGCCGCCCTCCCGGCAGCCTTCGGCGGGGGTCGGCGCGATCTCGGCACCCTGGGCCTCCAGCACCTTTGCTTTGTCGGGTGTGCGGTTCCAGACAGAGACCTGGTGGCCGTCTGCCAGCAGATTTTCGATCATGGGCCGGCTCATGCCGCCGGCGCCGATAAAGGCGATATGCATGTTCAACCTCGTTTGGAGTTGGCTGTGGACGGGTCAGGGTTACCCCGGCCTGGTCTGTGTCGCGGACGTATCCGCGAACCCGTCGATTTCCGTTACGTGCCCGCTGCGGCTGATGATGACCACGCCGTCTCCCGGCTCGATGGCTGTATCGGGGCTCGGCCGCGTGACCGTGGTGCCATCCCTGCGGTTCAGTCCGACGATCAGGAACGCGCCGTTGCCGGCCCGTTCCGCCTGCTCGATGCTGAGCCCGGTGAACTTGCCGCCTTCCGCCGCCACCACCACTTCCAGGTCCAGACCCAGGCCGTGCAATTCGTGTTCGAAGCCGCGCATCCGTTCCTTGTTGCGCAGGCGCGTCGAGGTCTCCGGGTAAAGGATCATTTCCGCGATGCGTTCGGCGCCGATATGGGTGGGTAGCACCACTTTTGACGCGCCGGCGTGCAGCAACTTGCCCTCGGTGGCGGGCAGTTCGCCGCGGGCGATGATCTCCAGCGACGGGTTGAGGCTGTGCGCGCCCAACGTAATGAACACGTTGGCGGCATCGTCCGGCAGCACCGTGGCGAGCACGCGCGCGCGCTGAATACCCGCGGTGGTCAACAAGGATTCGTCGGTGGCTTCGCCCTGGATGCACAGGTAGCCTTGCTCGCGCGCTTCGGCCACGCGTTTCTCATTGCGGTCGATGATGACCAGGGCCGTCCCCGCGGCGCGCAGCTCGCGCGCCAGGGTGCGCCCGATGCGGCCGAAGCCGCAGACGATGACGTGGTCTCGCAACTGCTCTATTTCCGTTTTCATGCGCTTGATTCCAAGGAATTGCTGGAGTTGGGTCATGGTCAGCGCCTGCACCAGGGTGCCGGTCAGAACGATCATGCCGGTACAGCCGAGCATGATAAGGGCGATGGTCAGCGCATGTAGCCACGGCGTCGTGAGCGGGTGAACTTCGTTGTAGCCGACGGTGAAGATGGTGATGATCACCATGAACAGGGCGTCGCCGAAATGCCATCCGGCACCCATGTAGCCGGCGACGCCGAAGCTCATGACCGCCAGCAGGAAGATGACGCTGGTGACGAGATTGCGCCAGGGGGATTGGGGCACGGGATTGTTGGATGGTATGTAGTGTTTGAAAATTCGGCAATCGGATCTGGACGATGGCGTACGTGGCTAGTGGTAACAGAGAACGTCATCCTGGAACAACAGAGCCGGCGTTCGCCGGCGGCGGCAGTTCCGGGATCCAGTCAGTTCAACGTGTGCGCTTCGCGCACTCTTCAGTTCACTGGATTCTGGCCTCCGGCCAGAATGACGACAAACCACCATCCACCTATTCCCCGTCCTTCTCCAGATCCAGCGCCACCGAGTTGATGCAGTACCGCAGCCCCGTCGGATCCGGGCCGTCCGGGAACAGGTGGCCCAGGTGGGCGCCGCAGGCGCTGCACAGCACCTCGGTCCGCACCAAGCCGTGGCTGGTGTCCTCGGCGGTCTTCACCGCGCTCGAATTGGCCGGATCGAAGAAGCTCGGCCAACCGGTGCCGGATTCGAACTTGGTTTCCGAACGGAACAATTCGGCGCCGCAGCAGGCACAACGATAAGTACCTGCGTCCTTGCAGTCATAGTAAACACCGGTGAAGGCACGCTCGGTGCCTTTCATGCGGCATACCTGGTATTGCTCCGGGGACAGTTCCCGGCGCCACTCGCTATCGGATTTTTCGACTTTTTCGTTGCTCACGGTATCTCCCGGCTCGTTTACAGGGGTTGAAGCGTGTGCTTCGACCCCACCTGACCGGTGATTATAAGTGAGTCTCCGGGGGCGAAGCATATGCTTGGACCCTGCCTCATAACCTGCCTTGAATGTTCCAAAAATGTTCTCTATTATCAATTAGAGAACATTTTGGCGGGCATTTTTGTGCTGACGGACCTGGAAAGGCGGATCCTGGACTTTATCGTCCACTACGCCGCGCGCAACGATAAGCGCACGCCGACGCTGCGTGAGATAGGAGAGGCGGTGAGCATCCGTTCGCGCGGCACGCTGCACCGTTACGTACAGTCGCTCAGGCGCAAGGGCTACCTGCGCAAGTCGGGGCGAGGCTGGCGCAACATCCGGCTGACGCGGGACTACGCCAGGCGCGTGACTGTGCTGCCGGTGGGCGGTGTGGTTGGCGACGGCCGATCGATTCGGCCCGCAACCGGGCAAGAGGAGGTCAACTTTTCCGATCTTCTGCTGGGACCAGATCGTTATGTACTGGTGGTATCCGGCGACAGCATGGAAGACGCGGGTATCCGCGACGGCGACATGGTTATTGTGAACTCCGCCCGGACCGCGGAAAGCGACGACATCGTGGTGGCGCTGGTGGACAACGGGAAGGCCACGCTCAAGCGGCTCAGGACCCACGGTGATCGCATCGAGTTGATCCCGGCCGACCGCTCGCTGGCGTCCATGATCTATCCCGCGGGCCGCGTTCGCTTCCAGGGAGTGGTGATCGCTCAGGTGCGGATGCTTTGACACGGGTCACGGTGAGTTGCAGTCGCGGGTTGCTGGTTCGGGAATTCGCCGACTATACTGGCTGGAGCGGTTGGTGAATGGATATGGATTCACAAAACAAGGTTGAAGACCAGACGGATTTCGTCATCGAGTATCTGAGGACGCATCCGGACTTCCTGTGGGAGCACCCGGATCTCCTGAGGGGGCTTTCCGTTCCTCATATGCCCGGCCGCGGCGTGTCATCGCTGGTGGAGCGGCAGGTGACCATGCTGCGTTCCGAGTGCGATCAATTGCAGCAGGATCTGGAAACACATCGCAACAGGGCGGATCTGCAGCGTGACCTGCTGCAGAACCTGCAGACGGTGACGTCCAAGATCATGCGCAGCAAGGAACTGGGTCCCGTCTATGCCGCCACCCTGCGCTGCCTGCGCTATGACTACGCGGTGAGTGAGTTCCGCTTGTTCGTGTTTTCCGACCAGCCGGATCCGGACGTGGGGCCGGGCGTGAAATTTCTGCCGCGCACCGCCAAGTTGAAGCACATGTTCATCGAGCTCATCAACCGCAACAAGCCGTTGTGCGGCAGCCTGCAGGATGAGCACATCCGGGTGTTGTTCCAGGCCGCCGCCGGCCACGTGAATTCCACCGTCATCGTCCCGCTGAAATACGCGCGCTGGGAGGGACTGGCGGCGCTGGGGAGCCAGGAGCGCGGCCGCTACGGCCGCGGCTTTGAACTGGATATGATCAGGTTCCTGTTCTCCATTGTCGGCGCCAGGCTGGATCGCATTCTGGCGCGGCAGGCCCCCTGACGGCGGAGCACATCAACGTCTTAAGCTGTCAGGGGTCGAAGCATGCGCTTCGACCCCTCCCGTTTCCGTCCTTTTCCTTCTTTTAACTCTTCATGTCTCTTATCGATGCCTTGTTGAAGGACGCAATGGCCGGCCGCATCGAAGCCCAGTTCCGTCTGGCTGAACTGTACGAGGCCGGCTCGGGCGTTGAGCTGGACCGCACCCGTGCGCTGTACTGGTACGGGCGCGCCGCGGAGGGCGGCCATGCCGGTGCGCAGTTCTGCCTGGGACGAATCTACCTGCGCGGGCACGGCGTGGCCCGGGACGCGGCACGGGCGTTGCTGTGGCTGGAGCGTGCGGCGCAGGCCGGCAACGCGGATGCGCAGGCCTACCTGGGCTGGTGCCGCCACCAGGGCATCGGCGCGGCGCCGGATCCGGAGGGAGCGCTGCACTGGTACCGGCGTGCGGCGGAACAGGGCCATGCCGGCGCGCGTTATCACCTGGGTTACATGTATGCCGGCGGCATCGGCGTGGCGCGCAGCGCGCGCGACGCGCTGTATTGGTATTCACGCGCTGCGCAGCAGGGCTACGTCAAAGCGCAACTGAATCTGGGTCTCCTGTATGCCGGGGCTGACGGCGTGGAGCCGGATTACACCGTGGCCGCGCACTGGTATACCCAGGCGGCGAAGCGGGGTTCGGCCAAGGCGCAGTACAACCTTGCGCTCATGTATGCCGGAGGCCAGGGCGTCGACCAGAACGATACCCGGGCATTTGCCTGGTGCGAGAAAGCAGCGGAGCAGGGATACCACAAGGCACAGTACACGCTGGGATTGCATCTCCTGTTCGGACTCGGCACGCCGGCGGACACCAAAGCGGCGCTGCACTGTTTCCGCCAGGCCGCCGCGCAGGGCTACGCCAAGGCGGCCTACCAACTGGCCAAAATGCATGCCGCGGGAACAGGGATCCCCGTGGATGCGCCCGCCGCCCTGCGCTATTACCGCCAGGCCGCGGACGCGGGATATGCCAAGGCGCAATACCGGCTCGGGCGGCTGTACCAGCAGGGGCGCGGCGTGCCAGCCGATGAAACAGCGGCCGTGCGCTGGTTCGAAAAGGCGGCCCTGCAGGGGCTGCCCAGGGCGCAATATCGCCTGGGCCTGGCCTGCGCCCGCGGCGCCGGTACCCGCCGTGATCCCGTCAGCGCCAGCGCCTGGCTGTCGCTCGCGGAGCCCGTCGATCCGCGGCGCATCCGCGAATTGCGCGACGGGGTCGAGCGGTCGTTGAACGAAGAACAGCGCCGGGAAGTGGCCCGGCGCGCGGCGCAATGGCGTGCCGGCTATGCCGCTTCCGTCAGCGTGCCTGTGAATCCGTAGAAGATGAGGCGTTGGCCATAACTTCCGGCACCGGCGGATTATTCTCCGGCTGGCTAAGCTGCACCAGCGCCGTGTAGTACTTGCGTATGTGGCGCACGTACTTGACCGCCTCGTAGCCGCGGGCGTAACCGTTGCGGGTGTGCTTGTACCAGCGCCGCTGGTTGAGCAGCGGAAGGCGCTCGCGCACGTCGGCCCAACTGTCGGGGTCGCCTTTCTGTTCCTGGGTAAGAATACGCGCATCTTCCAGGTGGCCGAAACCGATGTTGTAGGCCGCCAGCGCCAGCCAAGTGCGATCCGGCTCCTGAATGCGTTTCGGAATGTCGCGGCGCAGTTGCGCCAGGTACTTGGCGCCGCCGGTGAGACTCTGGCGCGGGTCGACGCGGTTTTTGACGCCGAAGCGTTCCGCGGTGTCGTGCGTCAACATCATCAGTCCACGTACGCCGGTGGGTGATTCGGCGCGGGCATTCCAGTGCGATTCCTCGTAACTCACCGCTGCCAGCAGGCGCCAGTCCAGCTTGAATTTGTGGGCCGCGGTCTTGAACAACGGTTTGTAGTGCGGCAACTTCCTGTCGACGCTTCTTATGAAGCTGCGCGAGTCCACGTAGTTGAACGACTCCGCCGGGGCGTAGAAGCGATCCACCAGTTTCGTCAGCACGCCGTCGCGGGTGATGCGATCGTTGAAGTGATCCACCGCGGTGGCCAGTGAAAGGTCATCGGACTTTTTGAATCCCCAAACCAGCGGTTGCGGCGCGGTCACCGCCAGGGCCGCGCGCAACTCGGGCCGGATCTGGCGCGCGTGGGCGAGTACATTGGAGGGTACGATGGTGTAAGCGATGTCCCCGCGTTCCAGCATGTCCAGCAGCCCGGCGCCATCCACGTTCTTGTCTATGGACCAGGACAGGGTGGGATTTTCGGCGCGCAGCTTGTGCAGCACCGCTTCGGGAATGGCGCCTTGCGCCAGGTGGACCTGATTGGGGAACACGTCGTCCAGGGTACGTGGCGGGGCGCGCCCGCTGCGGTACACCAGTTGTTGCGTGATCCAGAAATAGCTGGGCCCGGCTCTTAGCGGCGAGTGCTTCACCTGGTTCCGGGTCAGGCCGGCGGCGGCGATGTCGGCCTCGCCGGACGCGACGTCCGCGATCACCTCCGGTATGGTGCGCGCCACCTGGATCTGCAGCTTCACGCCCAGTTGTTCGGCGAAGCGCTTCACCATTTGATACTCAAAACCGGTGGGGCCGTCCCGGTCGGTATAATAGGTCGTGGGTCCATTGCGCGTGACCACGCGCAGCACGCCGCGATCCTTGATAGTCTGTAGCTGGGATTTGGGCGTGGTGCAGCCTGCGCACGTGAGCAGTGCGGCGCAGGACAACCAGATGACCTTATTGCGGATCCGCATGGTCTGGGGCCTGTATTTCCTTTCGGCCGGAAGCATACTGGTCTGTTAGAGTCTGAAAAAGCGGCTTTTTCACCACAAAATTACAAAATCCCTTATTTTTCTGTCATATAGCGTTGATTGTGGGTAAAATCCGCGGTCCGTGGCAGGGGTCGGAATCTACGTCCGGACCCCTGGATTAAAGGTCACCCTCTCCCCGGCCCTCTCCCGCAAGCGGGAGAGGGAGCTCAGGAGAAGGGTCGGAGGATACTTTCCGACGCCTGTGTTCCGTAAGCCGGGGTCCCCTCTCCCGCTTGCGGGAGAGGGACAGGGAGAGGGAATTTTTCAGGAGAGGTGCCGGAGCGGCCGAACGGGGCGGTCTCGAAAACCGTTGTACGCTTGCGCGTACCGAGGGTTCGAATCCCTCCCTCTCCGCCAAACATACAAGAACGGGGCCTTGTGCCCCGTTCTTGTATGTTCAGTAGTGCCGGGATTCGAACCCTCGGTATGAAAGCCAGGTTCGACAATTCCGCCTGGAGCGGAATTGGACGCACGCAGTGCGCCCGAAGGGCGAGCGCCAGGGAAGGCGCGAGTCAGTCCCTCCGTCAAAGGACTAGCGTCGGCTATCTACGGTTGTTCTGGCGCATGGACCGCCATCCAATGACGCCAACGGGGATTGTCTGGCTCCAGTTTCATCAGCTTTCGTACTTTGGCCACGGCCGCGTCAATGCGGTTTAGCCGCTCGGCGATGGAAGCATAAGCCATGAGCGCCTCGCGCGACCACGGATGGCGCACCAGGATCTTGTCGAGCAGGCCGAGCGCTTCGCGCCGGTGACCCTCTTCCGACAATGCCAGCGCATAGACATACCCGTATTGCTGCGATTGAGGCGCGAGCTTCCATGCAGACGCTAATTGGCTGACGCTTGCCGCCCGGTTGCCTATGCGCAGCAACAGCAAGCCGAGTGCATAGTGCAGGTCGGGGCTGTGGGGTTGGCGTACGAGCGCGCCGCGCAGCAACTTTTCCCCTTCGCGGTCGTTACCACGCTGGCGGTACAGGTCGGCGAGGTTGACGGTAGCTGGCACCGACCAAGGGTCAATGGCCAGCGCATGATGCAGATCGTTACCGGCGTCATTCATGTCGCCGTGCGCCAGTGCCAGGTCGGCGAGGTTGATCCAGGATTCCGGGCGATCGGCGTTGGCCATCTGCGCCGCGCGGTACTCTCTGAGAGCTCGATCCAGCGGCGCCCTCAGCCGCGATGGCAGATCGGCGGCGGAGATGCCGGCGAGAGCATAAGCGGCGGCGATGCGCACCCCACGAATTCTGTCTGTGAGCAGCGCCGCCGCCAGCTGCATTCGTGTTTGCGGGTCGAACGCGCGGGACGCGTCGGCGACAGCGCGCCGTACCAGGGCGTTGTCATCAACTGTCGCATTCGCCAACGCCTGGGCTGCATTGGTATCGGGATAGTGCGTCAGCTCGCTGGCGGCCGTGGCGCGGGCGATTGCCGGTTGCCCGGAACTCCGTAGCAGAGCAATCAGGCCGTCCTCCGCGCCCGGCGCGCCGGCGCGGGCCGCAGCCAGGATGTGGGCGTAACGTTGGTACCCCTTGTGGATTCCGCCATACCATCTTTTCAGCGTCGCCACCGCCCAGCGGGCATTGTGGTGGGTGTGACAACTGTTGCAAGTGTTCGGCACGCCAAGCGACTCGGTCAGGTCCGGCCGCGGGACTCGGAAGCTGTGGTCGCGGCGCTTGTCCACCCCCATATAGGTGCGCTCGGGCATGTGGCAGTTCACGCAACGTGCGCCGGCGGAGTCTTCGACATGAAAGTGGTGCTTCGGTGTCGCGAAGCGTTTGGCGCTGTGGCACTGCAGGCAGACGCCATCGCCACTGGCGCGTAACTTGCCGCTATGGGGGTCGTGGCAGTCGCTGCAGGATACGCCGTCGGCGTACATCTTGCTCTGCAGGAATGAGCCGTAGACATACACCTCGGCCTCGTTCTGCCCATCCGGGAAGTACAAACCCGGCTGCAGCAGGGCAACGCGATAGCTTTGTCCGAGCGGCTCACCGGGCTCGTGAACGGCCGCGATGACCGAGCGGCGGGCATGGCAGCGCCCGCAGGTCTCTATCTCGACATGATGGGTGCGCGGTCGCACTCGGCGGGCGGTGGCGGCATTGCCGCTGCGCTTGAACAGTGTTGGCGAGAGGCCATGGAAATGCACCGTGATGCCGTCATCACTACCTCGCCCGACGCGGCTGTTGGCGGCCCACGCGAGGTGTCGCGAAGCGGGACCGTGGCAGGCTTCACAGGCGACATTGATTTCGGAGAAGTGCGTGTCAAAGCTTTTGCTGTGCGGGTTATAGCCTTTGTGAACATCGGTCGAGTGGCAGCCGGCGCACTCGAAGTTCCAGGTGTGGTCGATCCCGGTCCAATCGAGTGGGTGGCCAGGCGGGTAGTTGGCGCCCGGCTCAAGGTCGTACCAGCGCTGGCCGCCCTGTGCTGCAGCCCGCGTGTCCCAGGCGATCGGCAGCGCCTGCAAGCGCCCGCCGGACAACGCCACGAGGTACTGCTGCAGGGGCTCGATGCCAAACGTGTAACGTATGGGGAAGGTGCCGGGCTTACCGTCCGGGCCGCGGGTTTTAACCGCAAACCGATCGCCTTTGTGGATGAAATGGTAACGCTCGCTGCCCTGGTTGACCTCCTGGTTATTGAAGTCAGCCAGAATGGTCTTG
>CAZNWR010000009.1:0-22637 GCA_964576645.1 uncultured Enterobacteriaceae bacterium | reverse complement strand
TCCCGAACACGTGTCCGCGCTTTCCGCGGCGCCCGCCCCGCCGGATTTTCCGTCAATCAACTGGAAGTTCATGGAAAATCGAGCTTATACCCTGTCCGGCGCGCAATGCCAAACCGCGCCAATCGGCCCGGCCAACCCCGGGCTTGCCTGTCTTTGATCAAAATCAATTCAGCCGGCGCGGGTCCGTGGCAGACTTTATCGTTTTTGCAGCCGGGGCAGGAAATAATCGGCGCCGCGGCCGCCTTAAGGGGGTGGCCATACGGCGGAGGCCGTAATATTATCTAATGGGGTAAGGGGATCTGGCAGATGCTTCTACAGCATATTGCGGGTTTTTTCGTGCGTCCTTCCTACGAATGGGAAGCGGTCCGCACGGCGAATATTTCCATCGGCAGGGCACTCCTGCATACGGCCGTGCTCGGCGCCATACCGGTGTTGAGCGGCTATGTGGGCACAACCCATTTCGGCTGGCGCATCGGAGAGGCGGCAACTGTCAAACTGACGCACTTCAGCGCCGGTCTTATCGCCTTTCTCTACTATGCAGTGATCTTCGTGGCGGTTCTTTCCGTTGGATGGATGATCCGCTGGATGGGAGAAACCTACGGCGCCCGCCAGCCCTTCAGCCGCTGCCTGGTTCTCGCCACCTATATTCCCATACCGCTCTTCCTGGTCGGCATTGCACAGATCTACCCGGTGCTGTGGCTGAACCTGATCATCGGCATCCCGGCGGCCACTTATACCGTTTTTCTTCTCTACACGGGCATTCCCGTGATGCTCGAGATCCCGCCCGAACGCGGCTTCCTGTTCGCCAGCGCCATCCTCGCCTTCGGCCTTGTGGGCCTGGTGGGAATACTGGCGGCCACCGTCATCCTCTGGAGTCTGGGCGTCGGACCGGTATTCACGAGTTAATGGGTTAAACAATGTCTGACATCGAAAATACGTATAACTACAAGGTGGTTCGGCAGTTCTCCATCATGACCATTGTCTGGGGGATTGTCGCCATGGGCGTAGGCGTGCTGATCGCGTCCCAGCTCACCTGGCCGGCGTTAAATTTCAACATTCCCTGGCTGACCTACAGCCGCCTGCGCCCGCTGCACACCAACGCGGCCATCTTCGCCTTCGGTGGTTCGGCCCTGTTTGCAACCTCCTATTACGTGGTGCAGCGCACCTGTCACGCCAGGCTGTGCAGCGACAAGCTGGCCGCGTTTACGTTCTGGGGCTGGCAGGCAATCATCCTCGCTGCGGCGATTTCACTCCCGCTCGGGTACACGACGTCCAAGGAATACGCGGAACTGGAGTGGCCCATCGACATCCTGATCGCCGTCGTCTGGCTGACCTACGCATACGTGTTCTTCGGCACCATTGCGCGGCGAAAGATCCGGCACATTTACGTGGCCAACTGGTTCTACGGCGCCTTCATCATCACCATCGCCATCCTGCACGTGGTCAACAGTGCCGAGATCCCCGTCAGCTTTATGAAATCGTATCCGGTTTACGCAGGCGTGCAGGACGCCATGGTGCAATGGTGGTACGGGCACAACGCGGTGGGCTTTTTCCTTACCGCGGGGTTCCTGGGAATGATGTACTACTTCGTGCCGAAACAGGCCGAGCGGCCCATTTATTCCTACCGCCTGTCCGTGGTTCACTTCTGGGCCCTGATTTTCATCTACATCTGGGCCGGGCCGCACCACCTGGAATATACCGCCCTGCCGGACTGGGCCCAGTCCTTGGGAATGGTCATGTCGCTGATCCTGCTCGCGCCGTCCTGGGGCGGCATGATTAACGGCATCATGACGCTGTCGGGCGCATGGGAAAAACTGCGCACCGATCCCATACTGCGGTTTCTCATCGTATCCCTTTCCTTCTACGGCATGTCCACTTTCGAAGGACCCATGATGTCCATCAAGACCGTCAATGCCCTGTCCCATTACACGGACTGGGTCATCGGCCACGTGCACTCGGGCACACTGGGATGGGTGTCAATGATTACCATCGGCAGCATGTACTATCTGATACCCAGGCTGTACGGTCGCAAGATCTACAGTGTCAAGCTGATCGAAGTACATTTCTGGATCGCGACCCTGGGGATCGTTCTTTATGTCACCTCCATGTGGGTTGCCGGGATCATGGAGGGCCTGATGTGGCGTGCCGTCAATGCCGACGGGACCCTGATCTACAGTTTTGTGGAGTCCGTGCAGGCCACCCATCCGTTTTATATCGTCCGCCTGCTGGGCGGACTGATGTTCTTCTCGGGAATGCTGATCATGGCCTACAACCTGCGTAAATCCTGCGCCGGCGGCAAGGCGCTGGAAGCAATGATCCCGGTGCCCGTGGGGGCGCATTGAGCGGCCGGCAATGACCACCGGACACGAAAAAGTCGAAACCAACCTCGGCCTGCTGGTCATACTGATCCTGGTCGTGGTGAGCGTCGGCGGACTGGTGCAGATCCTGCCCCTGTTCTTCATGTCGTCCACGACAAAACCGGTGGAGGGCCTGAAACCCTATAACGCGCTGCAGCTTACCGGCCGTGATATTTACGTGCGCGAGGGCTGCTACGGATGCCACTCGCAGATGATCCGACCGTTCCGCGCGGAAACCGAACGCTACGGCCACTACTCCGTGGCAGGCGAATTCGTCTACGACCATCCCTTTCAGTGGGGTTCAAAACGTACCGGGCCCGATCTGGCCCGGGTCGGCGGACGCTACAGCGACGATTGGCACAGGGCCCACCTGATGAATCCGCGCGACGTGGTCCCGGAATCCATCATGCCCGGCTACCCGTGGCTGGCGAAAACCCCGATCGATGCCAGCACCATCAGACGCAAGATGCGAGTGCTGCGCATGCTCGGTGTGCCCTACACCGACAAACAAATCGCAGATGCGCCGAAGATGCTGAAAGGCAAAACCGAAATGGACGCCTTGATCGCATACCTTCAGAACCTGGGCACGGACATCAAGACGCGCCGCTGAACATGGACATCGGAACATTTCACGGACTCTGGAGCCTGCTGATCCTGGTGATCTTCATCGGCATCGTGGCATGGGCCTGGAGCGGCAAACGCAAAAGTGACTTCGAGGATGCCGCCCACATTCCCTTCGATCAGGATGATGAAACCGGCCAGGACGGACACGGGACAACCCGATGAACCAATTCACCAGCAGCTTCTGGAGTTGGTTCATCTCGGGTACGACCATCCTGTCGTTCATCGCCGTACTGTGGCTGATCCGCTGGATGTCCCGGGGCAAGGGACCGGCACAGGGCGAGAAGGCGGAAACCATGGGCCATGTCTGGGACGAAGACCTTGCGGAACTCAACAATCCGCTGCCGCGCTGGTGGCTGTACCTTTTCTACATCACCATTGTCTTCGGCGCCGGGTACCTCCTGCTCTACCCGGGGCTGGGATCATATAAGGGACTGCTGGGCTGGACCGAGGTCAATCAGTACCACAAAGAAATGAAAAAAGCCGACCAACTTTACGGGCCCTTGTATGATAAGTACCAGAACATCCCCATTGCCAAACTGGTGAATGACCCCCAGGCAGTACAGATGGGCCGGCGCCTGTTCGCCACCTACTGCACCAATTGCCACGGTTCCGACGCCCGCGGCGTGCGTGGATTTCCCAACCTGCGGGACAACGACTGGTTGTATGGCGGGACACCGAAGGACATCGAAACGACCATCACCAACGGACGCCAGGGTGCCATGCCCACCTGGGGACCGATACTGGGTCACGAAGGCGTAGTTCAGGTGGCGGAGTACGTGCGCAGCCTGAGCGGCAGGGCGGTCAACCCGGCGCTCGCGGCCAAGGGTCAAAAGATATTCAAACAGAATTGCACACCGTGCCACGGGCCCGAGGGCAAAGGCAACCAACTGATGGGCGCACCAAACCTGACCGACAACATCTGGCTCTACGGCGGTTCCCGGAAGCGCATTCAGGAAAGCATTGCCAAGGGACGCCAGGGGAAAATGCCCGCGCAGGGTGAGGCCCTGGGCGCCGCGAAGGTACATCTGCTCGCGACCTATGTCTTCAGCCTGCGACTGGACAAAGACACGGAATGATCGACAGATTCCGGAGACAGGGTACTCAGCTCTTCAACCACGACGGTATCAGGCCATAATCGGGATTTAAGTATACCGTCCCCGGAATTTCCGCCGTTCCCGCAATTCAGTTTCGAACTCGTATGTCCACAACACCCGAAAACAACCCGGCCGCGGCACACCACAATGACCACTCGGAAGACCTCCTGTACGCCCGCCGTGAAAAGATCTATCCGCGCGAGGTGCACGGCACGTTCGCTTACCTGCGCATCGCCAGCGTGCTGGTGCTGCTGGGGCTTTTCTACGGTATAGCCTGGCTGCAATGGGACGGGCGCCAGGCGGTTTTGTGGGATTTGCCGGCGCGCAAGTTTTACGTCTGGGGATGGGTGTTCTGGCCCCAGGACTTCATCTATCTCACATTTCTGCTGATCGTTGCAGGCATCTCCCTGTTCTTCTTTACCGCGCTGGCCGGCCGTCTCTGGTGCGGTTACGCCTGCCCGCAAACCGTCTGGACAGAGACATTTCTCTGGATAGAACGGCTGGTGGAAGGCGATCGCCCCAGGCAGATGAAGCTCGACCGTGAACCTTGGACGCTGCGCAAGCTGCGCATCAAGGGAACCAAGCATCTGTTATGGATAATCTTTGCGGGATTTACCGGGTTCACCTTCGTAGGTTATTTCACGCCGATCCGGGAACTCGCCCATGAACTGGCCACTTTCTCCGCCGGCCCTTGGGAGTCATTCTGGGTGGTGTTCTACGGATTCGCCACCTACGGCAACGCCGGATGGATGCGCGAACAGGTATGCAAGTACATGTGCCCGTACGCGCGCTTCCAAAGCGCCATGTTCGACAAGGACACGCTGGTCGTTTCCTATGATGACAAACGCGGTGAACCCAGGGGTTCGAGGAAACGCAGCATCGACCACAAGGCAGCCGGGCTCGGCGACTGCATCAACTGCGGATTCTGCGTCCAGGTCTGCCCCACCGGCATCGATATACGCAACGGCCTGCAATACGAATGCATAAGCTGCTCAGCGTGCATAGATGCCTGCGATTCCGTAATGCACACCATGGGCTACCAGCCCGGCCTTATCCGCTACACGACGCAGAACGCACTGGACGGTAAACCAGTGCGCGTGCTGCGCCCGCGCGTGATCATTTACGCCGGCCTGCTGCTGTTCATGGTGTCGGCGCTGGCCTACAGCATTCATACGCGGGTTCCGCTCGGCCTGGATGTAATCCGGGACAGAAACCGACTGTACCGGGAGGTCGGCGACGACCAGATCGAAAATGTCTACACGCTGAAAGTGCTGAACATGGATCAGGCCGCCCACAACTATCACCTCCGTGCCGGGGGCATCCACGGTTTGAAAGTCATTCTGGACCAGGCGCACATCCGCGTGGCGCCAGGGGAAGTGCAGGACGTAGCAGTACGCCTGCGGGCGGAAGACGACGAACTCCACGTGCGAAGCACGAAGGTCCATTTCATCCTGACCGCTGTCGATAACCCGCGCCTTTCAGTCCGGCGGGAAGCCCGGTTTCTGGGCCCGGTCGAGGACCATTGATCATGAGCACGCCCCCTCTCACCTCAAAGCCACGCCGCTGGTACAGGGAGCCCTACGTTTGGTTGATCATTCTGTTTCCCCTCGCCGCGGTCATCGGCGGCCTGACGACGCTGTGGATCGCCGAACGCAATTGGGACGGCGTGGTCGTGGACGACTATTACGAGAAAGGTCTGGAAATCAACCGCGTTCTGGACCGCGATCATGCGGCAACCAGGTATGGGCTCAAAGGCGTTCTTCAAATGCATGCCGGCCCCCACACGATGCGCATCACTCTTACCGCCAGGCAAGGGTTTAGCGCACCCCGGCATATCACTGTGCGGTTCCTGAACCACACCCGCGGCGGGTTCGATCGCAAAGCCACATTAAATGAGGTGGCGCCGATGGTTTATGAGGGCCCGCGCCCCAATCTTATCCGCGGTGACTGGTACGTGCAGATCGAGGCCGCCGACTGGCGCCTCCTGGACGACTGGAGGCAATAAAGCAGCAGCGCGATGCCTAGGTGCCCGGGCACCCCCCCTTTTTTACAAATAGCCGATTCGAAACTTCATTTCACGATTACCGGATCGGCCGCCGGCGTTGCGCCTAAACTCTCCGGTCGATTGATCTATATCAAACCCCGCCATGAGTTGTTTGATATCCGCGTATCAATAACCCAGTTCAGCATCCATACTTTACAGGCATGAGAACCGCGATTTGTTTAGAACGGTTCTAGAGCTCACCGTCGGTGAGTAACAAGACATTGTCCACGTCAGTTGAACTGGAGGTGCGATATGAAAACAGTAAAAGCAGCCACTGTTATCGCAGCCTTTGCCTTCGCAGCCGTTTGCTTGACGCCCATGGACAGCATCGCGGCCCCTGCCGTTTCCGCAGCAACCATGAGCAATCTCGAAACCGCCATGCACGGCGAGGCATACGAAACTCTGCTCTACCGGGCTTATGCAATGGAGGCGCGCATATCCGGCCACCCCGCCCTGGCCAAAGTGTTCGATGAGATCGCCGACCAGGAGGGCAACGAGCATTTTATGCGTGAAGCCGTTGCCGCCGGCGTCATTCGAGACAATCTCAACAACCTTGAAAGCGCAGCCAAATCCGAGATGAGGGAACAGATCGGGGAATACATGAAATATGCGCAACAGGCGGACCAGGCCGGTGATAAAGCCACGGGCGCGATGTTTCGGGAGATTGCGAACGAAGAAGACGATCATTACAAGCTCCTGCAAAAGGCGGAAGAGAAATACCGGGCAGGGTCGCAGTAGGGCACACGACAGGGAGGCCGCGGGGACAGGCGGCTGAGCTGACCAATAGTGAATGAAAGCGGGCCGGGCTTAAGACGGCAACGCCCCGTGTGGCGCACAACCGCCCGGCCCGCGAGCGGCTACTTGCTCACACATCCTTGCGCCCGGTGAATATGGACCGTAATTGCGTGCGCCAGTCCAGTCCCAGCAGCCGCCTGCCAAGTTCGGTTTCGTGACGAGCGAGGTTGAGTCCCGCCAGGTAGCCCACATAGGCGACCGCGACCCAGCCGAACAGGCCTTTCCCCGGCCCCGGCCACCAGGAAAACCAGAGCAGCGCCTGGACGAAGGTGGTGAACTGGTTGACCAGCAGAGTGACAATGAAGCCGATGAGCCCGTCCCGGAACATGTATTCGAGGCTCGACGGATGCAATACGGTACTCACAATACCGCCCGCTTCCATGACGATGAGCGTCCACAGCGCCGCCACGCCGTAGAAGCCGCCGCCGAACTTCATCCATTTCGCATGCAACAGGGTGTCCACGGAAACGTCCAAGATGCTGTGTGATGACGCCTTCGATTTCTTGTGCGCCTGCCGGATCTGCTTGAGACTCGAACGAATGGTCTTATGGTCCGCGTCGCGCGCGAGTTCGCCGCGGCTGTAAAGCCGGTAGAACAAAAGCCAGCTCAGGGCCGCTACCGGCAGGCCCAACTCGACTGTGGCACGCAGAAGGTAGAACAACATTAGATTGCAGTCCCTGAGATGCCCGGGATGTTGAAGTATAGACCAAACGGTCAAACCGCCCGGCTGCTCCACGTCGGCCCGCCCGCTCAGAGCTGCGTCGAGAGTGGCAGCTCGGTGGTGTCCTTGATCTCCGTGACGGCGATGGTGGAGTGGGTCTCGCGGATCAGCGGCAGGGTCATCAGGTGATTGCGCAGGAATGTTTCGAAGTGCTGGATATCGCGGGTCACGATCTTCAACAGGTAATCCATATCGCCGGTGACCGTGTAGCACTCCAGCACTTCCGGAAAACGGCGGATGGTGTTTTCGAAATCCTCGAGGTTCTCGCGGCCGTGCTGACTGAGACGTACATTAACGAAGGCGATCACTTCCATGCCGAGACGTGCATGATCCAGCACCGCCACCCGCTTGCGCACGGCCCCGGCCTTTTCCAGGCGGGTAATGCGGCGCCAGCAGGGAGAGGTGGACAGCCCCACGCGCCGTGCGATCTCCGCCACCGCCAGTCCGCAGTCACACTGCAGCAGCGCCAGGATTTTCCTGTCATATTTATCCAGATCCATGAGAATAATTTTCCCATATCAAGGACAATATTGGTAATAATTTCCACAAACTCCTGGAATAAGCACAAAATAGGAAAAAATAGCCCACCCCCGCCGCGTATACTTTGTTCATAAATCAATTGTGCCCGGGCAAGTGGGCACGGGGGAGGCGTCCAGTGCCGGTATTCAGGTCCGAATCGTTCGACGATCATCAGCAGATCATCTATTGCAGCGACCGCGACAGCGGGCTGCGTGCCATCATTGCCCTGCACAGCACCGTGCTGGGTCCCGCCCTCGGCGGCTGCCGCATGTGGCATTACCGGAACGAAGATGAAGCGCTACGTGATGCACTGCGCCTGTCCCGCGGCATGACCTACAAGAACGCCATGGCGGAGCTGCCGTTGGGCGGCGGCAAGTCCGTGATCCTGGGCGACCCGCACCAGGACAAGACGCCATCCCTGCTGGAAGCGTTCGGCGATGCGGTCGAATCATTAAACGGTCGTTACATCACCGCCGAGGATGTGGGCACTTCGGTTGCCGACATGCAGATCGTGGCGCGCCGAACCCATCACGTCAGCGGTCTGCCCCGATCCGGCCATGCGGCCGGCGGCGATCCTTCCCCCAAGACCGCTCTCGGCGTATTTCAAGGCATTCTGGCCGCGGTCGGCTATCGCACCGGCGAACCGGAACGCCGCCATCTCAAAGGCATCCGCGTGGCGGTGCAGGGCCTAGGCTCAGTGGGTCACCACCTGTGCGCGCTGCTGGCCGACGCCGGCGCGGAGTTGCTGGTGGCCGACATCGACCAGGCACTGGTGGAGAAAATCTGCTCCCGGTTCGGTGCCGAAAAAGTCGAGGTGCACGAAATCCTCGGCGCGCACGCCGACGTGTTTTCGCCTTGCGCCCTGGGCGCGATCCTCGATGAGCGGACCATTCCCCAACTCAATGTCTCCATCGTCGCCGGCGCCGCCAATAACCAGCTTGCGACCGAGCGCGACGGCGCGGCACTGCACGCGCGCAACATCCTTTACGCACCGGATTACGTCATCAATGCCGGCGGGGTCATCAACGTTGCCCACGAACACCTGGGACTGGGCGACGAAGCCGCGGCCGTGGCCGCCATCGACAAAATCGGGCCGCGCCTCCTGAAAATCTTCGAACGTTCGCACCAGACCGGCCTGCCGACCAACGTCATCGCCGACGAAATGGCCCGCGAACGCCTGGCCGGCGAGCGCTGTGAACAAATCGAGAAACTGAACGCTGCTTGAGACGCTGCTGCGGGAGGTTCCCCACATGGCAACCAAACTGCATATTCCCCACGCGCCGTTCCGGCCCGGCGACAAGCCGGATTTCAGCAACATCAAGCTGCCCGGGGCGGGCGAACTGGATCGCCCTGATCCCCACGTAAGCTCCAACGAAACCCGCGATCTCGCCTTCAGCATGATCCGCGTGCTGGACGAGAACAATCATGCCCGGGGGCCCTGGGATCCGAAGCTGGATCCGGAAATCCTGCGCCAGGGTCTGCACCATATGCTGCTGACCCGGGTGTTCGACGATCTTATGTACAAGAAGCAACGCCAGGGGCACATCAGTTTCTACATGAAGTCCACCGGCGAAGAAGCCGTCTCGGTGGCGCAATGCATGGCACTGGAGCCCGGCGACATGCTGTTCCCCACCTACCGGCAGCAGGGGCTGTTGGTCACCCGCGGCATCAAGCTGCTGGATATGATGTGCCAGTGTCTTTCCAATTCCCGTGACAATCTTTCCGGCCGCCAGCTTCCGATCCTTTACAGTTTCAACGAGGTCAATTTCTTCACCATTTCCGGCAACCTGGCCACCCAGTTTCCGCAGGCGGTGGGCTGGGCCATGGCCGCCGAGTACAAGGGCACCAGCGATATCGCCATAAGCTGGGTGGGAGAAGGCAGCAGCGCGGAAGCTGATTTTCACTATGCGCTGAACTTCGCCTCCGTCTACCAGGCGCCGGTGATCCTCAACGTGGTCAACAACCAGTGGGCCATCTCCACGTATCAGAACGTGGCCGGCGGAGATCAGAATCCGTTCGCGGCGCGCGGCATCGGCTACGGTATTCCCGGCCTGCGCGTGGACGGCAACGACTTTCTCGCCGTCTACGCCGCCACCGCCTGGGCGGCGGAGCGCGCCCGCAGCAATAACGGACCGACCCTCATCGAGTTGTACACCTACCGCGCCGCGCCCCACTCCACCAGCGACGATCCCAGCCGCTATCGCCCACTGGATGAATGGCAGTACTGGCCGCTGGGGGATCCCATCAAACGGCTCAAGGATCACCTCACCAACCTGGGCGAATGGACCGAACAACAGCACGCGGCACTGGAGCAGGAACTCAGCAGGCAGGTGGCCGCCGCATGGAAAGAGGCGGAAGGCTACGGCACCCTGAGCGAAGGCCCGTGGCCGCCGGTCAGCGCCATGTTCGAGGACGTATACAAGGACATTCCGCCGCACCTGCAGAAGCAAAAGAAGGAATTGCTGGGATGAAATCTTCTTCGTCATTCCGGCGAACGCCGGAATCCAGTCAACCAAGGTGTCCGCAAAGCGGACACGTTGAACTGACTGGATCCTGGAACTGCCGCCGCCGGCTGACGCCGGCTCTGTTGTCCCAGGACGACGTGACCGGATTGCGTCCATGCCTGCAATGAACATGGTTCAGGCGCTCAACTCCGGCATGGACGTCATGCTGGACAAGGACCCCAACGTGGTCGTGTTCGGCGAGGACGTGGGTTACTTCGGCGGCGTATTCCGGGTGACCGAGGGACTGCAGAAAAAACACGGCGAGCACCGCGTATTCGACACCCCCATTGCCGAGGGCGGCATCGTGGCCTCGGCCATCGGCATGGGGGTCAACGGGTTGCGGCCCGTGGTGGAGATCCAGTTCGCCGACTATATCTATCCCGCCTTCGATCAGATCGTCAGCGAACTGGCGCGGCTGCGTTATCGCAGCGGCGGCCAGTATTGGTCGCCGGTGACTATCCGCACGCCTTGTGGTGGCGGCATCCGCGGCGGCCAGACCCATTCCCAGAGCCCGGAAGCCATTTTCGCCCACGTCGCCGGCCTCAAGACGGTGATGCCTTCCAATCCCTACGACGCCAAGGGCATGCTCATCAGCGCTATCGAGGACGACGATCCCGTCATCTTCCTGGAGCCCAAGCGCCTGTATAACGGCCCGTTTGCCGGCGATCCCAAAAGCCCGGGGGCGGGCTGGAGCAAACATCCCAAGGGCGAGGTACCGGCCGGCCACTTCACCGTCCCCATCGGCAAAGCCGAAGTAGTGCGCCAGGGCTCCGATCTGACCATTCTCGCCTACGGTACCATGGTGCACGTTTCCGAAGCCGCCGCGGAACGGGCGGGCGTTGACGCCGAGATCATAGACATACGCAGCATGGCGCCGCTCGATATCGAGACCATCGCCGCCTCCGTGTGCCGCACCGGGCGCTGCGTGGTGGTACATGAGGCCACGCGTTTCGGCGGCTATGGCGGCGAACTGTCCGCCACCGTGCAGGAAGAATGTTTCTGGAACCTGGAGGCGCCCATCGAACGCGTGTGCGGCTGGGATACGCCCTACCCCCATTCCCAGGAATGGGATTATTTCCCCGGCCAGGAACGGGTCATAAAGGCGCTGCGCAGGGTCATGGAGGTCAAGTGAAATCCTTTTCCTTCAAACTGCCGGACCTGGGCGAAGGCATGCTGGAGGCGGAAATCGTCGAATGGAAAGTGAAACCCGGCGACACCGTTGACGCCGAGCAGGCCATCGTGGACATGATGACCGATAAGGCTACCGTGGAAATGACCTCCCCGGTGAAGGGGAAGGTGCTGTCCCTGGGCGGCAAGCCGGGGGACATGATCAGCGTCGGTGCTGAACTGGTGGAGTTCGATACCGACGGCAATGGTGCTGCCGCCGAAGAACCCGCCGCCGTTTCGGCACTGGAAACGAAAGCGCACAGCGCTGAGCCCGCGCCCGCCGAGAAGCCGGTAAAGGCCCAAGTTGCCGCGCTGCCGGCCGGCAAGGTGCTCACCTCCCCCGCCATACGCCGCCGCGCCCGCGAACACGAAGTGGACCTGACCCGTGTTCCGGCCACCGGGCCCAACGGCCGTATCACCCGCGAAGACCTGGATCGGTACATGGCCACCGGCGCAAAGCCGGCGCCCGCCGTGCGCGAGCGCAGACAGGAAACAGAGGAGATTCCCGTTATCGGCCTGCGCCGGAAGATCGCGGAAAAGATGGCGTTAAGCGCAAGCCATATTCCCCACTTCACCTATGTGGAGGAAGTGGACATGACGGAACTGGAATCCCTGCGCGCGCACCTCAACGAAAAATACAAAGGTGAACGGCCGAAGCTCACCTATCTGCCTTTCATCGTCCAGGCGCTGGTGCGGGTGCTGGAGGACTTCCCCCAGTGCAATGCCCACTTCGACGACGAGCGCAATGTGATTACGCGCTACGCCGCCGTGCATGCAGGAATTGCAACTCAGACGGATAACGGACTCATGGTGCCGGTAGTGCACCATGCTGAAGCCCTTGACCTGTGGCAATGCGCGGCGGAGGCGGCGCGCGTTGCCAATGCCGCCCGATCAGGCAAGGCCACCAAGGACCAGCTGACCGGTTCCTCCATCACCATCACCAGCCTGGGAGCGCTCGGCGGCATCGTGGTTACGCCGGTGATCAATTACCCGGAAGTGGCCATCATCGGCGTGAACAAGGTGCAGGAACGCCCCGTGGTTAGAGACGGCGCCATTGCCATCAGGCTGATGATGAATCTCTCCTCTTCGTTCGATCACCGCGTGGTGGACGGCTATGACGGCGCGCGCATGATCCAGTCCCTGAAGAGCCTGTTGGAACACCCCGCGACCATTTTTATTTGAGGTTCCCATGCATCCAGAAAGCCTGATGATGTCCTACGGATACAAGCCCGCACTCTCCGAAGGCGCGCTCAAGTGTCCCATCTTCCAGACCTCCACTTTTGTTTTCAAAAGCGCCGAAGACGGCAAGGCGTTCTTCGAGGTGGCGCTGGGCTTGCGCGACAAAGGGCCCACAGAGGAACTGGGTCTCATCTACAGCCGCTTCAACAACCCCGATCTGGAGATCCTGGAAAACCGCCTGTCGCTGTGGGAGGAGGCGGAAGACTGCGCCGTGTTCGAAAGCGGCATGTCCGCCATCAGCACCGTGCTGCTGGAGTTCCTGCAGCCCGGCGATCTGCTGCTGCATAGCGGCCCGGTCTACGGCGGAACCGACCACTTCATTCACCACTTTCTGACCAAAATAGGGATCCAGCCACTGGAATTTCGTGCAGGACAGTCCAAGGCCGAGATCATCGAGGCAGTCAGAGCCAGCGGACGGGCGGACCGGCTCGGCATGATCTACCTGGAGACTCCCGCCAACCCCACCAACAGCCTGTTCGACATCAGTGTCGCCCGCGCCATCGCGGACGAACTCTCCAGCGGCGAACACCGAGTGCCGGTAGTGGTGGACAATACCTATATGGGCCCGCTGTGGCAGCATCCGCTGAGCCACGGCGCGGATCTGTCCCTGTATTCCGCCACAAAGTACATCGGCGGGCACAGCGACGTTATCGCCGGCGCGGTGTGCGGACCGCGCGCGAACGTGGCGCGGGTCAAGACCCTGCGCAACTTTCTCGGCAACATGGCGGGACCCTGGACCGGCTGGCTGTTGCTGCGCAGCCTGGAAACCCTCAAGCTCAGAATGGAACGTCAGGCCGCCAACGCGGGGGTGGTTGCCCGGTTTCTGAATGAACATCCCAAGGTGGAAAAGGTGTATTACCTGGGCCTGATCAAACCGGAGGACACAGAGCAACACCAGATTTACGAAAAGCAATGCACATCCCCGGGCGCCATGCTGTCCTTTGACATCCACGGAGGCGAGGCGGAGGCGTTCCGTTTTCTCAACAACCTCAAACTCATCAAGCTTGCGGTCAGCCTGGGCGGTACCGAGTCCCTGGCCGAACACCCCGCCACCATGACCCACCGCGGACTGGAGCAGGAGACCCGGGACCATTGTTCCATTTCGGAGAAGCTGATCCGGGTTTCGGTCGGCGTGGAACATGCCGACGACCTGGTGGCGGATATCGGCCAGGCACTGGACAAGGTATGATCTCACCCATAATATACTGATAAGCAAAGAAAAATATAAAAGCTTCGTTACCTTCCATCGAAACATCCAGCGCTGGACCGCCGATAGAATCGCCATCGGTGCATCCAAAACCCGGATCTGACGCATCTAAGCAATAATCCAGGAGTACAACCGGAAGACAGCCGCGCTACGATATGGCTGGCTCAGAGGTATACATAATTTGAACGATAGTAAAGCCGGCCGCGGGCGAACGCGGCGTTTCAGACTTTCACGACCCGTGCTGATTGCCTGCCTGCTGGCAGTCAGCGCCGGTGCCTGGCTGGCCACCGGCAAGCATGACGTCGCGTTCTGGCAATCCGATTCAAAGGCCGCGGAAAACAAGAACCCCACCATGGAACTGGCCGCCGCGGACGTAGCCAGGGTGGAACTGGCAAGCCTGGCCCGATCACTGCCGGTAACCGGTTCATTGTCACCGCTGACACAGACCACTTTGAAGGCGCAGGTGCCGGGCGAAGTGGTGCAGGTCACGGTGCGCGAGGGCCAGCCGGTGCACAAGGGCGATGTACTGGTGCGCATCGATACCCGCAACCTGAAGGCCCAGCTCGATGACAAGCAGGCGGCGCTGGAAAAGGCGCAGGCGGACCTCGCCCTGGCCAAGCTCAATCTCAACAACAATGCGCGCATGTTGAAAGGACACTACATCTCTCAGAACGCTTTCGACACCGCCAAGAGCAAATACCAGGTCAGCCTGGCCAATGAAAAGGCTGCCGAGGCGCAAGTGGAACTCGCGCAAATTGCACTGGGTTACGCCACCGTACGCGCACCCTTCGACGGCACCATTTCCCAGCGCTTCGCGCAACCGGGCGAAAAGGTGGACGTGGATGCCAGCCTGCTGAGCCTGGTGGATCTTTCCCACCTGGAGCTGCAGTCACCGGCGCCGGATTACGAAGTGCCGTCGGTCAAGGTCGGCCAGGAGGCGAAATTTCACGTGGGCGGTTTCGGCAACCGGGTATTCACCGGTCACGTTGAGCGCATCAATCCCATGACCAATTCCGGATCGCGTTCCATCATGCTGTACCTGTCAGTGGACAATCCCGAACGCGTGCTCAAGGGCGGCATGTTCGCGCAGGGGCAGCTGATCCTGGACAAAACCATGCCGGTGCCGGCCATCCCGCTGAGCGCCGTGCACACGCACGCGGGCCTGCCATATGTTTACGTGATCGATCACGCTCACGTCCAGCGCCGCGACGTGACCCTGGGACTCAAATCCGAAGACCAGAACCTGGTGGAGGTCACCAGGGGCCTTGAAGCAGGCGAGTTGGTTGTCGCCGCCAGGATCGATACGCTCAAGGAAGGCGACCCGGTGGTGGTTACCGCATCGTCCGGCGGCGGCACCGCGGCCGCCAGCGCGCGTTAACCACACAAGACCGGCCGCCATGTGGATCACCCGTACCAGCATCAACCAGCCGGTATTCACCACCATGGTGATGCTGGGACTGCTGGTACTCGGTGTTTTCTCCTATTTCCGGCTGCCGGTGGAGCAGATGCCGGACGTGTCGAATCCCGTCGTCTCCATCGAGATCGAGTATCCCGGTGCGTCGCCTGAAGCCATCGAGTCGGACGTCGTCAAGCCCATCGAAAATGTCGTCAACACGGTGGACGGCGTGAAGCGCATCTACTCAACCATGCGCGAAGGCACCGCCTGGATGCAGATCGAGTTCAACCTGAACACCGACGTGGACGCCGCCGTCCAGGAAGTCCGCGACAAGGTGGCGCAGGTGCGTCCCCAATTTCCGCGCGAAGTGAAGGATCCGCTCGTTACGCGCGCCGACAATGATCCCAACCAGCAGCCGATCATGGAAATGGCGGTCTACTCGGATACACGCAGCCTGCGCGAAATCTCCACGCTCACCGACCAGGTCATCGTGAAGCGCCTGCAGAACGCCCACGGCGTGGGCAACATCCAGGTCACCGGCGCGACCGTGAGGCAGATCCAGATCCACCTGCATCCGGCGCAGATGCTGAGCTACGGCATCGGTGTCAACGAGGTGGAACGCGCCATCCAGAGCGCCAACCAGGATCTCCCAGCGGGCACTATTACCGCGGGCCGGGAGGAGCAACTGGTGCGGGTCGAGGGGCGCATCAAGAATCCGGCGCAATTCGGCCGCATCATCGTTGCCACCCGCGGCAGTCCCGTGTACATGCAAAAAGGCGGTGTGCCCATCTACCTGGACCAGATCGCAAACGTTACCGACGGTGAAGCCGAGCAGACGTCCATCGCCAGGGTGGACGGCAAACGCGCCGTGAGCCTGCAGGTTTTCCAGGTGCAGAACGCGAATATCGTCGCCACCGGGGCGGCCGTGGACGCCGCGGTGAAAGATCTCAAGAAGCGGTTGCCCAGCGATATCCACATTAAGACCATCTGGTCCAACTCCGACTGGATCAAGGGCTCGCTTACGCGGGTCAAGGAAACCATCCTGGAAGGCGCGTTGCTGACCGTGTTTATCGTGTTCCTGTTCCTGCATTCCTGGCGCTCCACCATCATCACCGGCCTTACCCTCCCCATTTCGGTGATCGCCACCTTTATCGCCCTGCATGCCTTCGGCTTCACGCTGAACTTCATTACCCTCATGGCCCTTTCCCTGTGCATCGGACTGCTTATCGACGACGCCATCGTCGTGCGCGAGAACATCGTCCGGCACCTGGCCATGGGCAAGTCCCACAAGCAGGCGGCGCGCGAGGCCACCGAGGAGATCGGGCTGGCGGTCATGGCCACCACGTTCGCCATCATTGCGGTTTTCGTCCCGGTGGCGTTCATGCGCGGCATCATCGGCCGCTATTTCTTCCAGTTCGGCATCACCGTCGCGGTGGCGGTGTTGGTGTCCCTGTTCGTCAGCTTCACGCTGGATCCGATGCTGTCCTCGGTATGGCGCGACCCGGTGAAGGACAGATTCAAATACGCGCCCTGGCTGGGACGCCTCATGGAACGCATCGAGGCCGGCGTGGAGGCCCTGCATCGCCTGTACGCCAGGCTGCTGGGCTGGGCCCTGCAGGAGACGCGCCGGCGCGCCTGGCTGCCGCTGTTCGGCATCGTGCATGCCGTGCGCACGCGCAACTGGCGCGCCATCGGCACGGTCAGCAACCGCAGCATCGTATTGTGGATCGCGGCGGCCGCATTTTTCGGCAGCTTCCTGCTGGTGCCCCTGATCGGCACCGAGTTCATGCCGAAGACCGATAACGGCTTCATTTCCGTGCGCATCAATACGCCCCTGGGTTCCAGCCTGGAATACACCAACGCCAAGACCAGGCAGGTGGAGCAGGCGCTGAAGCAATTTCCCGGAATCGTCGCCATCGACACCCAGGTCGGCACCGATGACGGCAAGAACTATGCGCGCATCAACCTGCCGCTGACGGATCCGGACAAAACACCACGGCCTTCCAAGAAGAAACTGGAAGACGCCATCCGCGCCCGCCTTTCCAGGATCGCCGGTATTCAGGTCTCGCTCGGCTGGAACAGGCCCATCTTCATTTCCATACTCGGGCCCGACCCGGAGGTACTGAAACACATCGCCAATGACCTGATGAAGAAAATGGCAAAGATCCCCGGCATCGCCGATCTTGAAAACAGCGACAAGGGTAAGAATCCGACCATTGCCATCCGCATCAACAACGGCCTGGCCAGCGACCTGGGGCTGACCAATGCGGATATCGGCAACGCCCTGCGGCCGCTGATCGCCGGGGATCAGATCAGCCACTGGCTGGGGCCGGATAACCAGGACTACGACGTGGTGGTGCAGTTGCCCAAACACGATCGGCGCATCGCCGCCAACCTGGGCGACCTGTACCTGGCCAGCAGCCGCCTGAAACCGGACGGCTCGCCGCTGCTGGTGCCGCTGCGGCAGGTGGTGAAATTCGTGGAAACCGGAACCGCGGTGCAGATCAAGCGCCTGAACCTGGAACACCGCGTGTCGCTTTACGCCGACGCGGAAGGCAGGGCCACGGGCGACGTGGGCAACGACGTGCAGAAGCTGATGAAGAAATACAAGCTGCCGCAGGGATATCGCTTCGACGTGGCGGGCGCCCAGGAGGACATGAACGAGTCCTTCCATGCCGCCATGGCGGCGCTCGGCCTGGCAGTGATTTTCATTTATTTAATCCTGGCCTCGCAGTTCGCCAGCTTCCTGCAGCCGGTGGCCATCATGGCGTCATTGCCGCTGTCTTTGGCCGGCGTGTTCCTGGCCCTGCTTCTCACTCACACCACGCTTAACCTGTTTTCCATGATCGGCTTCATCATGCTCATGGGCCTGGTCACCAAGAATGCCATCCTGCTGGTGGACTTCACCAACCACGGCCTGCGCGACGGCAAACCGCTGCGGCAGGCGGTGATCGACGCCGGCCAGGTGCGCCTGCGCCCGATCCTCATGACCACCGCGGCCATGATCTTCGGCATGTTGCCCATGGCCATCGGCTCCGGCAACGGCGGAGAACTCATGGCGCCCATGGGCCGCGCCGTCATCGGCGGCATCATCACCTCCACCCTGCTTACGCTGGTCGTAGTGCCGGTGTTGTTCACCTTCGTGTACGCCATCGGCAACTGGGCCAAAAGCCGGCTGCTCCACGGCGAGGATCATGAAGGCGCTGCGGGCGCTCCCGCGCCGGCCGCGATGCATTACCGCCGGCAAGATTGAACCGGGCGGTCAGCCCGATACGGCGTCTCTCGCGCTGACAAAACTCTGAACGGCGAAGTCCATCTCGTCAGTGGTGTGAGCCGCGGAGATCTGGCAGCGGATCCGCGCCTTGCCCTTGGGCACCACCGGGAAAGAGAAAGCGATAACGTAGACACCCTGTTCCAGCAGGGCATCGGCCAGCTTCACCGCCCTGGCGGCATCGTAAAGCATCACCGGGATGATGGGGTGTTCGCCGGGGAGAAGATCGAAGCCCGCCTTCTCCATACCTGCCCGAAACCGGGCGACGTTTCCATATAACTGTTTGCGCAGGCCGTCCCCGGCTTCCGCCAGTTGCAGCGCTTTCCGGGCGCCGGCGACAACGGATGGCGCCACCGTGTTTGAAAACAGGTAAGGCCGCGAACGCTGGCGCAGCAGTTCCACGATCCCCTGACGGCCTGCGGTAAAGCCGCCGCTGGCGCCGCCCAATGCCTTGCCCAGCGTGCCGGTGATGATGTCCACGCGGTCCATGCAGTCGCGGTATTCATGGGTGCCGCGACCGCCGCTTCCCACGATCCCGGTCGCGTGGCTGTCGTCCACGTGCACCAATGCGTTATAGCGGTCGGCCAGATCGCAGATTTTATTCACCTGCGCGATGCTGCCGTCCATGGAGAACACGCCGTCGGTGGTTATGATTTTGAAGCGAGCGCCGGCCCGGTCGGCCTCCTTCAGTTGCGCCTCCAGGTCCGCCATGTCGTTGTTGCGGTAGCGGTAACGCGCCGCCTTGCACAGGCGGATGCCGTCAATGATGGAGGCGTGATTGAGTTCATCAGAGATAACGGCATCCTGCTCACCAAGCAGCGTCTCGAACAGACCGCCGTTGGCATCGAAGCAGGACGGATACAGGATCGTGTCCTCCAGTTTTAAAAAATCCGCGAGCTGCTTTTCCAGTTGCTTGTGGATAGTCTGGGTGCCGCAGATAAAGCGCACCGAGGCCATACCGTAGCCCCATTCATCCAGCCCGCGCTTGGCGGCTTCGCGCACTTCCGCGTTCTGGGCCAGTCCCAGGTAATTGTTGGCGCAGAGATTCAATACCTTGCGGCCGTCGGCAACGCCGACCTCGGCGTTCTGTGGCGTCGTTAGCACGCGCTCGGTCTTGTAGAAACCCGCCGCGCGGATTTCTTCCAACTGGTCCTGCAGATACTTTTTGAATTCTCCGTACATCAGATCAGTGACTCCTCACCCCATTGGGATCTCCAGCGCTGCAACCACGTTATGCTCACACCTCGAAAAGCTGTGTTTCAATATCATTAAACGATTTGAACTCCAGCGCATTGCCCGAGGGGTCGAAAAAGAACATCGTCGCCTGCTCTCCGGGCTGGCCCTGGAACCGGACATACGGCTCGATCAGGAACTCGACGCCGTGGCGCCGCAGCCGATCCGCCAGTTCCTGCCACTGCTCCATGCGCAGGACCACACCGAGGTGCGGGACCGGTACACGGTGGCCATCCACGGGATTACAGTGCAAGGGCACTCTTCCCGAGCCGCCCAACGTCGGATTGAGATGACACACCAGTTGATGACCGTACAGGTTGAAATCAACCCAGTGCCTGTCGCTCCGGCCTTCCCTGCAGCCCAGAATCTCCTTGTAGAATTTCCGCGCTTCGGAAATATCTCTCACCTGGACGGCCACATGGAACGGTGTCAACGCATCAGTCATAGTTCATCCATCCTGACAGTACGGCACGCCACCGCTATTCCCAGTTCAATACGACCTTGCCCGATTGTCCCGACATCATCGCCTCGAATCCCTCTTTAAAGTCCGTGTAGGAAAAGCGGTGGGTGATAACCGGCTTCAGGTCCAGTCCGGACTGGACCATCACCGACATCTTATACCAGGTCTCGAAGATCTCGCGGCCGTAGATGCCCTTGATGGTCAGCATGTTGAACACCACCTGGCGCCAATCGATGGTGAAATCCCCCTCCGGGATCCCCAGCATGGACACCTTGCCGCCGTGGCACATATTGTCCAGCATGTCGTTAAACGCCTTGCCGCTGCCGGACATCTCCAGACCCACGTCGAACCCTTCGGCCATGCGCAGTTCCTTCTGCACGTCACGCAGATTCTCCCGCTGCACGTTCACGGTTCTGGTCGCGCCCAGCTTTTTAGCCAGGTCCAGCCGGTAGTCGTTCATGTCGGTGATGACAACGTGGCGCGCTCCCGCGTGACGCGCGATGGCACAGGCCATCATGCCGATGGGCCCGGCGCCGGTGATGAGCACATCCTCGCCCAGCAGATCCCACTGCAGCGCCGTGTGGGTGGCGTTGCCGAAGGGATCGAATATGGCGGCGACATCAAGATCAATGCCGTTGCGATGATGCCAGACATTGGCGTTGGGAATGGCGATGAATTCCGCGAAGGCGCCGGGCCGGTTCACCCCGACCCCGCGCGCATGAGGGCACAGGTGGCGGCGGCCGGCCATGCAGTTGCGGCAACGCCCGCAGACAATGTGGCCTTCGCCGGAAACGATCATACCGGGCGCGTAGTCGTTGACGTTCTCACCCACTTCCACGATCTCGCCGACAAACTCGTGACCCACCACCATGGGCACCGGGATGGTTTTCCGGGCCCAGGCGTCCCACTTATATATATGTATGTCCGTGCCGCAAATGGCGGCGCGCTTAACTTTGATAAGGACGTCGTTGGGACCCCATTCGGGTTCCGGCACATCCTCGAGCCATAAGCCGACCGCCGCCTCGCGCTTGACCAGTGCTTTCATGGGGGGTGCCGCCTCCTCTTTTCGCCAGGACCGAAATTCCAATACAATGGAAATTAATCCTAAATAGTGTACGCGCCCCGGTAAGCATTTTACAAGAAGGAATTCCGTTATACTGGAAAATGATGACGCGCGCGCAAACCAATGACAGCCCCTCCCTCCAGGGCGACGACTTCGCCCGGCGCCTGTGCGCCCGGGTGAAAGTGCTGCGCAAGGAACAGGGCTGGACGCTGGACCAACTGGCCGCGGCCAGCGGCGTCAGCCGCTCCATGCTGAGCCAGATCGAACGCGGTGTTGCCAACCCCACGGTGGCCGTGACCTGCCGCATCGCCCAGGCGTTTTCCCTGTCCGTGGGCGAGCTGGTGGATGAACCTTCCGCCCACACCCGCATCGAAGTCGTGCCGGCGGACGATCCCGCCTACATCTACCGCTCCGACAGCAAATGCCACATCCGCACCCTGTCACCCCTGCACATGGAGAAGGAGATCGAGATCTACGAGTTGCGCCTGAAACCCCGGGCCGCGCTGAAAAGCGCGCCGCACTTCAAGGGCGCCCGGGAATTTCTCACGGTGCAGAGCGGGGCGGTGCGCATCACTTCGGATCGGGAACAGACCACCTTGAAAAAGGGCTTCTCCGCCCACTACCGCGCCGACGTGCCCCACAGCATCGAGAACATCGGGCGCGGGGAATGCGTGGCTTTTTTGGTCGTAACCTACGGCTGAGCAACACAATCAATCGATCCTGCCCGTTGTCAATGTGCACCTGGCTGCCCACTTCACGCGCCGCTGTCCGGCTGGTGCCGGACACCTTAAGACCCTGGCTGCTGGACCGCCGGTCGCTGACGGAAAACTTGCGCAGGGCCAGTGGCGGTGACTTCCGGCTGCGGGTGGTCACACGCCGCAGGGAAAAACCCAACTCCTCGGAACGGGAGGTGCTTCGTTTGGCTCCGCACCTGATGGCCCTG
>CAZNWR010000008.1:0-23377 GCA_964576645.1 uncultured Enterobacteriaceae bacterium | reverse complement strand
CCTCACTTTCCGGGTTCAGCGCAAGTTCCGCTTCATCCACGAACGGGTCGCAAATGGCAAGATCCCCGAATTCACGAAGCTCCTTGGACGTGAACTTGGCTTGTGCCGGACCTCGCCTGCCAATGACATGGATCTCCTTTATGCGGCTCTCAGCCAGCGCGGTGAGTGCATGTTCAGCAATATCGGTGGTACGCAGCTCATCAACTGTTTTTGCCAGGATGCGTGCCACGTCCGCGGCCACGTTGCCCTGGCCGATGACAACGGCATTTTCGTGGGAGAAATCAAAGACGCGATCCCGGTAATCGGGATGGCCATTATACCAACCCACGAACTCCGTTGCCGTGTGGCTGCCGGGGAGGTCCTCACCCGGGATCCCCAGTCTGCGATCGGTCTCCGCGCCGTATGTCAGCACCACCGCGTGATGAGTGCGGCGAAGCTCCTCTATGCTCAGATCCCGGCCCACGGTCACGTTGCCGAAATAATTAAATGAGGGCGACTCCGCGATACCGGCGTAGACCTTGATGGCCTGTTTCAGCTTGGGGTGATCGGGGGCAACACCGCTGCGCACCAGTCCGTAAGGGACCGGCAGCCGCTCAAACATGCTGATCTCGACCGTCAGATCCGCCTTGACCAGGGCTTCGGTGGCGTAGAATCCGCTGGGCCCACTGCCGACCACGGCTACTTTAAGCGGATGCCGTGCCGTACCCAGGTCCATGCGCGGTTTCCGAGTTTCAGACTATGTGATGCAAGGGAGTAGCGGATCGGGAGTTCAGAAGCCGAGCTCCGCCTTGCGTTCCTCTGCACCCGGCAGGGGATCCATCTGGTCGGAGCAGACCGGAAGCTCCTTGGACCGTTCGGCGTTTATCGCGATCCAGTCATTCTTGTCATCGGGCAGGTCAGCCTCTTCGAAAATGGCCTGTACCGGGCATTCCGGGATACAGGCGCTGCAATCTATACAAACGTCCGGGTCGATGTACAGCATTTCATCGTCATAATGGAAGCATTCCACCGGGCATACCGCGACGCAATCCGTAAAGCGGCAGCCTTTGCAATTGTCAGTGACCACTGTAGTCATGTTCCCCTCCTGATTAACCCTGGATAGACATCGCTATCCTACTGTAGTTGGTACTAAATTTGAAAACTCAGCAGCAGCAAAGCGGCCGCCGGCAACCTGTATAGCTGTTCCGAAACCTGACACACACGGCTATGGACGTTACGGTATCCGGGGTCCGGACCGTGAGCCGCAGGGATGCGGCGATCGAGCGTACAGGGATGTATTCACAGCGTGTCCGGAACCCGGATACCGCAACGTCCTCTGTTTCAGAATTCGGAACACCCATCTACTTCGAACTGACCAGAATTTCACCCTTGTTCAGTTCCACTTCGTCACCGCACCACCGGTCAAACAGGCCGGTTCCATACTGATCCGCGGCCTCCAGTCCCAGGTTTTGAAGGTGATGCATATACATCTTCATGAACGGGGGACGATAGGTACAGGCGAATCGGAAGGTCGGCAGCATCTGTAGGTCGCCGCACGTGACGAGGGTGCCACGCTTCATTCCGGCGCCGGCGCGTATTCCCAGGTCACCCAGCACGATGATGGTGCCGGCATTCAGGTTTACGCCGGTAAAATCACCGCAATTTCCTCCAATGGCAATCAGCCCGTTACGCATCGCGTGGCCGGTTTCGTTGCGGGCGCTGCCGTGCACCAGGATGGTTCCCCCGGTCATGCCGATGGAGCTGCCGCGATAGGCGCTGCCAACCATGTGTCCGGCATTACCCTTGACCTCAACCAGGCCGCCCGCCATTTCCGGCGCCACCCAGTCGCCCGCGTTGCCGTCGACGATAATGTGTCCCCCGGTCATGGCGGCGCCGACGTGCTCTCCGATATCGCCGTGGATATGAATAGTGCCGCTGTTCATTTCAGCACCGATATGCTTCACACGCGCGAGGTCGCCTTCAAGGTGAATGGTCCCGTCATAACTGCCTTTTACCGCAAAAAAATCGGCCACGTGATGGGGCTTGTTGCCGTGGTGCAGAGTCAGTAATTCAATATCCTTGGTACTCTTCCCAGCCAGTATTGCGGAGGAGAGTTGCTCCGCCTCCAGCGGTACCTGGGGCGCCTCGAGCAGGGTGAGAAGCAGGCTCATGCCGGGTTCTCCGAGAGCAGGTCATGCAATTTGAAGTGAAACTGCCCCAGTTTGCCGCCGTAATTTCCGGCGGCGATTCTGACGATACCGGGTCTGGCCGCGGCATGAATTCCGCACACCATGGACCGACGCACGGCGGCCTCGGTCAGCCCGTCGATCACGATCTCCAGGACACAGTTTACTCCGTCGGGAATCTGGGAGTCCGTAGTCACGGGCCGCAGTGTCGGACAATAGCTGTCATTGGTGGACGCCATCAGCGCCTTGTAGCGTGACCCGACTTTGCTGCCGCTGCGCACGACGCCGCCGGGGAAGGGGAGGATAATATCGTGCACCAGGCTCATGGCTTTTACCGCGGCCTTTGCGGAACGGAGCGCGGCCCCGGCGTTTTTCCCCAGGATGAGAAAGTTACCGCCTCCGACCGCCGGCGTGACGCCGAAACGTTCATCGACAAGGAACTCCCCGTCCATTACCGGTATTCGCCACATGCGACGACCGTCAAGTTTTTTGCTCATCTGGAAACCGTCGCCGAAATATCTCAGCTGGCTTCCAACCATCGCGGTGTCGGGGCTGTCGAGGCCGTTGAAGCAGGCCGTTGTCGGGCAGGTCATTACGCACTGGCCGATGCGTTCTACCAGGCGTTTACCCAGTCCTGCCGCATCTGGGGCAAAGAGGAGAACGGAGGCGCCGGGCCTGCCGTCCGGGGTTTCCTGTTCAGGGATCTCCCGTTCTATACCCGCTTCGCACTTGCAGCCGATAACGGAAGTCGCAAACCCGGTCATGGCGCGCGCCGCGGCGGTGGCCCAGTGACGGTTTTCCGCGGTAATGAGCACGCGGGCCCCCCACATCTTGAATGCCTCCGCGAAGGTGTCGGCGATTTCCGTGCGTCCGAGTTTCATGACTGGCGGCTGGTGCCCGGGGAAAACGTGTCGGGATAATTTTCCATACTTGAAGTCGCTGGCAGTTAGTTCCTTACCGCAAAGCCGTTGACGGAATTGGCAAAGATTTTAAGGCAATCTCTCGCCAAGACGCCAAGCATGCCAAAGGAATCATGACATGGTGCGACGTGAGTTTTTTTCGCGTCCTTGGCGTTCTTTGCAATCCTGGCGAGAAACATATTTGGTTCCGGTTCGTCCGACTTAGCTATTCGTATGAATCACTTCGTGGTCGTGCAGGTAGCTGTCGTCAACCGCGTAGTTGTCGAACTCAATTGAATAGTAATTTTCGAAAAACGACCGGACGGTTGCCACGATGTCTTCATCGTAGGCGGGCGCCACGTGCAGAATCCTGCCCTGGTGATCTTCCCGGAACTCATGGTTGTCGATGATCAGACTTCCGGACTTGATGACGTAGCGCGGTGCACTGAACATGAGCTCCTTGTCATCATGTTCTTCATAGATGGTGATGTCCGCGTCTGCACCCGGTCCGAGCTGGCCCTTGTTTCGCAACCCCAGGGCGCGGGCCGGGCCCGCGCGGGTAATTATTGCGATTTCGTTCAAGGTGTACTCGCGATCCAGGTCCGGGAGCAGTGTGCTGCTGATGGCTTTTTTATTGGCGCGCGCGCTTTCCTGCTTTCTGAAATCGCGGTCCATGAGCAGCCGGATGAGTTTCGGGTAGCTCATGAAGGAGCCGCCGTTGGGATGATCCGTGGACAGTATGATGCGCCAGGGATCCTGGGACAGCAGGAACAGCTCCAGTCCGATTGCCCACTGCAGGGCATGGACATAGACGTGCTCCTGGTAGCTGAACGGCACGATGCCGCAGCCGCTTTCGCATTCCGTATCGGCGTTGACCCACTTGCCGTGCTTGATTCCCCGCAGCATGTACGCCAGCGGCGCATCCGCAGTCATGATGGTTGACTTGCCGAACATCACCTGGCCGACGTCGCAGGTAATATTGGGATGCGTGTTGACGTACTCGGCAATCTCGCGCGCCGCGGATCTGGGATTCTTGCCTGGTTCTCCGGCATAGCTGTGAAACTGTATATGGGCCAGGTGCAGCCGGCGGTCCGCGGCCGTTTTCATGGTTTCCAGGGTGGTTTTGAAATTGCCGGAATGACCCAGATTGTTGCAGTGGATATGGGGCGGGTGCGGAAAGCCGAGTTCGTTTACCGCCTGAACAAAAGCGTCGATTATTTCGCGGGGACTGATTTGGAAGATCTGGTTTTTTTCGTCAATGTCCTTCACATTGGCGTTACGGTGGCCTTTCCACGGTTCATCGCCTCCGGGATTGACCAGCTTGGTTGTGTATGACTTGGTGGAGTTTACCCACCAGGCGACGGCCTGTTTAAATTCCTCGCGCTTGCCGTCCCTGAGCAGCTCCTGGAGAAATATGTTGTTGCCCAGGAGGACGTAGAATCCCTTGTCGATGACCGGTGTGTCATGCAGTTCCTCGAGGGTATGGCGCGCGCCGATGGGCGGGACAGCCGCTTCCATGGCGGTGGTGTAGCCCATGGTTGCATAGCGATAGCCGGTGGCGAAGGTGGACGGCACTGTGCCGCCTACCCCGGAGCGGGTCACCGGAGTGCCGGGAACCGGGTCGTGGCGATGATCTTCGGGTTGAAGCTTGCGGGCCAGGTTGACCTTGGGACCGGCAATATGGCAGTGAATGTCGACGCCTCCGGGCATGATCACCATGCCGGCAGCGTCTATTTTCAGCGCTCCCTCGTCCACGGAAGCGACAATACGGCCATCCTCTATGCAGATGTCCCGGATCTGTCCGTCTATGCCGTTGGCGGGATCGAAAATCTTGCCGTTGACTATCCGGATCTGCCTGTTCATTACCCTGCCTGGCGCTTTTGGTTGTTTTTGTTCGAAGATCGCCGGCTTCGGATTCAGACGGACAGCTGGGTCCGTGTCCCCTGCGCGAGCCCCGCAAGGTGGGTCGGTTGTGCCTTCGCCGCCAGTTCCTGGACGCGTTTCCTGATAGCGGTCAGAATCACCAGATCTGAGGGAAAGGGCGACTCGAACGCAGGACGCAGAGTTATGGGCACATCGTCCATACGGTACACCGTCCCGCCGGTGTTGATGCCATAAGTCGCCGTGCGGAAGGCCACATGGGCCAGGCGGGAAGTCTCGGTTTCCTTGGTGTCCAGGGAGATAACGGGAATACGCTTCATATGCTCGATAGCGGCTTTCGGAAAATTCGAGGCCGGATCGCTGGCGATTATCATGGCGGCATCCGCATCCCCGCGCGAGAGCATGTCGACGGTCGTAAACTCGCCGGGATTGAACCTGGGAAAGCCGCGGTTGAAGTTGACACCGAACGGGTATCCGGTTTGCCACGATACAACGTTGTCGGCTCCCGTCACATTGCCGTGGCCGCGCACGGGTTTGGCCACGAAGTGGGTGAATTCATTGAGGTCCGACGCCAGGGCCAGCAGCGCGCCGGAGTTGAAGTGGCGGCCGCGGGTCATGGTCAGGCCCATGCCGAAGAACAGCACGCCGTAGCGGCAATTCTTCATCCGTTCCACCAGATCGGTCAGGGTTTCGAGCGAAACCCCCGTTTCCTCTTCGATCGAGGGGTCGATGCGTCTGCCCTTGACCAGGGCGCGCAATGCCCACAGGACTTCGAAGTCTTTGCCGGGTTTTAATTGGACGAACAGGCTGGCCACGGGCGCACTGGGTGTCCGCCTTACGTCAACCAGCACCACGTACCTGTCCTTTTTGCCGTTAGGCGTGAACATGCCCTTGGCTGTTACGGCGTAGCGGCCGAAGTGGCGTGGGTGGGATTCCGCCGGGTTACCGCCCCAATAGATTACAAGATCAGCACGATTCTTCACTTCGCCCAGGGTCATGGTGCTTTCCCCCACGCCCTGGAAGGCCAGCCCGGAGGGGCCGTGGCAGACCGAGGTGGTGGTGTCGATGTTTCCCCGCACGATGTCGGTGATGGCCACCGCCTGGCGTTGCGCCTCGCAGGTCGTATCGCTGAGACCGTAGGTGATGGGGCAGCGCGCCTCGACCAGTACACGGGAGGCCTCTTCAACTGCCTCGTCCACGCTCACCGGACGTCCATCGATGAAGGCGGGAGGGCCTTCGCCCGGGGTGTGTTCCGCAAACCAGGCGCGGCCCAGAATGCACGCGTTTTTTGCCTTGGTAATGCGATGCTCGTCCATGTCCACGGTAAGGATCATGTCGTCGCAGACGCACCCGCAGAAAGTGCAGGTTGCGTTTTCAACAGTTCGAATATTTTCGCTCATCGGGTTTCTCTCAAAATCTTCAAGTGGCGACCTTTTCGACCTGAACCTGCAGGTGTTTTGACAGCGGCATGCCGCTTCCTGCCGTGTCACTCTCCATGAGCTGGCTGGAACACGGTCCGTAGGCCATGAACAGCATGCCCCGGGGGAGGTCGGTGGCTTTGCGCGGAGCGCATCGGACGACAGTCTCGCCCACCTGATTACTCAATTTAATCTGGTCGCCGGCGGCAAGTCCAAGGCGGGACATGTCGTCTTCGTTCATCTCCACCGTGGAAGTGACATCCAGGTACTCCTCCTTGAGCTTGCCCTTGTTGAGGGAGGTTCCCTGCTTGCTGGTGCGGCCAGGGATAAGCAACATGATTTCGGTCATGAACTGGTTCCGTTGCACTGCAACATGCCGGACCCAGATCGCGGCGGCGGCAGTTGGTGAAATTCTAGGGCAGGGAGGGGCAAGCCAGCGCCTACGTCCGCAACAGACCCCTTGCGGGTGATCATTATCACGTTCGCCATGGATCGTCAATTTTGCACAGTTTACGTGAAGATAGCAGCCAATCCTGATCCGGGCGCTAAGTCCGTGCTCGATACGCCCTCCCAGGCTGGATGACGCGCCGGTCCTCGGAAACAAACCGGGTCGGCGGGTCCATCCAATGAAGCGCAATTGGTCCTTGCGGGTTATGATACAGACTCCCATCGGCACTTCCTCGAGTAGCGTCAATGAGCAACAGACTTAACGGGTTCTTCGCTTGAAGCCGCCTGCGCAGACATGCATCCAGGTGCGGGCGCCGGCCCGCCTGCATATGGGGTTTCTGGATCTCAACGGCGGCCTCGGCAGGCGCTTCGGCAGCCTCGGTATGGGGCTCGAGGCTATCGGTATTGAGGTGTCGGGCTGGCCGGCACCGGAAATCAGCGCCATCGGCCCCGGCAGCGAACGTGCCGCCGACTGTGCCCGCCGTCTGTTCCATCACCTGGACTTGAACGGCGGTATCAGGCTCGAACTATCCAGCACCATTCCCGAGCACTGTGGACTGGGGTCCGGCACGCAGATGTCTCTGGCGGTGGGTACCGCCTTGTGCCGGCTGTACGGAGTGTCTTTGACCCCTGCTGAAATCGCCACCGCGCTGGGTCGCGGCAGCCGCTCGGGGATCGGGATCGGTACCTTCCGCTTCGGAGGGTTCATCGTCGATGGCGGTCGTGGACCGTGCGCTGAGGCGCCTCCCGTCATCAGCCGGCTGCCGGTGCCGGATGCCTGGCGTTGCGTGCTGGCGCTGGACCAAAAGTCTTCAGGATTGTCCGGTAACGTGGAACAGGAAGCGTTTACCCGCCTGGGGCCCATGGGGGAGAAAACGGCATCCGAGATCTGCCGCCTGGTGCTCATGCAGGTGTTACCGGCATTGACGGAGCGGGACTGTCCGGCGTTCGGGGCGGGTATTTCCAGGATTCAGGAACTGGTGGGGGGGTATTTCGCGCCGATTCAGGACGGTCTTTACAGCAGCCCGGCGGTGGCCGAAGCCATGACCTTCCTGCGCGGCCATGGTGCCTGCGGTATCGGGCAGAGCTCCTGGGGACCGGCCGGATTCGCCGTGTTCGCCAGTGAAACCGATGCATTTCAGGCCATGAAACTCGCGCGCGGCCGGACTTATGACAACAGAGCGCTGGAATTTGTATTATGCCGGGCCAGCAACGAGCCTGCCCTGGTCCACACGCGGAACACCATCGTCACGGGCGCCCGGGGGATCTGAAGGCGGAACCGTTGCCGTACTGAGCCGGGACCCGGATATGGACATGAAAGATCCTTACCTGCTGCACATCTTCAACCCCACCAAGAACGTCAGCCCGTTCGACGTGAATATGGCTTACGAGGCGGAATTCGACCACGTGATCCCCTACACCAATGTCACCCTGGAGGAGGTTCACGGCCTGACACAGGACACCATTTTTTCACGGGGTCCAAGCGGCGTGAAACGCACGGGCATCTTCATCGGGGGCCGGGAATTCGGCCTGGCAATCGACATGTTGCAACGGGCGCGCGCCGCCATGGTCCCGCCATTCGAGGTTTCCGTGTTCGTGGATCCCAGCGGTGCCATTACCACGGCAGCGGCGCTGGTGGCGTGTATTGAAAAGGCCCTGGATGACCATGGTGGTCTGCAGAACAAACGTCTGCATGTGTTCGGCGGAACCGGGCCGGTGGGCATATGCGCGGGGATTTTGGCCCAGGGATGCGGGGCGGAAGTCTATGTCGTCAGTCATCGCGGTTTACGGGTGGCCGAAGAGGTGGTGCGCGAATACAACGCCAGGTACCGTACCGACATGCGTGGAGCAAGCAGCCTGTCGGAGCAGGACGTGAATGAAATTGTCGCCTCCAGCCACGTTGTTATCGGCGCCGCCAAGGCCGGTATTCGCGTCGTGAGCCGGCCCCAATTGGAAAAAGCGGAGTCGCTTCTGGTCGCGGCCGACGTGAACGCGGTCCCGCCGGCGGGAATCGAGGGGATAGACATCCATCATTACGCTGAAGAGCTTGATTTCACGCCGCGACGGGCGCTGGGCTTCGGCGCTCTGGCCATCGGCGATGTGAAGTACAAAGTGCATCACCGCATGTTCGAGATGATCAAGGAATCTTCCAAGCCATTGTTTCTGGATCACAACGAGTCATTCAAAGTGGCGCGAGCAATGGCGCGTGTCCCCGGCGGACGCTGAACGGGAGTGGCCCTTATGAAGCTTTCCGACTCTCTTGACAGGCCCAGCGTCAGCCGTCTGGCGTGGCCACTGGTCGAGGAACTGATTCAACAGCGGGACTCGCTGCGGCTCGGCGTCACCACGACGGACGGCGGCGCACGCATTGTTGACGGCGGTATTCGAGTCGCGGGCGGCCTGGAGGCCGGCCGCCGCATCGCGGAAATCTGCCTGGGGGGATTGGGAACGGTGCGATTGCGGGCATCGACCAGTTTCGAAGCCTGGTCCTGGCACGTGGATGTCCATACCTGCAGGCCCGTCCTGGCTTGCCTGGGCAGCCAGTACGCCGGCTGGAGCCTGGCCCATGGCAAAGGCAAATCCAGCTATTTTGCCCTGGGCTCGGGGCCGGGCCGGGCGGTGGGCAGTTCCGAACCGCTGTTCCAGGAACTGGGCTACCGGGACAAGTCGGACAAGATTTGCCTGGTGTTGGAAACCGATACCGTGCCCCCGAAAGAGATAATAGAAGAAATATGCGATAAATGTGATAGTTACGAAAATAATATAACGTTGATTCTAACTCCAACATCCAGTCTCAGCGGGGCGGTCCAGGTGGTTGCCCGGGTATTGGAAACCGCGCTGCACAAGGCCCATGCCCTGAAATTTCCTCTGGATTGCATTGTGGACGGGGCGGGGAGCGTCCCCCTGTGCCCACCGTCGCCGAATTTTCTCACCGCCATGAGCCGTACCAATGACGCCATTCTGTTTGCCGGGCAGACCCAATTGTTCGTTGACGCCGATGACGACGCCGCGGAAAACCTGGCGCGCTCGCTGCCCAGCAGTGCCTCTCAGGACTACGGCAGGTGCTTTGGCGAGGTCTTCAAGGCGGCGGGGTATGATTTTTACAAGATTGATCCCATGCTGTTTTCCCCCGCCCGGGTGACGATCAGTTCCCTCAAGACCGGCCATTCATTCCACGCCGGCGCTATTGACCAGGATCTGCTGGCAGAATCATTCAGCCGTGATTTCGGCTGAGATCGAAAACCCCGCCGGAAGGGGTCGAAGCGTCCGCTTCGAGCCCTGACACTGGCCGGCGCAGGAGGGGCTTTTGGCTGGATTTGACCGGCACCGGCTGCAAAGCGCGGTGCTCGCCAGCATGGTGGGTGAAGTGGATGCCCTCAAACCCGGCAACGTCCACAGATTCGCCGCCGGACACGGTATGACCTACGAGGACTTCGTGACCAGCGCCGAATGCAGCGCGCCATGCTTGTGCGAACCCGGCGTGCTGCTCGGCAGGCGGGTTCTCAATGCGATAACGGCCACCCGGGCGGCAGTCTCGGTCAATACCAACCTGGGGATCGTGCTGCTGCAGGCTCCGCTCATCTGCGCGGCGGAGCGGGCAAAGGATCCGTCCCGGCTTCGCCGGGCCCTGGCGGAAACCTTGGGTGCGCTGCACAAAAATGATACCGAGGACGTATTTTCGGCCATCCGGCTGGCCCGCCCCGGAGGGCTTGGACATACCGAAGAATATGACGTACATTCTAGTGCCGACTGCAGGCTCCTGGATGCCATGGCGGCGGCGGCCGGCCGCGACATGGTGGCCCGACAATATGCCTTTGGATTTGAGGACATATACGCGGTCGGTCTGGCGGCTCTGCATGAGTATTTCGACCGCTGGAATAGTGTAGAATGGGCCACCGTAGCCTGTTATCTGCGGTTCCTGACCCGGTTCCCGGATTCCCATGTGCTGCGGAACTTCGGGCCGGAAGTGGCCGATGAAATCCGGGTCCGCTCGGGACCGGTATTTCGGCGTTTTGACAACTACAAAAAGCCAGGCAGCGCCATCACCATGCTGCTGGAATACGACAAGGAGCTGAAAGACGCGAACATCAACCCTGGCACCAGCGCGGATCTCACTGCCGCCAGCTTATTGTTGTTTCATTTGGGTGCCTGAGCGATACGAAAAGAGGACTGCGGCCCCGGGCAGTCATGCGCAGACCGCAGTTGCAGGGCGGAGATTTCAGATGCTTGCTTCGGGAGGATCGCGGGATCAGTGATTCTGAACAATAAACAACTCGCATTGGCACAATAGACAGGAGGAGACACGAAAATGGCAGTTATAGACAGAGTACTGGTAGGTGAAGCGCTTGTCGGCGACGGCAACGAAGTGGCGCACATCGACCTGATCATGGGACCACGCGGCAGCGCGGCGGAAACGGCGGCCTGCAACGCCCTGGTCAACAATAAGGACGGGTTCACGTCATTGCTGGCAGTGGTTTCTCCCAATCTGGCCTGCAAGCCCACGACGATCCTTTTCAACAAGGTCACCATCAAGGGCGCCAAGCAGGCGGTCCAGATGTTCGGGCCGGCGCAGCGCGCCGTGGCAATGGCGGTCATGGATTGTGTCGAGGATGGCACGATTCCGGCCAACGAAGCAGACGATATATACATCTGCGTCGGTGTGTTCATTCACTGGCTGGCCGAGGATGACGACAAAATCCAGGATTACAACTACGAAGCAACCAAGTTGTCGATTAAACGGGCGGTGGCGCGCGAACCAAAGGCTTCCGAAGTGCTTAGCAAGCGTGGTTCCGCGGATCACCCGTTCCAGGCGCATTCGTAATAACAACAACTATATTCCCGCTTGAACCCTGTTGGATTCTCCAACCAACAACACACCCCGGCTCAGGCCGGGGTTTTTTTTTGCTTGTTCGACACCAGTTCGGCTGATCCGATAGTTCGATCGTGCAATGCCGTGGCGATCAGCGCGCCCGCGGCGCCGGCGGCCTCGGCTGCGGCCAGGTCTGCAGGGCCATGAATTCCCCCTCCAAGGTAAATATTGCGTTTTCCCGCAATGGCGCTGACGCGTGCCAGCAGATCCAGGTCCGGTCCCTCCCTGGAGCCTACACGTGACAGGTCCAGTAAAATAAGGTCTTTGGGCCAGTAACGAGGTTCCTCGAGCATCCGGCTCGATCCAATCAAGCTGCCGTTGGAAAAATCCAGAGACAGCACCGGTGACGGAGAGGAATGCAAATGATTAATGAGATGATCCGGCAACATCCCGGTTTCCGTCCCCAGTACCGGCCGGACCCGATGGTTGCCGGGGGCGTGGCTGCGGCGGCCCTGGTCCATCCAGAGCGTCAACCCGGGATAGTTAAGCAGCAGGCGCTCCAGGACCGCGTCGTTGTTTCCGCACTCCCTGATTGCGTCAAGGTCGGCAACGTACAGTGTGTCAAACGGGAAAATGGACATATAGGCGTCGACAACCGCCTCCACGGTCGCCAGCGGGCACAAGGGCGAATGAACCGGCCGATATAAGTGACGCTGCCCTCGTTCGGCGTGTACGACCTGGCCGTTCATCAGATCAAGCACCGGTATAATATGCATCGTTCTAGCCCGGATTATTCATGAATTGCGGGATCGCGTCCGGACGGGTGACAGCGGGTATGGCCTATCGCGCGCAGCGTGCGAGCACGAAGGCCATGCCCGCTGGCAGGACCCGTCCGCCACCTGCTTCACGCCTTCGCGAATCATCCGCATCAGCCCCAGTCATGTCATCGCAGCATGTCGTTAAAGGATCTGTGTCGTGAGTGACGCAAAGCATTATATGGGATGGGATATCGGCGGGGCTCACCTGAAGCTTGCCTGCCTGGATGCTGGAGGCGCCGTGCTGTGGGCCGAGCAGTTCCCGATCACTCTGTGGCAGGGGCTGGCGCCATTGCGGGATGTCCTGGCGTCGTTGCGCAGCAGGGTGGACGGCGATGTATCCGGCCATGCCCTTACCATGACCGGGGAACTGGTGGACCTGTTCAGTGACCGGGACAGCGGCGTGAAATCGTTGCTGGATCTGTTTCAGGAACATATTCCCGCCGCAATAACCCACGTATACGCGGCCGGCACCGGGCTGTTGTCGCCGGACAGGGCGCGGGAATTCAGCGCGGACGTAGCCTCGGCGAACTGGCATGCCACGGGTTCGCTCGTGGCCCGGCACTGCCGGGTCGGTATCCTTGTGGACATGGGCAGTACCACCACCGACATCCTGCCTTTTACGGGTGGCGGTCTGTGCTGCCTGGGAATGACTGACCAGGAACGGCTACGTCATGACGAACTTGTCTACACCGGCATCGTGCGCACGCCGGTAATGGCCATAGTGCAGCGGGCCCCGTTCCGTGGCTCGTGGCAGAATATTGCGGCCGAGGTGTTCGCCACCATGTCTGATGTCTACCGGATACTGGGTGAACTCAATGAAAACAGCGATCAGATGGCGGCCGCGGACGGCGCGGGTAAAACGGTGGAGCATAGTATCAGGCGGCTGGCCCGGATGTTGGGGACCGACCCCGGGCCTGCTGTACCGGTTCAGTCCTGGCGCGATGTTGCGGGATTTATCGCCGAGCGCCAGTACCAGCTCGTTGAGACCGCCTTCCTGACCGTCAAGGCGAGGCTGGATCAGACTACAAAACCGGTCGTGGTCGGGGCGGGAAGCGGCCGATTTGTTGCCCGCAGGCTCGCTGCGCGTCACAATCTGGGGTATGTGGATTTCCCGGAGCTGCTGGCTGTGGCCCCATCTCTCAGCGAAGCAGCGGTGAGCTGTGCCACGGCGATCTCGGTTGCGCGCCTGCTGCAGGAGAGCCTGACAACTTGAAACTGACGGAACTGAGTTACCATCGAAACTCCGCCGAGCTGTTCCAGCTCGTCGCGGAGGAGCCGTGGAGCATGTTTCTGGACAGCGGCTATCCCTATATCGATCGGGGGCGCTATGACATTATCGGGTCCCGCCCCTATTGCACGCTCGTGACCCGCGGCCCGGATACCTGGATCAGCGAGGGGGACACGACCAGCCGATCCGGCGGCGATCCGTTCGAACTGCTAAGGCAGGCGCTGGGGGCGTCGGCCCGAAACCTGAGTGGGATTCCATTTTGCGGTGGCGCTCTGGGCTATTTCGGTTACGACCTGGGAAGACGCCTGGAACGCCTGCCGGAGCACAGCGCGCACGATTTGCCGTTACCTGACATGGCTGTTGGTATATACGACCAGGTGGTGGTCGTCGACCACCACAAGCGCCGCGCCTGGTTGGTGGATCTGGATCGCGGAATCCGTTCGGCCCGGGATCGGGCCGAAATGGAGCGGTTGTTCCGTTCATCACCGCAGGCCCGCCTGCCGCAGTACAGTTCCGCCGGCGAACTCGTTTCCAACATGGACAAGGAGCGCTATGTCGAATCATTCAACCGCATCAAACACTACATCCGCGAAGGAGATTGCTACCAGGTAAACCTGGCCCAGCGATTCTCCATCCCCGTGCATGGAGACGGCTGGGATGTTTATTTACAACTCCGGCGCAGCAATCCGGCGCCGTTCTCAGGATTCATGCGCGTACCGGACGGCTGCATTCTCAGTTCTTCCCCGGAGCGTTTTCTGAATGTCGTCAACGGCATTGTCGAGACCAAGCCGATTAAGGGCACCATCAGGCGTTCTGTTTTCGCGTACGAGGACAAGGCCCTCGCCGCGCAGTTGCTGGAAAGCGAGAAGGACAGGGCGGAAAATCTGATGATAGTCGACCTGCTGCGCAATGACCTGGGAAAGAATTGCCAGGTGGGAAGTGTTGCCGTGCCCAAGCTGTTTTCACTGGAAAGTTTCGCCACCGTGCATCATCTGGTCAGTACCGTTACCGGCCGGCTGGCGCCGGGCCGGCATGCGCTTGATTTGCTGCGCGGCTGTTTCCCGGGTGGTTCCATTACCGGCGCGCCCAAGCTGCGCGCCATGGAAATTATCGAGGAGCTGGAGCCGCACCGGCGCTACGTCTACTGCGGAGCGCTGGGATATGTGGGTTTCGATGGCGCCATGGATACCAATATCGCCATCCGCACGGCGGTGCAGTGCGGAAACCAGGTTCACTTCTGGGCAGGCGGCGGCATCGTCGCGGATTCCACGGCCGAATCTGAATATGACGAATGCTTTATCAAGGCGCGCGGGCTGGTACGCATATTCCAGACCGGAGCCATGCAGAATGTGGCTGGTTAAGCTCGGCGGCAGTCTGCAGGAATCGCCGCATCTGGGCAATTGGCTGCGTTTGCTGGCTGATCGCGGCGGTGGGCGGTTGATTGTTGTTCCGGGAGGAGGGCGTTTCGCTGATGCGGTGCGGGCTGCGCAGGAACGCTGGGCGTTCGACGACGTGACGGCGCACCACATGGCACTGATTGCCATGGAGCAATACGGTCGCATGCTGGCGGGCATGGAGCCGCGGCTGCGCCCTGTGAGCGACAGGAACGGCCTGCTGCGCGCCATCGATCAGGACGAAGTCCCGGTGTGGATGCCCAGTATCATGGCGGGTATGGAACAGTCCATTCCGGCCTCATGGGAGATGACTTCGGACAGCCTGAGCCTGTGGCTGGCCATCGAACTCGGCGCGGAATTGCTTGCCGTGGTCAAATCGGTAACGCCGGCGAGAGGCGAATACGATTTGCGAAGGCTCGTGAGCGAGGGGCGACTGGATGCGCAATTCCCGCGGCTTGCGGCGCGCTTCAACGGTGACATCGCCTGGTTCAGCAGCGATCAAACGGATGCGTTCGCCGCCGCGTTGTCCAGCGACCAACCGCCGGAAAGGCATCTCATTCGGGCGCTGGATCCGGAGGCCGCGTAAAAATGCCGGGCCCGGATTATTCGTGAGCTCGGCCATCGTGGCGGACGGGTCCTGTCATGGCGCACGGGTTTCGTGCTCGCAAGCTGTGCGCGAAAACCCGTACACCATGCCACCCGTCCGGACAGTAGAGTTGCCATGCACGAATAATCCGGGCGCTATCTGGGCGCCCTCGAACACCGCATAGACGGCTGACAGCGTTGCGGCATCCGGGTGGCGGACCGTGAGCCGCAGGGACGCGGCGATCGAGCGTACAGGGATGTATTCACAGCGTGTCCGGCACCCGGATGCCGCAATGCTGTGCTCTGGATTATTCGTGCACTTTGACCAGGATGGCGCACGGGTTCTCGCGCCCGCTAAGCTGCGCGCGAAAACCCGTACACCATGCTATCCATCCGGGTGTTGAATTACCGTCTGCGAATGATCCGCGCTATCCAGCGGATTGAAGAAGGGGTGGTGCAGACCGTCCACTGGTCTGCACCGGAATAAGAAGGCCTGGTATCCGGAAGAGGCTGGAGATACCAGGCAATAGCCGAGATCCTTCTCGGCTCCCCGCTAAGGCGGTCACGAAAGACGCTAAAAATGGGGTCATGGAGTTGGAGCGACTAGTCACACTGTTATTTAGTCCCATGTCAGGGTTCCCCCCGTCTGGTACTCGGTGACGCGCGTTTCGAAGAAGTTTTTTTCCTTCTTCAGGTCCATAACCTCGCTCATCCACGGGAACGGATTGGATGCCCCCGGATATTGTTCCGACAGCCCCACCTGCGCGCAGCGCCGGTTGGCAATGAATTGCAGGTATTCCTCGAACATGTTGGCATTGAGCCCGAGGATGCCCCGCGGCATGGTGTCGACTGCGTAGCGGGATTCCAGATCCACGGCTTCGCGGATCATGTCGACGGCTTCCTGCTGCAGATCCCGGGTCCAGAGATGCGGGTTTTCGATCTTGATCTGGTTGATAACGTCGATGCCGAAGTTCATGTGCATGGATTCGTCGCGCAAAATGTACTGGAACTGCTCGGCGCAGCCCGTCATCTTGTTGCGGCGGCCCATGGACAATACCTGTACGAAGCCCACGTAGAAGAAAATGCCTTCGAATATCACGTAAAAGGCGACCAGATCGCGCAACAGGCGACGATCATTTTCTTCCGTGCCGGTCTTGAAAGTTGGATCCCCGAGGCTCTTGGTGAAGCGCATCGCCCATGACGCTTTCTCATGGATGGACGGCACCTCGCGGTACATGTTGAACACCTCGGCTTCGTCCAGCCCCAGGGATTCGACGCAGTACTGGTAGGCATGCGTGTGCAGGGCTTCCTCGAAGGCCTGCCGCAACAGATATTGACGGCACTCCGGGTTGGTGATGTGCCTGTACACCGCCAGTACCAGGTTATTGGCAACCAGGGAATCGGCGGAGGCAAAGAATCCCAGGTTGCGCTTGATGATCATCCGCTCGTCGTCGCTGAGCCCGTCGGGGCGGCGCCACAGCGCGATATCGGCGTTCATGTTGATTTCCTGCGGCATCCAGTGATTGGCGCAGGCATCCAGGTATTTCTGCCACGCCCATCTGTATTTGAACGGTACCAGCTGGTTCAGATCCGCCCGGCAGTTGATCATCTGCTTGTCGTCGACGGTGATGCGAGCCGCCCCGAACTCCACGTTTTCGAGACCGGTGACGCCACGGCTGTCGTCCTCGATAGCGGAATCCTGTGCCGGCGCCTTTTCCGTCTTCACCCCCTTCAACGGCGGTTTTGACGTCTCCCACTGTGCCGGTTCACCGGCCGGGGCGGGCTTTCTGACGCTGGCTATGGGGTCGTTCCAGTTTAATGACATAACATCACACCTCGAATTTCTCGCATATGACTTTCAGCCTCTTTAATCTTTTAACTTTTAACTGCATTTCACTGGCATGCCTCACACTCGGGGTTGTCGATGGAGCAGGCTTTGGGCTCGGAAGTGCCGGCATCGCGGTTTACCGCGGCGAGCCGGTTCTCCCGGCCGCCACTGAGGGTGCTCTTCTCCACGTGTGTGGCGCCCAGGCTGCGCAGGTAATAGGTCGTCTTCAGCCCCCGAACCCAGGCGAGCTTGTACAGGTTGTCCAGCTTCTTACCGCTGGGTTCCGCCATGTACAGGTTCAGCGACTGTGATTGGTCGATCCATTTCTGCCGGCGTGAGCCCGCCTCCACCAGCCAGCGCGGATCGATCTCAAATGCCGTTGCATAAAGCGCCTTGAGATCGGCCGGAATGCGATCGATGGGTTGCACGCTGCCATCGAAATACTTGAGATCATTTACCATGACATCGTCCCACAGGTTGCGATCTTTCAGGTCGCGCACAAGGTAGGGATTCACCACGGTGAATTCTCCGGAAAGGTTCGATTTGACGAACAGGTTCTGGTAGGTGGGCTCGATGGACTGTGACACGCCGCAGATGTTGGATATCGTGGCGGTCGGAGCGATTGCCATGCAGTTTGAGTTGCGTATGCCGGTTTTCTGCACGCGCTTGCGCAAGCCGCCCCAGTCCATGGATTCGCTGCGGTCCATGTCGAGGTAGCCTGCGCGTTCCTCTTCCAGCAAGCCGATGGAATCCAGTGGCAGAATACCGCGGCTCCAGAGTGAGCCATTAAAGCTGGAGTACGGCCCGCGTTCCTCTGCCAGGTCGGTGGAGGCCTTAATGGCGAAGTAGCTGATCGCCTCCATGCTGCGGTCGGCGAATTCCACCGCTTCCTCGGAAGAGTAGGGCAGGCGACGCTTGTACAGGCTTTCCTGAAAGCCCATCAGCCCCAGGCCCACCGGACGATGGCGCAGGTTGGAGCGGCGCGCCTGGGGCACGCTGTAATAGTTGTAGTCGATCACGTTGTCCAGCATGCGCATGGCCGTGCTGACCGTCTTTTCAAGTTTCTCCAGCATGAGACCATCGGCATCCACGTGCTGGGCCAGGTTGACCGACCCAAGGTTGCACACCGCTATCTCCTCGTCCGAAGTGTTCAGGGTGATTTCTGTACACAGATTGGAGGAATGCACGACGCCGGCATGTTGCTGAGGCGAGCGCAGGTTGCACGGATCCTTGAAAGTGATCCACGGATGTCCGGTCTCGAACAGCATCGACAACATCTTGCGCCACAGATCCGTTGCCTTGGTGATCTTGAAATTCTTGATTTCCCCGCGATCCGCCATGGACTCATACTCGACGTAACGGTGTTCGAACGCCTGGCCGCACAGGTCGTGCAGGTCCGGCACCTCGTCGGGTGAAAACAACGTCCATCTGCCTTCTTCACTGACGCGTTTCATGAACAGATCCGGTACCCAGTTGGCGGTGTTCATGTCGTGGGTACGGCGGCGGTCGTCGCCGGTGTTCTTGCGCAGATCGAGGAATTCCTCTATATCCAGGTGCCAGGATTCCAGGTACGCGCACATTGCCCCCTTGCGTTTGCCGCCCTGGTTCACCGCCACCGCGGTATCGTTGGCCACTTTGAGAAATGGCACCACGCCCTGGGAACGTCCATTGGTGCCGCGGATGTGGGCGCCCATGGCGCGTACCCGGCTCCAGTCATTGCCCAAACCGCCGGCGAACTTGGAAAGCAGAGCATCGTCACGGACGGCGCTGAAAATGCCGTCCAGGTCGTCCGGCACGGTGCTGAGATAGCAACTGGACAGCTGCGGCCGGCAGGTACCCGAGTTGAACAGGGTCGGGGTGGAACTCATGAAGTCAAACGACGACAGCAATTCGTAAAATTCAATCGCCCGGGCTTCCCGATCAAGTTCATTGATTGCCAATCCCATGGCAATACGCATGAAAAACGCCTGCGGCAACTCGAAGCGGATACTGTCTTCGGAGTGAATGAAATACCTGTCGTACAGCGTTTGCAGGCCGAGATAGGTGAATTGCTGATCGCGTTCCGGCCTGAGGGCGCTGCCCAGCCGTTCCAGGTCGTACTTGGTCAACTCGTGATCCAGCAAACCGAGGTCGGCGCCGCACTGCACATATTTGGAAAAGTACAGTGGATACTGGTCCGACATTTCTGCCTGCGTGGCGCTGCGATCACTGTTTTCGACAAAGCTCAGGGCTTCTCTGCGCAAGGCGTCCAACAGCAGCCGGGCTGCGACGTAGGTGTAGTTGGGTTCCTTCTCAATGAGAGTACGGGCGCTCATGACCAATGCGGGATTGACGTCGGTCTCCTTCACCCCGTCAAACAGATTGCGCATGGCATCGTCAATGATCAGGTGCCCCTGCACGTGTTCGAGTCCGGCGCAGGCTTCATTGACCACGGCCATCAGCCGTTGCATATCCAGCGGGGCGGGGTTGCCATCCTTGAGGGTGACGTTGATCGTGTCCTGGCGGGCCAGGGTGTCCGCGCTGGGACCGGGTTGCTGCTTGACCCTTTCGGCCCGTTCCCTGGCCCGGGCTTCGCGATAGATAACGTAGGCGCGCGCGATTTTCTGTTCGCCGGTGCGCATCAGCGCGAGCTCGACCTGGTCCTGGATGTCTTCGATGTGCACCGTGCCGCCGCCCGGCATGCGCCGGGTAACGCCCTTGACCACCTGATCGGTGAGATCGGCGACCATGCGATGTATACGGGTGGATGCGGCCGCAGTTCCCCCTTCCACCTCCAGGCAGGCCTTGGTGATGGCGATGCTGATCTTGCCGGGATCGAAACCGGTGACCTTGCCGTTACGGCGTATGACTTTGAAATCCCCGGGCCGATGTGCGCTCAGATCAGTCACATTTTCCGCAGCCGGACCCCTATCCGTGGCCGGGCCTGATTTTTTTCCCGGATCGATGACGGACTTTGCGATTGCTGCTTTTTCCACTGCGATGAACCCCTCTCAAGCCGTGTTAACGACGAATTTTTAGGCGTGTCCCCGGACGCTCCGGATCTTAGAAATGAGTTTAAGTTCGGAACGTAAGGCAGATGTATAGCACCCCAACAATATGTGGTCAAGCACTAATGTAACCACAAGATAATGTGGATTTTCCTGGTGTCAATCGGGGGATGGGCTGTGGATAATCTGGGGGCATTTTTCCGTGGCAACGATGACGCATTGCGTCAACCTGACGCCGATCAGACACTTATCATCAGCGTGCTCATAAGGCGCCCAAAAAAACCGCCGAATCGGCATCAACCGGGATAGCCGGCCCGGGCCCGGTCGCGCGACGCCTTGCCCCGCGGGTTTCCGTGTCACAGTGGACTCAAAAATTTCTGCCCTTGTGTAACATGTCAAAAGGCCGACGCTCAGAGGAAAAGAACAATGGCGATAGAGGTCAAGGTGCCCAATATCGGCGATTTCGCCGGGGTGGAAGTGGTCGAGGTCCTGGTAAAGCCCGGCGATCGCATCGTCAGGGAGGCGCCGCTTATTACCCTGGAAAGCGACAAGGCGTCCATGGATATTCCGGCGCCCGAGGCCGGACAGGTGCAGGACGTTCAGGTTAAGGTCGGCGATCGGGTCTCGGAAGGAGATCTGATCCTGCTGATGGAGCCGCAACCGGATGCGGCGGGGGCGGACGAGCCGGCGAAGAATCCGGCGATGGCGCCGGAACAGCAGGCGCCACCCGATGCCGCGCCGGCCGGGGCGGATTCCGAATGTGAGCTGCTGGTGCTGGGCGCGGGTCCCGGTGGTTACACGGCCGCGTTTCGCGCCGCCGACCTCGGCCTTGAAACCATACTGGTGGAGCGTTATCCGACCCTCGGCGGAGTCTGCCTCAACGTCGGCTGCATTCCCTCCAAGGCCCTGTTGCACGCGGCCCGGGTTATCAGTGAGGCCGGGGAGATGAAGGAGTTCGGAGTGTCGTTCGGCAAGCCGAAAATCGACCTGGAAAAACTGCGCGATTGGAAAAACGGTGTCGTCGCACAGCTCAGCAGCGGGCTGGCGGGACTCGCCCGCCAGCGCAAGGTGAGGGTGGTCCGCGGCACGGGTCGGTTTGCAGGCGCCAATACAATGGACGTGGAGACGGACAAAGGTACCCATCGCATTCGCTTTGACAAGGCCATAGTTGCAGCCGGTTCGCAGTCATCCCGCCTGCCGGGCTTCCCGGACGATCCGCGCATCATGGATTCCACCGGCGCGTTGGAACTCAAGGAGATACCGGGTTCGCTGCTGGTCGTGGGCGGCGGCATCATCGGCCTGGAAATGGCGACGGTTTACTCGGAGCTGGGAAGCAAGGTAACAGTTGTGGAAATGCTGGACCGGCTGATTGCCGGTGCGGACGCGGATATCGTGCGGCCCCTCCAGAAGCGCATAGAAAAACGCTACCAGGGCATTTACCTGGGGACGCGCGTGACGGGCGTCAGCGCCGACGCCAAGGGGTTCACGGTGCAATTTGACGGAGAAAAGGCACCCGCGTCCGCCAGATTCGATCGGGTCCTGGTCGCCGTCGGGCGCACGCCGAACGGCAACCGCATCGGCGCCGACAAGGCCGGGATCCAGGTCGATGAGAGGGGCTTCATAGGGGTTGACGGACAGCAACGCACCAACGTGCCGCACATTTTCGCCATCGGCGATATCACCGGCCAGCCCATGCTCGCCCACAAGGCGACGCATCAGGGCAAGGTGGCCGCTGAAGTGGCGGCGGGGCACAAGTCGGGGTTCGACGTACAGGTCATCCCTTCCGTTGCTTACACGGATCCGGAAGTCGCCTGGGCGGGTGTCACCGAAGCGGAGGCCAAGGCCCGGGGCATCAATTACGGAAAAGGGATCTTTCCCTGGGCGGCCAGCGGCCGGGCACTGGGCCTGGGACGGAGCGAAGGCCTTAGCAAGCTGCTGTTCGACGGCGAATCCGGTCGTATCATCGGTGCCGGGATAGTGGGCGCCAACGCCGGGGATTTGATCGCCGAGGTCGCTCTTGCCATAGAAATGGGCGCGGACGCCGTCGACCTGAGCCTGACCGTTCACCCGCACCCGACCCTATCCGAAACGCTGGCCTTCGCCGCCGAAATGTACGAAGGCACCATCACCGACCTCTACAACCCGCGCAAAAAATAAGCGCGCGGCGGCCGTCGCCGTCAGTGGCCGCCGCGTTCAGGTCACGCGCTTGTGCAGCCTGATGGTCAGGATCTGATCGTTATAGGCGGTATTAAGGCTGGATGGGTCCACCGGCTGGGGCAGTTGCAGCAAGCGCTTGAAGGAACCTTCGGTCCGGCGCTGCTGAAACATGGAGATGCCGCCACTGCTGTTATTTTTCGACCACGCGTTGCTGGTCTTCGCGCTGATCTCCAGAGTCCGGTTCCCCACCACGGACACATTTATGGAACCCTGTTTGATGCCGGGCATTCTCAGTTTGACGACGTATTCGTTGCCCTTGTCGCTTAACTTCGCCTGGGGAGCGCCCATCTGGAAGGAAAGTGCGTTGACGCCGGTACCCGCACCGAAGCCGCGGAACGCGCTCTGAAACAATTTATTCATTCTCTTCTGCATTCTGCGCATGTCGCCGAACGGATCCCAGTTGAACGATCCATTGGCGCTGTACAGCGGCTGATTGATGGCGGGAGATTGGCCTGGTATCGACGCGAGGCTGGATATTGTCCCAGACCCATTGCGGGCCGCGGCCATGGAATCCACCTTATGCGACAGGTCAAACAGGAAATAAGTCTGCACGCCAAGTGCGGCGAGAAGCACCACCGCGAGCCCCGCCAGAACCCAATATTTTTTGTCAAAACTCGATTTCGTCATGGCAGCCTCCGGTCGCAAAACACGGATTTTCATCTGCCCTTTTAGACGGTTCGTGGTATTGAAAATTCCCGCT
>CAZNWR010000007.1:0-29061 GCA_964576645.1 uncultured Enterobacteriaceae bacterium | reverse complement strand
TACCTGGAGCAGGCGCGCGTCTATCATTGCCCCCTGGACGCGGACGCCGAACGCCTGCTCGAAGATGTATTCGACCACATTGCGCCCGACGGGGGTGACCGGGGAAGCTCCTTGCAGGTGGAGGGCAGACTGATCCCCACGGTGCGTTGCGGCGACGGCGTCGTCTGGTTCGATTTCGATGCCATCTGCGATGGGCCGCGGGGGCCGGCCGACTATATCGAAATCGCGCGCCAGTACCAGAGCGTCCTGGTGGGCAATGTACCGGTACTGGACGAGCCCCGTAACGACGCCGCGCGGCGGTTCATGACCCTGGTGGATGAATTCTACGACCGCAACGTGCGCCTGATCCTCAGCGCCGCCGCGGCGCCCGCGGATCTTTACCGCGGCCGGCGCCTGGCCCGGCCGTTCCGGCGCACCGCCAGCCGCCTGGTGGAAATGCAGTCCCGGGACTACCTGGCGCGCCCGCACCAGCCCGGTTGAGGTGGCCGGGCAGGCCCGCCTGGGATGTTGATGCTGCAGTGAACATCTACAATTACCCAGATCTTAACTGTTCATGTTGACATCAGAAATTAAGTAACTACCATAACGTCTTGTGGGGAAAAGTACCCCACAGGCGGCCGGCTCAAAAACCGGCCAGAAATTCAACCGCTTAGATGAAGAGGCTATTGAATCATCATGAGTACCACCGGGACGGCAGCTGAACTGCCGGAGTCCCGCATCGCCGACATGCTGGAATGCCATTTTGGCGACGGCATGGTCTACCTTCCGCGCAACCAGCCTAAAGTTCTGTACGACATCGCCATGAAGCAGGGTTTTATCGATCCCGAGGGTTACCTGACCCGCAAGGGACGCGCCCTGCTGGCTCGTTACCATTACGCCTGACGGCTCGCGCCCGGCCCGCGTCTCCGGTTTGTCCGGAGTGCGTCGCGTGCTGCTTTTCTCCGTGCATCACAGTGTTTATGCTTTGATGCAAGGGAGTCGTGCGCGCGCGGACTCCGCATAATAACCACAAGCGGGGGGAACCATGGCGAGTTACCAGACCGAAGATATCCGCAACATCGCCCTTGTCGGCCACGGCGGCACCGGCAAGACCACGCTTGCGGAAGCCCTGTTGAACCGCGCCGGCGCCGTCAACCAGATGGGATCGGTGGAGAAGGGCAACACGGTCTGCGATTTCGATCCCCTGGAACGGCAGCACCAGCATTCGCTGGACGTGGCCGTGGCGCACGCACAGCACAAGGGCAGCCGCATCAATCTCCTCGATACGCCCGGATACCCGGACTTCCTCGGCCGCGCCATGGCGGCGCTGCCCGCCGTGGAAACCTGTGCCGTCGTCATCAACGCCCAGACCGGCATCGAAACCGTCACGCGCCGGATGATGCAGGCCGCAGGAGAACGGGATCTTGATCGGCTCATCATCGTCAACAAGATCGACGCGGAGCAAGTTAACCTCGGCGCCCTGCTGGCGCAGATACAGGAGACCTTCGGCGCCGAGTGTCTTCCTATCAACCTGCCCGCCGCCAACGGCACCGAGGTGGTTGATTGCTTCTTCCAGCCCGAGGGAAAGCAGACCGATTTTTCCTCGGTGGAGGAGGCGCACACCAACATCGTCGACCAGGTGGTGGAACTGGACGAAAAGCTGATGGAGGTCTACCTGGAGCAGGGCGAGGAGATTTCACCGGAGCAACTGCACGATCCATTCGAGCAGGCGTTGCGCGAAGATCACCTGGTGCCGGTATGTTTCGTGTCCGGCCTGACCGGCGCCGGCGTCGATCTGTTGCTGGAGGTATTTGCGCGCCTCATGCCGACCCCGGAGGAAGGCAAGCCGCTGCAGTTTCTGAAAGGCGAGGGTGCCGACGCCGAACCCATAGAAATCAGGCCGGACCCGTCGCGCCACGTGCTGGCGCACGTGTTCAAGGTCAATATCGACCCGTTCGTGGGAAAGCTGGGCATATTCCGCGTGCACCAGGGGACGGTGACACGTGACAGCCAGTTGTTTATCGGCGACGGGCGCAAACCGTTCAAGGTGGGTCACCTGCTGGGGCTGCAGGGCAAGGATCACGTGGAAATGGACCGGGGCATTCCCGGGGACATCTGCGCGGTGGCCAAGGTCGACGAGATTCAGTTCAACGCGGTGCTGCACGACTCCCACGATGAAGATCATATTCACCTGCGGCCCATGGATTTGCCGCCGCCCATGTACGGCCTGGCCATCGAGACGCGCAGCCGCGGCGACGAGCAGAAAATTTCCGACGCGCTGCACAAGCTGCAGGCGGAGGATCCCAGCATTCAGGTCGAGCACAGCGCCAGCCTGAATGAAACCGTGATACGCGGGCAGGGTGAACTGCACCTGAGGATCGTTCTGGAGAAGCTCAAGGAACGCTATAACATCGAAGTGGATACGCGGCCGCCGCGCATCGCGTACCGGGAAACCATCACCGCCAAGGCGGAGGGACATCACCGCCACAAGAAGCAGACCGGCGGCGCCGGCCAGTTCGGTGAAGTTTTCCTGCGCGTCGAACCGCTGGAGCGCGGCGCCGGATTCGAGTTCGTGGACCAGGTGGTCGGCGGCGTCATCCCCAGGCCGCTCATCCCGGCGGTGGAAAAGGGCGTGCGCCAAGTCCTCGAGGACGGCGCTATCGCCGGCTATCGCCTGCAGGACGTGCGCGTCATCGTCTACGACGGCAAGCATCACCCGGTGGACTCCAAGGAGGTGGCGTTCGTGTCGGCCGGAAAGAGGGCCTTTATCGATGCCGTGCGCAAGGCCAGGCCGGTGGTGCTGGAGCCCATTGTGGAGATCAGCGTATCGGTCCCCAGCTCGGCCGTGGGCGATATTACTTCCGATCTGTCCAGCAGGCGCGGCCGCATTAATAACACCAACGCCCAGGCGGCCGGCATGACGGAAGTCACCGGCCTGGTGCCGTTGAGCGAACTGGACGGCTACCAGTCCAAGCTCAAATCCATGACCGGCGGCGCCGGTTCCTTCGTCATGTCATTCAGCCGCTACGATCCGGTGCCGCCGCGCACCCAGGAGGAACTGGTCGCAGCCCATCGCCCGGAATCGGAAGACAACTGAAACCCGGCCCGCTATCGACCGCGTGCACGGGATCAGGTCCCGCAATCCGGGATTAGAGACCCATATCCCTTCTTGCGGGACCTGATCCCGTTTTGCCGGCGGTCCAGAAGCCGAAACCTGAACGTCGACTGTCCACCCCTCAATATTTCGCGTTATAAGCATATTAATTTTCCTTACTTTTGCGCATAAGGGGTCGCTGCTAAGGTAGCGGCCCGTTGTGCGGTGCCGGCAGTCCTGGGCGCGCCATGCACCGGAAACCTGGAACGACCATTGCTGAGCAGAGGGTAGATAAGGTTGTGAATAACTGGAAAGAAGTACTGGCCGATCGTATGCCCCCCGACTGGGCCGAAGAGATCGATGTCTTCGAAACCCAGATCCGCCTCAAGCGGGACGGGCGCGTGGATGACAAGTTGTTCGCGGAGACCCGGCTGCGGCGCGGCGTTTACGGGCAGCGCTACGACAACGGCCAGCGTCACGACGGCGTCGGCCAGAAGTCGCTTCGCTATCCCTCTGGCGATTTGCTCAAGGGGCCGGAAACCCTGTGGGATGCGCCGGGCATGATGCGCATCAAGATCCCGTACGGCGGCATGACGCCCGGGCAGATGGAAGTGATGGCGGATCTGGCGGAAGAATATTCCGACGCCATCTGCCACGTGACTACCCGCCAGGATGTGCAGTTGCACTACGTGCACATCGAGGATACCCCGGACCTCATGCGGCGGCTGGCCGCCGTCGGCATCACCACGCGCGAGGCCTGCGGCAACTCGGTGCGTAACATCACCGCCTGTTCCATCGCCGGTGTATGCCGCGGCGAAACTTTCGACGTGACGCCGTACGCCGACGCCATGTTCCGCTTCCTGCTGGGCCATCCCGACGTGCAGGACTTCGGCCGCAAGTTCAAGATCGCTTTTTCCGGTTGCAGCCAGAGCGCTTGCGGCCTGGTCATGATGCACGACCTTGGTTTCATCGCTGCCGCCCGCGGCGCCGACGGCGCGCGTCAGCGCGGCTTCCAGGTGTTCGTCGGCGGCGGACTCGGCGCCGTGCCCTACCAGGCCAAGCTGCTGGAGGAATTTATTCCGGATAGTGAAATCCTGCCGCTGACCCAGGCGGTGGCGCGCGTTTACGCGCGTCTCGGCGAGAAGCGCAATCGCAGCCGCGCGCGCATTAAATTCCTGGTGGACAAGCTGGGTATCGATGAATTCCAGCGCCAGGTCCGGGAGGAACGCGCGGCCCTGCCGCAAGACGAGAACTGGACGGCGTTCCTGGACGGAGTCGAGGAATTTTCGGAACGGTCGAAACCATCGGTCCGGGCAAATGCTGAAGCGCCGGCCGGCGGCGGCGATGATCCGGACTTTCAGGCATGGCGCGCCGGCAACGCCTACCGGCAGCGCCAGGCCGGTTACGTGACGGCCACCGTGACGCTGCCGCTGGGTGATATCACCTCCTGGCAGATGCGCCGGCTCGCCGCGGTGGCACGCCGTTACGTGGGTGATACCGTGCGCACCACGGTGGAGCAGAACATCGTGCTGCGCTGGGTGGCGGAAAATGATCTGTCCCATCTGTATCGTGATTTGAAGGCACTGGGACTGGCGCAGCCCGGTGCCGGTACCCTCGTCGACGTGACTTCCTGCCCGGGTACCGACACCTGCAAACTGGGTATCGCCTCGTCGCGCGGACTGGCGGCGGAGTTGCGCGAACGGCTGGCCGGCAGGTATATGCAGATGGACGAAGCCATTCGCGATCTGCGCATCAAGATCAGCGGATGTTTCAATTCCTGCGGACAGCATCACCTGGCCGACCTGGGTTTCTACGGCGTCAGCCGCAAGAAAGGGGGCATGACGGTGCCCCACTTCAGGGTCGTGCTGGGCGGGCAGTGGCAGGCCAACGGGGGGTCTTACGGGCTTGCCATCGGCGTGGTGCCGTCCAAGCGCATTCCGGAATTCGTGGATCTGATTACGAAGAAGTACCTGGAAGAAAAAAACAAGGGCGAAAGTTTCCAGGAATTTATCGCCCGTGTCGGCAAGGCGGAACTCAAGTCCCTGGTGGACAGCCTCGGCAATATCCCACCCTATGAACTTGATCGCTCCTATTATTCCGACTGGCGCGATCCGCGCGAATTCACGCTCGACGATATCGGCACCGGCGAATGCGCCGGCGAGGTGGTGTCCATGATCGATTTCGATCTGCAGGCAGCCGAGCGCCTGTATTTCGAGGCGCAACTCCACTTCGATGCCGCCGAGTTCGGTGAGGCCGATAACAGCGCCTACCGGGCCATGCTGCAGGCGGCGAAGGGCCTGGTGCGAACGCAATACCAGGATATCAGTGACAACCCGGACCAAATCATCGCGGAATTCCGTAATCGCTTCCTGGACACCGGCCTTTTCCAGGACCGGTTCGCCGGGTACCTGCTGCAGAGGCATGAAGATGCCCCACGCCGGCCGACGCCCGACAAGGTGCGCTTCCTGCTGGAGGAAACGCAGCTCTTTATCGAGGCCGCCCACGCCTGCCATCTGCGCACGTTGCAGCAGGGCGCGCCCGTGCCGGCGCGGGCGCCGGCCGCACTGGCATCCGCCGAAGCCTGAACGCCGCTACCCCCATGGAATTGCACCGGATCGGCTTCAAGCTGCGGGTCGACGGCGATGTTTCCACGCCGCTGACCGACTACATCCCGGTGTTTCACCGCTGGATACAGGAACAGCTCCTGGAGGACCTGTTGGTGGACGTGGCGGACTACAGTCATGTTCACGAGGGTCCCGGCATTGTGCTGGTCGCACACCAGGGTAATTACGCCATGGACGAAGCCGGCGGGCGGCGTGGACTGGCTTATTACAGCAAACACGCCCTGGAGGGATCCGTTTCCGCCCGGATTGCAACGGTGTGCCGCAAGGCGCTGGTCGCCTGCAGGCTGCTGGAGCAGGAAACGGGGCCGGCGCGGACGCGTTTCAGCGGCGGCGCCCTGGAGGTTTTTTCCAATGACAGGCTGGCGGCGCCCAATTCGGATGAAACCCTGTCCGCGCTCCGCCCGGCACTGGATGAACTGACTGCGAAACTTTACCCCGGCGGCACCTGTACCTTTGAGCGTGAGCCGGATGAGGGGGAACGGTTTTCGGTGCGGATAAGTTGCAACGAGAGTCCGTCCACAGAGGAGATGCTGGATAGGTTGGCCACAAGTCGCGAGTCCCGGCTCGCAAGGTCCTTATGACTTGTAACTTATGACTTGTGACTTTCTTTATACCTGAATCGCCGTCACCGAAGGTGTATTCAGTTCCGGCCTGCTGCTGAATCCCCTTACCAGCAGCACGTACTGGCCGGGTTCCGCCAGCCCCAGTTCCAGCGTCACCCGGCGCGCCAGTTCGTTGGGATGCTTCACACCCGCGCTGTCGTCCAGCACCGGGATCACTCCCCACAGCAGCGCCATGCGCCGGCACGCATCCGCGTTATGCGTAATGGCAACCACCGGCGCCGCCGGCCGCGCCGAGCTGACAGTGGCGGCGGACATGCCGCTCTGTGACATCACCAGGACCGCGTGCGCCATCAGGTCCCGCGACATGTGCGCGGTGGTGTTGGCCATGACGCTCCAGATGGGCAGCGGGGGCTGTAGATCACGGCCGCTGAATGCGCCATAGGACCCGGCCTGCCAGAGATAGGCCTCGGCATGCCGCGCGATGCTGTCCATCATCGCCACCGATTCCACCGGGTATTTGCCCGCGGCGGTTTCCGCGGACAGCATGACGGCGTCCGTGCCCAGCGTCACCGCGTGGGAAATGTCCGTGACTTCGGCGCGCGTGGGCCGCGAATGTTCAATCATGGATTCCAGCATCTGGGTGGCCACGATCACCGGCTTGAACTTGGTTCGCGCCATGGTGATGAGCTGGCTCTGCGCCACGGGAACCTGTTCCGGGGGCAATTCCACGCCCAGGTCGCCGCGCGCAACCATGATCGCATCCGCGGTATCCAGAATGCGATCCGCTTCCGCCAGTGCCTCCGGCTTTTCAATCTTGGCGATCACCGACACGGCGCCTTCGTGTTCCCAGATGAGTTCCCGCAATTCCATGACGTCGCTGGCACGGCGTACGAATGACAGGGCGATGAAATCCACGCCCAGTTCCAGGGCGAACGCGGCGTCGTCGCGATCCTTCGCAGTGAGGGAGGGCGCCGACACCTTGACTCCGGGGAGGTTGATGCCCTGGTTGTCAGTCAGGACCCCGCCGCGGATCACCGTGCAGGAAATTTCCGTGCGCGTAATGCCGTCCACGCGCAGTTCCATGGCGCCGTCGGAAAGCAATATTGAGTCGCCTTTACTGACGTCGGCCTTGAGCGCCCCGTACTGCGACGGGATCAGTCCCGGCACGCCGGTCACGTCGCGCGTGGTAATGATGACGCTGCTGCCCGGCTCCAGGGTAATTTGTCCCTGTTCGAACTTTCCGATCCGGATCTTCGGGCCGCACAGGTCCGCGAGCACGGCGACGGCCTGTTTTTTTTCGTCGGCGAGCCGGCGTATGTGCCGATATACGTTGGTATGGAAGTTATAGTCGCCGTGGGACATGTTGAGGCGGAATACGTTCGCGCCCGCGTCGATCAGTTTTGCAATCACCTCCGGGTCCTGCGACGCGGGTCCCAGCGTCGCCACGATCTTGGTTCGGCGTTTCTTCAACAGATCGACTTGTGTCACAATCGGCATAAAACGCCTCTGCATCGGCGGGAAATTATTGCGGAGCCAAATATGACATCAACGGCAGGGCAAGTCCATGTTTCAACCACGGGATGCATTTTGATGTCATGAAACAATTCGAGCTGCTCCGCAGCGCGCGGTTCCTGCCGTTGTTCATCACCCAGTTCCTGGGCGCTTTCAACGACAACGTGTTCAAGAACGGGCTGGTGATCTTCATTGCCTTCACCATGGCCCGCCGGCTCGGCGCCGACAGCGGCATACTGGTGGCCATGGCCGGCGGTGTATTCATCTTTCCCTTCTTTATCTTTTCCGCGACCGCCGGGCAGATCGCCGACCGCTACGAGAAGGCCATGCTGATCCGTCACATCAAGACCGCGGAGATCGTGATCATGGGATTCGCCGCAGTCGGATTTTCCCTGGGCTCCATCTGGTTCCTGATGCTGACCCTGTTCCTCATGGGAGCGCAGTCGACATTCTTCGGACCGCTTAAATACGGCATTTTGCCGCAGCACCTGCGGCTATCGGAGTTGACCGGCGGCAACGGGCTGGTGCAGGCGGCCACCTACCTGGCCATACTGTTCGGCACCATCCTCGGCGGCGTTGCCATGGCCGTGCATGACGCCGGTCCATGGCTGGTGTCCGCCGCGGTGCTGGTCATCGCCGTGGCCGGCCGTGTGGCCAGCCACTGGATCCCGGAAGCCGCGCCCTCCGATGCGACGCTCAAGGTGGACTGGAATATCTTCCGCGAAACGCTGCGCATCATGGCCGCCGCCATGGAAAACCGGTTCGTGTTCGTGGCGATACTGGCCATATCCTGGTTCTGGTTTTGCGGCCTCACATTCCTGTCCCTGGTGCCCACCTACGCGCGCGATGTGTTGCACGGCAACGCCTACGTGGCGACCTTGTTCATGGCCACGTTCTCGGTGGGTATCGGTGTCGGTTCGCTCCTGTGCGAGCGCTTTTCCGGCGGAGAGATCGAGCCTGGGCTGGTGCCCTTCGGCGCGGCGGGCCTGGCGCTGTTCAGCATCGACCTGTATCTGGCACCGGTCCCGGGCGCCGGTTCGCTGACGGCGCTGGCCATGCTGGGCCGTGGCGACTGCCTGCGTATCCTGTTGGATCTGTGCCTTATCGGCATGTTCGGCGGCATTTATATTGTGCCGCTGTTCGCGCTGGTGCAGCATCGCTGTGAGCCGGCCCACCGGGCGCGCATCATCGCCGCCAACAATATCGTCAACGCCCTGTACATGGTGGTATCGGCCTTGGCGGTGATGGGCTTGCTCAAGGCCGGCCAGCCGCCGCAGAGGATTTTCCTGTACCAGGGTCTGGCCACGCTGGTGGTGACCGGGATCATTTTCTTTATCTGTCCCGAGTACCTGCGCCGCAGTCTGGTCATGCTCCGATCCCGGCGAAACCCTGCTGCCGGGTAAAGGAGAATTCAGCACCTGCTCCCACCATTCGCGGCCTTGGTACCTGTTCCTGGCACAACAGCAGTTGCCTGACGGATCCAGGGTCCGCAAGGAGGAATATGGGTCTCTGATTCCGGATTGCGGACCCTGAATCCCGCTCCGCGAAATTAACAGGGTTCAGGTTCCGCGCGAAGGGATATGGGTCTTTAATCTTAAATTTATTATTTAGACTGCAACCGTTATTGTAAAACAGCAAATTTCACTTAAATTCACGGCCTGGGGAGAGATCATCATGAAGATCAAAGCAGCAATGGCGGCGGTCCTTATCGGCGTTGCAGCGGGGGCGATTCTGCCTCCTGTGTACAAGGCCTATGCCGCCGGGGCCGGGAACCTGACCCTGGAATCCTGTGGGCGGCTGGTCCCGGCCGGCAAACATTTCAACTTCATCATCAGCGGAAGCGTCGACACCAACGGCGAGCGGCCGCGCATCCGTGGAACGTTCAGTGTGTCCGATCCAAGCATGCCCAGGCAGACCCACGGCATGCCTCCGGAGGCCAAGCCGTTCATCCAGTGCATGGCAATACTGTTGAGGGGATCCGGTCAGGGATAGGGAGTGAACGCCCTGCAAAGAATCGGCAGGGTAACCATCGTGGCCGGCGAAAACAGGCAGATCGTCCAGCCGGGCGATTTGCCGAGCTATGAAAAAGGATGAGTTTCTATTGTCATTCCGGCCGGAGGCCGGAATCCGGTAAACAGAGTGCCCGCGCAGCGGGCGCATTAACTTACTGGATTCCGGACGCTCCGCATCCGGAATGACGTTGGCGGGACCTAGAACGGAATGTCGTCGTCGACGAACTCGTCGTCCTTGGGCGCCGGTTGCTGCGGCCTGGATGCCTGCTCGCCGCGGTTGGACGGGGCCTGGCGCGATTCGCCGCCGCCGCCGCGCCCGCCCAGCATCTGCATTTCGTTGGCGACGATTTCGGTGGTATAGCGGTCGGCGCCTTCCTTGTCCTGCCACTTGCGCGTCTGCAGGCGGCCTTCAACGTAGACCTGGGAGCCCTTTTTCAGGTACTCCGCGACAATTTCCGCAAGCCGCCCGAAAAACACCACCCGGTGCCACTCAGTGCGCTCCTGCTGCTCGCCGGACTCCTTGTCGCGCCAGACCTCCGTGGTCGCCACGCTGACGTTGGCCACCGCCGCGCCCGAGGCCGTGTAGCGCACGTCCGGGTCGTTGCCGAGATTGCCGATCAATATGACCTTGTTGATTCCTCTCGCCATTTTGCTCCTCCTTGTTAGCGGTATTTCTGATTGGCTTTGCGTGTTCGTCCTGAAAGATTTTATATTAGCAGTTTGCCTGTCTGCCGGTTAAGCAAAATCTGATGGATACGATCCGCATCCGCGGCGCCCGCACTCACAATCTCAAGAACGTAGACCTGGACCTGCCCAGGGACCGCCTGATCGTGGTTACCGGGCTGTCCGGATCGGGCAAGTCCTCGCTCGCATTCGACACCATCTACGCCGAAGGCCAGCGCCGCTACGTGGAGTCCCTGTCGGCCTATGCCCGCCAGTTCCTGTCCATGATGGAAAAACCGGACGTGGACCATATCGAGGGGCTGTCGCCGGCCATTTCCATTGAGCAGAAGTCCACCTCCCACAACCCGCGCTCGACGGTGGGCACCACCACCGAAATTTACGACTACCTGAGGCTGCTGTTCGCGCGCGTGGGGGAGCCGCGCTGCCCCGACCACGGCACGCCGCTGGCGGCCCAGACCGTCAGCCAGATGGTGGATCTTATCCTGGCGCGCCCGGAAGGGGAGCGGCTCATGCTGCTGGCGCCGGTGGTGCAGGGCCGCAAGGGCGAGCACCTGCAGTTGCTGGACAAGTTGCGCGCCGAGGGCTTCGTACGGGCGCGCATCAACGGCCAGGTGGTGGAACTGGACGCGGCGCCGGAGCTGGATCTGTACAAGAAGCACACCATCGAGGTCGTGGTGGACCGTTTCCGGGTGCGTCCGGATATGGCCCTGCGACTGAGCGAATCCCTTGAAACGGCGCTGCGCATCTCGGACGGACTTGCGGTGGTGGCTTCCCTGGACGACGAGAACGCCGAGGAGACGGTTTTCTCCGCGCGCTTTGCCTGTACCCAGTGCGGCTACAGCCTGAGCGAGCTGGAGCCGCGCCTGTTCTCCTTTAATAATCCCGCGGGCGCTTGCCAGCGCTGTGACGGCCTGGGCGTGATCCAGTTCTTCGATCCGGAGCGCGTCGTGCAGCATCCCGATCTGAGCCTGCCCGGCGGCGCCATCCGTGGCTGGGATCGGCGCAATGCCTATTACTTCCAGCTTATTAAGTCCCTGTCCCGCCACTATAAGTTCAAGGCGGATACGCCCTTCAAGGAACTTCCCGAAGACGTGCAGCAGGTGATCCTTTACGGCAGCGGCGATCGGGAAATCGAGTTCCAGTACCTCAACGACCGGCGCGGTGTGGTGAAACGTCGCCATCCGTTCGAGGGGGTGATCCCCACCATGGAGCGCCGCTACCGGGAAACGGAATCCGTCATGCAGCGCGAGGAACTGGCCAAGTTCCAGAGCAGCAGGCCCTGTTCCGAGTGCGGCGGCAATCGATTGAACCGTGCCGCGCAGCACGTATTCGTGGGCGAAACCTCGTTGCCGGCGCTCACCGCCATGACCGTGCTCCAGGCGGAAGAGTTCTTCGGGGGCCTGGCCCTGGAGGGGCGCCGGCGCGAGATCGCCGCCAAGATCCTCAAGGAGGTACGCGAGCGCCTGCAATTCCTGGTCAACGTCGGGCTCGATTACCTGACCCTGGATCGCAGCGCCGAGACCCTGTCCGGCGGCGAGGCGCAGCGTATCCGCCTGGCCAGCCAGATCGGCGCCGGCCTGGTGGGCGTCATGTACGTGCTGGACGAACCGTCCATCGGCCTGCACCAGCGCGACAACGAACGCCTGCTGGGCACGCTCAAGCGGCTGCGCGACCTGGGCAACACGGTGATCGTCGTGGAACACGACGAGGAAGCCATCAACAGCGCCGATCACGTGGTGGACATGGGGCCCGGCGCCGGCCTCCACGGCGGCACGGTGGTCGTGCAGGGTACGCCGGCCCAGGTGGCGGCGCACAAGGCTTCACTTACCGGCCGCTACCTGTCGGGGCGCTTGAAGATCGAGGTGCCGGATCGCCGCACCCCGGTTGACCCGCTGCGGTTGTTACGCCTGTCCGGCGCCCGCGGCAACAATCTCAAGTCCATCGAGGTGGAGTTTCCCGCCGGACTCATGATCTGCGTCACCGGCGTGTCGGGCTCGGGGAAATCCACCCTGGTCAATGACACCCTGTACCGCATCGCCGCGCGCGAGCTCTACGGCAGCCATACCCAGCCGGCGCCCTGCGACAGGGTGGAGGGGCTGGAATCCTTCGACAAGGTGGTGGACATCGACCAGAGCCCCATCGGCCGTACGCCGCGTTCCAACCCGGCCACCTACACCGGCCTGTTCACGCCCATCCGCGACCTGTACGCCGCCACGCCGGAGGCGCGCTCGCGCGGCTACAAGCCCGGGCGCTTCAGCTTCAACGTCAAGGGCGGCCGCTGCGAGGCGTGCCAGGGTGACGGTCTCATCAAGGTGGAAATGCATTTCCTGCCGGATATCTACGTGGTGTGCGATGTATGCAAGGGCCGGCGTTACAACCGCGAGACCCTGGACATCCGCTACAAGGGGAAGAACATTTTTGAAGCGCTGGAAATGACCGTGGAGGAGGCGCGCGAATTTTTCGACCCGGTGCCGGTGGTCGCGCGCAAGCTGCAGACGCTGGTGGACGTGGGACTTTCCTACGTCAAGCTGGGCCAGAATGCGACCACCCTTTCCGGCGGCGAAGCCCAGCGGGTGAAGCTGTCCCGCGAGCTGTCCAAGCGCGACACCGGCAAGACCCTGTATATTCTCGATGAACCCACCACGGGACTGCATTTTCACGACGTCCGGCAACTGCTGTCGGTGCTGCACCGCCTGCGCGATCACGGCAACACGGTGGTGGTCATCGAACACAACCTGGACGTCATCAAGACCGCCGACTGGATCATCGATCTGGGGCCGGAAGGCGGGGACAAGGGCGGTCACGTGGTCGCCACGGGCACCCCCGAACAGCTCGCCGCGGTGAAGAAAAGCTATACGGGACAATTCCTGGCGCCGCTGCTGGGAAAACGGTCCGCGCGTCAGAAGCGCCGGCGCGACAGCGCCGCGGCTTGACTTGCGATCTCTCGCCAAGACGCAAAGAACGCCAAGAAGACCAAAACTGTCTGAATTCCCCAGTCTCTTTGCGGCCTTGGCGTCTTTGCGAGAGATTGGTTTTGACTTTAGGAATCTAACAAGGAGGATGATATGTCTGCACTGATCTGCGGCTCACTGGCCTACGACAACATCATGGTCTTCCAGGACCGTTTCAAGAACCACATCCTGCCGGAGAAAGTGCACATATTAAATGTGTCGTTCCTGGTGCCGGAAATGCGGCGCGAGTTCGGCGGCTGCGCCGGCAACATCGCCTACAACCTGGCGCTGCTGGGGGGCGATCCGCTGCCCATGGGCACCGTCGGCCACGATTTCGATCCGTACGCGCAATGGCTGGACGAGTGGGCCATCGACCGCACCCACATCCGCGTGCTGGACAATGCCTACACCGCCCAGGCCTTCATCACCACGGATATGGACGACAATCAGATCACCGCGTTCCATCCCGGTGCCATGTCCGAGTCGCACTTGAACAAGGTGACCGACGCCGAGGGGGTCGACATCGGCATCGTCGCGCCGGACGGGCGCGACGGCATGGTGCAGCACGCACAACAGTTCGCGGAAGCGGGCATCCCGTACATTTTCGATCCGGGCCAGGGCATGCCCATGTTCGACGGCGATGATCTGAAACGCTTCATCGAAGCGGCCGCCTGGGTTACCGTCAACGATTATGAATGGCAACTCATGAGCGAACGCACCGGCTGGAGCCCGCACGACGTGGCCGGACGCGTACAGGCGCTGATCATCACGCGCGGCGCCGACGGTTCGCATATCTACACCACCGAAAAGCGCCATGAGATCCCGGCGGTGAAGCCGGAACGGATCGCCGATCCGACCGGTTGCGGCGACGCCTACCGCGCCGGGCTGCTGTACGGCCTGAGCCAGGAATTCGACTGGGAAACTACCGGCCGCGTCGCCTCGCTGCTGGGCTCCCTGAAGATCGCGTCCCACGGCACCCAGAATCACCGCTTTGACGCGGAAGGGTTCGCGGAGAAGTTCAAGGAGAGTTTCGGGTATACGTACTGAGCATGGCTCGTAGCAAAAAAGAACGTCATCCTGGGAGCGTAGCGACCAGGACCCAGTAAATTTTAGGCGCGCCGCAGGCGCACTTTAATTTACTGGATTCCGGCCTCCGGCCGGAATGACGAAAAACATCGGCTGCCGTACTTATGCCGCGTTCCGCTTGGCCCGTTCCAAGCCCGCCTGCAGGGAGTCGACTTCCCGCTTGAGCGCGCCCGGCAGCCGTTGGCCGAACTTTTTGTAATAGTCGCGAATCAGCGGGATCTCCTGCAGCCAGCCGTCCAGGTCCACCCGCAGCAGTTCGGCAATGGCCGCGTTGTCCATGTTCAGCCCGGCCAGGTGCAGTGCGTCGATGGGCGGTACCTTGCCGATGGGCGTGTCGATGGCGTCCACTTCGCCCTCGCAGCGCTGGAAGATCCACTTGAGTACGCGGCTGTTGTCGCCGAATCCCGGCCACAGGAAGCGGCCGTCGTCGTCCTTGCGGAACCAGTTCACGTAGAAGATTTTCGGCAGCTTTGCGCCGCCGCGCTCCTGCATGGTCAGCCAGTGGCCCCAGTAGTCCGCCATGTTGTAGCCGCAGAACGGCAGCATGGCCATGGGATCACGGCGCAACTCGCCGATCCGTCCCGCCGCGGCCGCGGTTTTCTCGGAAGAGATGATGGAACCGAAGAAGGTTCCCTGGTTCCAGTCGCGCGCCTCGTTCACCAGCGGCACCACCGAGGCCCGGCGCCCGCCGAACAGGATGGCGCTGATGGGTACGCCGGCCGGATCGTTCCATTCCGGGGCGATAACCGGGCACTGGTCGGCGGCTACGGTGAAGCGCGCGTTCGGGTGCGCAGCCGGATTGTCAGCATCCGGATCCCAGGCGTTGCCGCGCCAGTCGGTAATGTCCTCCGGGGGAGAATCGCTCATGCCTTCCCACCATACGTCGCCGTCGCCGGTTTCCGCCACGTTGGTGAAAACGGTATTGCGCTCCACCGTGCGCATGGCGTTGGGGTTGGAATCGTGGCTGGTGCCCGGCGCCACGCCGAAGAATCCGGCCTCCGGGTTGATGGCGTAAAGCTGCCCGTCCGCGCCGAACTTCATCCAGCAGATATCATCGCCCACGGTCTCCACCTTCCAGCCGGATATGGAAGGCGTCAGCATGGCCAGGTTGGTTTTGCCGCAGGCACTCGGAAACGCGCCGGCGATGTAGCGCACCCGTCCCTCAGGACTGGTGATCTTGAGGATCAGCATGTGTTCGGCGAGCCAGCCTTCGTCGCGCGCCATGGCCGAGGCGATGCGCAGGGCAAAGCATTTCTTTCCCAGCAGCGCGTTGCCCCCGTAGCCGGATCCGAACGACCAGATCGCCCGGCTTTCCGGATAATGGACGATATAGCGGTTGTCCGGGTTGCACGGCCACGGCGCGTGTGCGTCGGGCATCGACAGCGGCGCGCCGATGGAATGGGCGCAGGGCACGAACTCGCCGTCGTCTCCCAGCGTTTCCAGCACCTCCTGCCCGACCCGCGTCATGATGTGCATGCTGGCCACCACATAGGGCGAATCGGTGATCTGCACGCCGATGTGGGCAATGGGTGAGCCGATGGGCCCCATGCTGAAGGGAATGACGTACATGGTGCGGCCGGTCATGCAGCCGGCGAACAGCCCGTTGAGAGTGTTGTGCATTTCGTCCGGGTCGACCCAGTTATTGGTCGGCCCGGCGTCGTCGCAGTTGCTGGAACAGATAAAGGTGCGATCCTCGACGCGCGCCACGTCGGCGGGATCGGAGCGCACCAGGTAGCTGCCGGGGCGCTTGTCGCGGTTGAGCCTGCGCGCCGTGCCGGTGCGCAGCAGTTCGTCCCACATGGCGTCGAACTCGCCGCTCGAACCGTCGCACCACTGTACGCGTTCGGGGCGGCATAAAACCGCCATGTCCTTTACCCAGGCCTTCAGCCTCTGGTTGTTGGTGAACATCTATAATCTGCTTTTGTAAACGGCCAGGGCGGACATTATGTCATTGCGGCGTTGACGGGTTCAACCCGGCGGCGAGTGCGTCGATCTCGGTGATGGGCGCCTTGCACGTGAATCCTTCGCACAGGTAAGCCGCGGCTTCGCCCATGACTTTGCGTTCGCCGAGCACGCCCGGCAGCGATCCGGCGTCGTCCGGGATCGGGTAAACCGCCGCCCGCCCATCCAGATTTTCAAGACAGATGCGGCGCCACTCCCGCAGCGTGTCCGCCGCGCCCCGCAGTATCACCTGCCGCGGCGGGCGCGCCAGTTCCGACAGCGCCAGCAGCAGCGCCGTGTGCCCGTGGGGGACGCGCAGCAGATCCGGCCACGCCGCGCGCAAAGTCCGCTCCGCCGACTGCAGGTAACGCGGCTCGCCCAGCAGGTGACCGAGCCGGATCAGTGCGTGCGCGGCGACGCCGTTGCCGGACGGCAGGGCGTCGTCCATGAAATCCCTGCGTCGCTGGATCAGTTTTTCGTGATCGTGGGCGGTGAAAAAGAAACCGCCGCCTTGCGCATCCTCGAACTGCGCCAGCATGGCTTCCGCCAACGCCACGGCGAATTCCAGCCGCGGCGTCGACCAGCGCCATTGCAGCAGAGTCAGGATGGCGTCCAGCACAAAGGCGTAATCGTCCAGGTAGGCCCTGAGATGCGCGCTGCCGTCGCGGCTGGTGGCGAGCAGCCGGCCGTCGCGCCACATTTCCGTCCGGATGAAATCCAGCGCGCCCGCCGCGGCCTTGCCGAAGTCGTCGCGTTCCAGGCGCAGGGAGGCCACGGCGAGGCCGCGGATCATCAGGCCGTTCCAGGAGGTCAGGATCTTGTCGTCGCGGCCCGGGTGCACGCGCCTGTCCCGGGCCTCCAGCAACTTCGCGCGCGCGCCGTCGATGAGCCGCGCGGCGGCATCGGGGGCGATACCCGTTTCCTTCGCCACGTCGTCCAGGGAGGCGGTCACGCGCAGGTGCCAGCGGCCTTCGAAGTTGGCGGCGCCGTCGAGACCGAAGCGCCGCGCCAGTGCCTTGTATTCGTCGGCATCGAGCAGGGACCGGGCCTCCTCGCGCGTCCACAGGTAAAACTTTCCCTCTTCCCCTTCCGAGTCCGCATCCAGCGACGAATAGAAGCCGCCGTCCGGCGAGCGCATCTCGCGCAGCACCCAGCCGGCGGTTTCCAGGGCCACGCGCCGGAACAGCTCGTCCCCGGTGGCGCGCCAGGCTTCGGCATAAAGCGCCAGCAGCGGCCCGTTGTCATAGAGCATCTTTTCAAAATGCGGGATCATCCACAGGTCATCGACGGAATAGCGGCTGAATCCGCCGCCGACCTGGTCGTAAATGCCTCCCAGGGCCATGCACTCCAGCGAGAACAGGGCCATGTGCCGGGCGCGCCGGGCGGTTTCCGCCGGCACCTCGCCGCCGCAGTCGGCGTATTGCAGCAGGAATTCCAGGTTGCCCGGATGGGGAAATTTGGGGGCGCCGCCGAAGCCGCCGTGGCGTTCATCGAAGATCCGCGCCAGCTCGGCCGCCGCCGCGTCCAGCGGCGCCGCATCCAGCGCGGCAGCGGACGCCTCCGCCGGCGCCTGCTGCAGGGACTGCAGCGCTTCCATCAGCGAGCGGTTCTGATCGCGGATATCGTCGCGGCGGCCGCGGTAGAACTCCGCCACCCGTTGCAGCAGTTCGCCGAATCCGGGCATGCCGTAGCGGGAGTCAGGCGGAAAGTAGGTGCCGCCGAAAAACGGCACCATGTCGTCCGGCGAGAGAAACATGGTGAGCGGCCAGCCGCCGGCGCGCCGGGTCAGCAGTTGATGGGAGGTCTGGTAGATGCGGTCCAGGTCCGGCCGTTCCTCGCGATCCACCTTGATGTTGATGAACTGGTCGTTCATGAGCGCCGCGATGCGCTCATCTTCGAATGACTCGTGCGCCATGACGTGACACCAGTGGCAGGCGGAGTAGCCGATGGACAGCAGCACCGGTTTGTCCTCGCGGCGCGCGCGCTCCAGGGCCTCGGAGCCCCAGGGGTACCACTGCACCGGGTTGTGGGCGTGCTGCAGCAGGTAAGGGCTGGTTTCGTTGGCCAGCGCGTTGCTGTGTTCTTTTTCACTCATAACTCTGATCCCACTATAACGCGGATCGGCGGCATGCAGGGATCGGCGCATGCTCCGGCGTCCGTTTCTTCTGCGAAGAGATCATAAACGGCGCGCACGGGATTCAGGTCCTGCAATCCGGAATTAGAGACCCATATTCCTCCTTGCAGGACCTGAATCCGTGTACGTGCCTGCCAAGGGAGGATTCCGGGTCCGCACGCAGCGATATGGGTCTCTAATCGCGGAGGGCGGACCCGGAATCCGCAGCGCCAGCGATTCAGGATTGTACTCATGGGGTTGGAGCATGCGCACCGTTTCTTTGCACGGGAGAGGGTGAAGGGAATGCGTTAAACTGCGCAATCCATGCTGCATTATCCGCACATCAACCCCATCGCCCTGGATCTGGGTCCCATCAAGATCCGCTGGTACGGCGTCAGCTACGTGGTGGCCATCTTCATCGGCTGGTGGCTGTTGCGTTACCGCGCGGCCAAGCGAGGCAACTGGAGCTACGACCAGGTGGCGGACATGGTGTTCTACGCGGCGGTGGGCGTTATTGTCGGCGGCCGCCTGGGCTCGGTGCTTTTTTACAATTTTCCCTACTTTTCGGCGCACCCGCTGGCCATATTCGAGATCTGGGACGGCGGCATGTCGTTTCACGGCGGCCTCATCGGCGTGCTGGTGGCGCTGGCGCTGTTCGCGCGCGCCAACGGCCGGACCTTTTTTGAAGTGAGCGACTTCCTGGCGCCGGTAGTGCCGGTGGGACTGGGCAGCGGGCGCATCGGCAATTTCATCAACGGCGAGTTGTGGGGTACGCCGTCCAACCTGCCCTGGGCCATGGTGTTTCCGGATCCGCGCGCCGGCGGCATTCCGCGCCACCCGTCGCAGATCTACGAGGCGCTGCTGGAAGGCCTGGTGCTGTTTATCGTGCTGTGGTGGTTTTCGGCCAGGCCGCGGCCGCGCATGGCGGTGTCGGGGCTGTTTCTGCTGTTGTACGGGGTTTTTCGCTTCTCGGTGGAGTTCGTGCGCCAGCCGGATGCCAATCTGGGTTACCTGGCGTGGGGATGGTTGACCATGGGGCAGGTGTTGTCGGCGCCGATGATAGTCGCCGGCGCGGTGCTGCTGTGGCTGGCTTACCGCCGGCGTGCGGTTACCTGAAGGCGCGAGCCGGTGAAGTATTATCACGAGGGCACGCGCCGGCCTGGCGCCGGGGTGCGATTTTTGAGCTGGTGCCGGAAATGGAGAAAAGATCTCTCGCAAAGACGCCAAGAACGCCAAGTTTTCAAAGTAAGAATTTCTTAGCGATCTTGGCGGCCTTGGCGTCTTTGCGAGAATCATTTTTGTCAGAGGTTGAAGCAGGCGCTTTGACCCTGGTGCGGACGAACGGATCATGGAACAGTATCTTGAATTGATGCGGCATATTCGCGAGCATGGCGCGCGCAAAAGCGATCGCACCGGCACCGGCACCTTGAGCGTGTTCGGCTGGCAGATGCGTTTCGACCTGGCTGCGGGATTCCCGGCGGTGACCACCAAGAAACTGCACTTCCGATCCATCATCCACGAGTTGTTGTGGTTCCTGCGCGGCGATACCAACGTCAAGTACCTGCACGACAACAAGGTCACCATCTGGGATGAGTGGGCCGACGACAACGGCGAACTGGGTCCCGTCTACGGCGCCCAGTGGCGGCACTGGAACACGGCCGGCGGCGGCAGCGTCGATCAGATCGGCAACGTGGTGGAACAGCTTAAAACGCGGCCGGATTCAAGAAGGATCATCGTCAGCGCCTGGAACGTGGGAGAGATCGACAAAATGGCGCTGGCCCCGTGCCACGCCCTGTTCCAGTTTTACGTGGCGGACGGCAAGTTGTCCTGCCAGCTTTACCAGCGCAGCGCCGACGTGTTCCTGGGCGTACCCTTCAACATCGCCTCCTACGCGCTGCTTACGCTGATGATGGCGCAGGTCACCGGATTCAAACCCGGTGAGTTCGTGCACGTGCTGGGGGACGCGCACCTGTATCTCAATCACCTGGAGCAGGCGGATCTGCAGTTGCAGCGCAAGCCGTTTCCTCTTCCTCAAATGCGGCTCAACCCGGAGGTGAAATCCATATTCGATTTCCGCTACCAGGATTTCGAACTGGTGGGCTACAAATCGCATCCCGCCATCGCGGCGCCCATCGCGGTCTGAGCCGGCGTGCGCGTTTCCCTTATCGTCGCCATGGACCGCGACGGCGCCATCGGGAAGGACGGCGCCTTGCCCTGGCGGCTGCCGGCCGATCTCAGGCACTTCCGCCGCATCACCATGGGTAAACCCATCGTCATGGGCCGCCGTACCCACGAGTCCATCGGTCGCGTTCTGCCCGGGCGCGAGAATATCGTGTTGAGCCGCGACCCGGCTTACCAGGCGCCGGGTTGCACGGTGCTGCGCGATCTGGACGCGGCGCTCGAGCATTGCCGCAAGGGCGGCGCCGGCGAGGTGATGATCACCGGCGGCGCCGATGTGTTCCGCGAGGCCCTGGGGCGCGCGCGGCGCATCTATCTCACCGAAGTGCGCACGACGGTGAACGGCGCCGATACGTACTTTCCGAAACCGGACTGGGATAAGTGGGAGGAGGTGGAGCGTTCGGATTTCGCCGCGGATGGGGACAATCCATACGCCTACAGTTTCGTAATATTGGAACGTTCGTGAAAACGTGCCGAAGTATGCGCTTCGACCGCTGAATCCTGATTAGCTGTTCCAAAACCTGATACTGACAGATGGAGGCGATGCGGCCCCCGTGTGACGGACACGCTGTGAATACATCCGTGTACGCTCGATCGCCGCGTCCCTGCGGCTCACGGTCCGTCACACGGGGGCCGCATCGCCGCGTGTTTCAGAATTCAGAACATCTATTCAGTCGCCGCCCGCGTACTTCGGTTGGCGCGAGGGCACGCTGAACATTTCGCCGTCGTCCAGGCGCATGGCGCTGAGCGATCCGCCCCACACGCAGCCGGTGTCCAGGGGGTAGACCCGGTGCGCCGCGAAGTCGGCGGTATTCCCCAGCCGAACCGTGGACCAGTGACCGAAGATAATACGCTCGCGGCGCGACTTCCTGTTCGGCGCTTCATACCAGGGTGAAAATCTGCCGGTGCGGCTGCCGGGCGGACCCTTTTCGTCCAGGGTCAGGCAGCCCTTTGCATCGCAGAAGCGCATGCGCGTGAAGCAGTTGGTGATGAAGCGCAGCCGTTCCCAGCCGCGCAGTTGCTCGGACCAGCAGGCGGGGCCGTCGCCGTACATGTGTTCGAAAAAGGCCGGCGCGTCGCCATTGCGCAGTACGTTTTCCACTTCTTGCGCCATTGCCTGTGCCCGGGCGATGTTCCATTGCGGCGCCAGCCCGGCGTGGATCAGGGTGTAGCCCAGTTTCGCGTCCCGGTGCAGTAGCGGCCGGGCGCGCAGCCAGTCCAGCAGTTCATCGCGATCTTTCGCGTCCAGTATGTCCTGGAGCGTGTCTTTCTTGCGCATGCGCGTGTGACCGCCGGCCACCGCCAGCAGATGCAGGTCATGGTTGCCCAGCACGGTGACGGCGCCGTGCAGGCCGTGCACGAAGCGCAGCGCCTTGAGCGATTCCGGGCCGCGGTTCACCAGGTCGCCGGTGAACCACAGCCGATCGCGCGTTTCGTTATAGCCGACGGTGTCGAGCAGGTCCAACAGTTCGCTGTAACAGCCCTGCAGATCGCCGATTGCATAAGTCGCCATTCAAAAAGATTCTCTCGCCAAGACGCGAAGAGCGCCAAGAACGCCAAGGAATCGGCGCCGGCACACGGCTTCAGTTCTTACAATGATCTTGGCGGCCTTTGCGTCCTTTGCGCGCTTTGCGAGACACGTGATTTTGCTTCGCTTCCTCCGTCCGTAGGGATGGCGCGACTTGTAAAGTGCCGCCAGGAGGGCATCAATTCACCGTGTGCGGGGTCGACAGGTTGAAGGCGTCGATGGCGGCGTCGAATTCAAGGCCGTCGTCGGCGATCATGCGGTAGCTGCCCTGCATGCAGCCCACCGGCGTCTCCAGAATGGCGCCGCTGGTATAACGGAACGACTGGCCCGGCGCCAGGTGCGGCTGCTCGCCGACAACACCGTCGCCGTGCACCTCCTGCACCTTGTTATTGGCATCCGTGATCACCCAGTGACGGCGCAGCAGCGTCGCCGCGATGGTGCCGTGATTGGTGATGGTGATGGTGTACGCGAACACGTACTGACCCTCATCCGGCGCCGATTGCTCCGGAATGAACGCCGTCTGCACGCTGACGTGTATGTCGTAGCATTTTTTCCGCGACATGGGCCAATATCATAGCATTGCCTCCCGCGGCGCAAGGGGACGCGGGAAACGCCTCATTCGACCGTCGCGGCCGGCTGCGGCACTTCACGGTAGGAGATGGCCTCGCTCAGGTGGCCGTCGCCGATGCGATCTTCGGCGTCCAGGTCGGCAATGGTGCGCGCCACCTTGAGAACCCGGTGCATGGCTCGCGCCGACAGCCTGAGCCGGTCCACCGCCCGGCTCAGCAGTTGCCGCTGCGCGGCGGACAAGCGGCAGCAGCGTTCCACCTCGGTGCCGTCGAGCCTGCCGTTGGGCTTGCCGGAGCGCGCCAGTTGCCGGGCGAAGGCCGCCGCCACGCGCCGGCGCACCGTTGCGCTCGGCTCCGCGCCCGCCTCGCCGTAATTGCGCAGGATATCCGCGGTGACCGCGGGTACGTGCAACTGCATATCGACGCGATCCAGCAGCGGGCCGGAAATGCGGGACAGATAACGGCGCACCTGCTCGTCGGTGCAGCGGCAGCGCCCGCTGCCGTCACCCAGGTAGCCGCAGGGGCAGGGATTCATGGCGGCCACAAGCTGGAAATCCGCCGGGAACGTCACCTGCGCGGCCGCCCGCGAGATCACGATGCGGCCCGATTCCAGCGGCTCGCGCAGCACTTCCAGCACGCGCCGATCGAATTCCGGCAACTCGTCCAGGAACAGTACGCCGTGGTGGGCCAGGGAAACCTCGCCGGGACGCGGGTGGCCGCCGCCGCCCACCAGTGCCACCGCGGAGGCCGTGTGATGGGGCGCCCGCAGCGGCCGCACGCCCCAGCGCCCCGGGTCCAGGCCGCCGCTGCGCAATGACGCCACCGCGGCGCTTTCCAGCGCCTGCTCCCGGGTCATGGGCGGCAGGATCCCGGGCAGGCGTTCCGCCAGCATGGTCTTGCCCGCGCCGGGCGGCCCGGTCATGAGCAGGTTGTGGCTGCCCGCGGCGGCGATTTCCAGGGCGCGCCTGGCGCGATGCTGGCCGTGCACCTCCGCCAGGTCGGGCACCCGATCCACGCGCGGCGCCAGCACCGTCGGCGATTGCGCCGGCAAGGGCTGCGGTCCGTTGACGTGGGCCAGCACCTGGTTCAGGTGCGTGGCCGGCAGTACGCGCAGGTCGTTCATGAGCGCCGCTTCCACGGCGTTGTCCGCCGGCAGCACCAGGCCGCGGCCGCGCCCCAGCGTGGCGCCGGCGATGGGCAGAACGCCGGTCACCGGGCGCAGTGCGCCGGTCAGCGCCAGTTCACCGATAAACTCGTGTGCGTCCATGGTCTCCCGGCGCGCCTGGCCGGATGCGGCCAGGATACCGAGCGCGATGGCCAGGTCGAAGCGGCCGCCGTCCTTGGGCAGATCGGCGGGCGCCAGGTTGACGGTGATGCGCCCGCGCGGGAATTCAAGATGGTTGTGAAGGATGGCGCTGCGCACCCGGTCGCGGCTTTCCTTCACCGCCGCTTCCGGCAGCCCCACCATGTTCAACCGCGGCAGGCCGCCCGACAGGTGCACTTCCACCGTGACCAGTGGCGCGTCGATGCCGCGCAGCGCGCGGCTGTATACGGTTGCGACGTCCATGCGCAATATTCCGGGACCAGTTTACTTAATTCGAAAGGTTGAGCGCGGCGCCGCGTCTTCCTCGGGAACGAATTAAGTAAACTGTCCCCGTATTTATTTCTTTCCCTTTTGCTCCAGTTCCTTTTCCAGTTCCGCGACCTTGCCTTCCAGCTCTTCCAGCAGCGCCCGCGTGCGGCTCAGCAACTCACACTGAACGTCAAACTCGTCGCGCGTCACCAGGTCCATGCGCGCGAACGCCGCCCGCATGGCGGAACGCACGTTTTCCTCCACGTCCGCACCGTAGCGGCGCAGATCGGTGGGCAGAAGCCGCGCGAACTGCGCCATGAATTCGTCGAATCCGGCTTGTCGGCTCATAGCTTTAAGTATGCCGCGAAGCGTCGGCGCCTGCCACCCCGCGCGCCGGACAATCTGAAATAAAACATGTTTCTCGCCAAGACGCCAAGAACGCAAAGTATTCGAAGACACCGCTTCTTGGCGTCTTGGCGAGAGATTCCTTGAAAACCGGGGTCGGAGCATAAATGCCGGTCCCTGACGCTGCACCAATCCCGTGCACCGGCAGCAAATTCCGCACCAAGCATGTGCGATTCCCGGGCCGCGCCGGGCCCGCGGCGCAGGTTCCGGTTCAATTAAGTGCAATAAGCCACTGTGCGGGAAACGGAATCCCTTATTGGCATGATTGATGCCATCCACTGCAGTGGTTAAGGGGAATAGATGCGGAACATCACTCTATCCGGGAGACCCTGTATGAAGAGAACAATGCTTGTGTTGGCCGCCGCGGCGCTGGCGACCATGAGTTCGTGGGTTGTGGCCGACGGCGCCAAGTCTCCGTACACCTTCAGCGCGAACGTGGCCTATGCAACGGATTACATGTATCGCGGCCAGTCGCAGACGTCTAACAAGCCGGCGGTGTCCGGCGGTTTCGACATGAATTATTCCAGCGACCTGCCGTTCGATGTCTACGCCGGCACCTGGGCATCCAACATTTCCTTCGGCGGCAACATCGAGACCGACTGGTACGGCGGTCTGACGGGGAAGGTGGCGGACACGGGGATCACGTGGAATACCGGGTTCCTTTATTACCTGTATCCGGGCAGCCGCGGCCAGGATCTGAACTTCGTTGAGGCCCACGTGGGCGCCGGTTACGAATTCTCGAACTTGCCGGGATCGCCGACGCTGGGCTTCAAGGTGCACTGGTCGCCGGACTGGCAGTTGAGCTCCGGTACCTCGGTCTACTACGAGGGCAACCTGTCGTTTTCCCTTCCCTACGATATCGGGCTGTCCGGACACATCGGCCGGCAGACCATCAAGAACAACCTCAAGTGGGGAACGCCCGACTGGACCGAGTGGAACGTTTCCGTTTCCAAGGGCATCGGGCCGTTTTCATTCGCGGTGGGGTATTACGACACCAACCTGAACCAGAAGGAGTGCTTCGGCACGAACATTTGCACGGGCCGCGCGGTGGCCTCGGTCTCCGCGAGTTTTTAGGCCGGATTGCTCGTGAACGGCGGTTCGGTGTCCGGGCGGGTGGCAGGGTGTACGGCTGTTCGCGCGCAGCTTGGCGAGCACGAAGGCCGTGCGCCATGACAGGACCCGCCCGCCACTCGCGCTCAGGTTGCACGAGGGATCCGGGTCAGGACCCGGAGCGCAGCGGCGCCGGGACCGGCAATTCCCGGAACATTTATTCAACGGAGGGTTAACTCATGAAGTTGGTTACCGCGATCATCAAGCCTTTCAAGCTGGACGACGTGCGTGAAGCACTGTCCGAGATCGGCGTCCAGGGCATGACCGTGACGGAAGCCAAGGGCTTCGGCCGGCAGAAAGGACACACGGAGTTGTACCGGGGCGCGGAATATGTTGTCGATTTTCTGCCCAAGATAAAAATCGAAATTGCCGTCACCACCGACAAGCTTGATGACGTCATTGCCGCCGTCAGCAAGGCTGCCAGCACCGGCAAGATCGGCGACGGCAAGATATTCGTGTTGCCGCTGGAGCAGGCGGTTCGCGTGCGCACCGGCGAAACCGGAAGTGAAGCCCTTTAACCGAGCAATTGAGGAGCAGACGATGTCACATTTAGCGAGATATTTACTTGAATTTTTCCGGGGAAGGAGGCTGATTGCTCTTGCATTGCTGGGTCTTCCCTCCATTGCCATGGCCGACGGCCTCAACTCCGGGGACACGGCCTGGATGCTCACGTCAACCGCATTGGTGCTGATGATGACGGTGCCGGGCCTGGCCTTGTTCTACGGCGGCATGGTGCGCAGCAAGAACGTGCTATCCATGCTGATGCAGTGCTTTGCCATCACCTCGCTGGTGACGGTGCTGTGGATTATCGCCGGTTACAGTATCTCCTTCGGCGCCGCCGGCGGCGCCTGGTGGGGTGGCCTGAAGAAGGTGTTTCTGATGGGAGTAGGTCCCAGTTCGTTGCAGGGCACGATACCGGAAACGGTGTTCATGACCTTCCAGATGACCTTCGCCATCATCACGCCCGCGCTCATCGTCGGTGCGTTCGCCGAGCGCATGAAGTTCTCAGCCATGCTCTGGTTCATGGGCTTGTGGCTGATCTTCATCTACTCGCCCATTTGCCACTGGGTGTGGGGACCGGGCGGCTGGCTCGGCGGCAAGGGTATCCTCGATTTCGCCGGCGGCACGGTGGTGCACATCAACGCCGGCATCGCCGGGCTCGTGGCCGCGTTGGTGATGGGCAAGCGCAAGGGATATCCGACCTCACCCATGATGCCCCATAACCTGGGCTACACGGTGATCGGCGCATCGCTGTTGTGGGTCGGCTGGTTCGGATTCAATGCCGGCAGCGAAGTGGCGGCCGACGGTACCGCCGGCATGGCCATGGCCGTCACCCAGATCGCCACCGCCACGGCGGCGCTGTCCTGGATGTTCGCCGAATGGATCGCCCACGGCAAACCCACCACGCTGGGGATCGCTTCCGGCGCCGTCGCCGGTCTGGTGGCCATCACGCCGGCGTCCGGCAGTGCCGGGCCCATGGGCGCGCTCATCATCGGTGTCGCCGTAGGCGTCGGCTGTTTTATCGCGGCAACCAAGATCAAGCGGCTGTTCGGCTACGACGATTCGCTGGACTGCTTCGGCGTGCATTGCGTCGGCGGCATCATCGGCGCCTTTCTGACCGGGATCTGCTGTTCGCCGGCCCTGGGCGGTTCCGGCTTCGGCAGCGGTCACACCGGCATCGCCGGCCAGCTCGGCGTGCAAATTCTCGGTATCTGCACGACGCTGGTGTACAGCGGCATCGGCAGCTGGATCATTCTCAAGCTGGTGGATGCCGTCATCGGACTGCGCGTCACGGAAGAGCAGGAAACCGAAGGACTGGACATCTCGCTGCACGACGAGCGCGGTTACATTCTCTGAGAGCAGCTGACCCGGTCGTTCCCGGCGCCGGCCGCAGGGCCGGCGCCGGGCTGCACCGGGCGCGGTCCATGGCGACAAATCTGCTACGGGCGTCGTAAACTGGTAAGCTGGCATTGGTGCCCGCCACACAATCCGGAGTTGCATAAAAATGAAGCTGCTGACCGCCATTATCAAACCGTTCAAGCTCGACGATGTTCGCGACGCTCTGTCGGAAATCGGCGTGCAGGGTCTGACGGTGACGGAAGTGAAGGGGTTCGGGCGCCAGAAAGGACACACGGAACTTTACCGGGGTGCGGAGTACATTGTGGACTTTCTGCCCAAGGTCCGAATCGAAGTGGCGCTGGACGAAGGCATGGTGGAGGCGGCCATCGAAGCCATCACCAAAGCCGCCAACACCGGCAAGATTGGCGACGGCAAGATTTTTCTTACCAACCTGGATCAGATCATCCGCATCCGCACCGGGGAGACCGGCACGGACGCCCTTTAACAGGTACGTGGTGCATGGTGCACCACGCGCTATGCACTAGGAAGCCTGCGTCTGTCACCCGGCCACCGATCCCACCGGCGGTTGATGTAGTGAACTCCCCCTGCCTTGACTTATCATAGATAATGTCCCGACCGACCCCTGTTCGCATCCCGGATGCATCCTCAGGGAGTTTGTCAACTACATCGGCTAATACCTGTTTTAATCAAGCGGTTCTGAGAATAGAATTGTATATGTTGCGTATCCTGCGCAATCGGCATTTCAGGGGAGATCATGGCTGAAGGAAACCTGGTAGATAAGGCGTTGTTGAAGACGTTTGTGCCGCCCAGTGCGCTTAATGCTGAAAATTTCCAGGAACTGGCGGGCAAGGCGACCATCGAGCAGGTCGCGGCGGGACGCACGCTGTTCAAGGCGGGCGACGCGGATCGAAAAACCATCTACCTGGTGGAAGGCGAGGTGGAACTGGTCAGCGCGGCCGGCGACAAGTCCATCGTCAAGTCCGGTACGGAGGTGGCGAGGCACCCGCTGGCCAACCACCAGCCGCGCAAGCACACGGCGGTCGCCAGGGTGCCGTCGAAAGTCACGCGAATCGACAGCGACTTGCTGGACATTCTTCTTACCTGGGACCAGTTGTCCGGCATCGAGGTGGGCGAGATCACGGTGCAGGAGGACGAGGGCGGCGACGGAGAGGACAGTGGCGACTGGATGACGCGCATTCTCCAGTCCAAGGCATTTCTGCAGGTGCCGCCGGCCAACATCCAGGCGATCTTCATGCGTATGCAGCAGATCAACTACAAG
>CAZNWR010000006.1:29568-29981 GCA_964576645.1 uncultured Enterobacteriaceae bacterium | reverse complement strand
GGAAATACTCAAGGGGGAAGGCTATGTCAGCAACTACAGGGTCAGTGAAGAAGGCGTGAAAAGAACGTTGCACATTGAACTGAAATATTACGAGGGTCGGCCCGTAATCGAGCTGCTGCGCCGGATAAGCCGGCCCGGCCTGCGCCGCTACGGTGCTGGAGATGATCTGCCGAAGGTGCAGAACGGCCTGGGTACGGCCATCATTTCCACCTCCAGAGGAATAATGACCGACAAGCAGGCGCGCCAGCAGGGAATAGGCGGTGAAATCCTTTGTTTTGTGGCTTGATGGAACACAGACATGTCCAGAGTTGCGCATAATCCAGTAGTAGTTCCCGGCGGTGTCGATGTCACGGTCGACGGCCGGATGGTCCGCGTCAAGGGAAAAAAGGGCGAACTTGCACGGGAACTTCACG
>CAZNWR010000006.1:0-29558 GCA_964576645.1 uncultured Enterobacteriaceae bacterium | reverse complement strand
TCACGCCATGGTGAACGTGGAGCGGGAAGATAATCTGCTCAAGGTGGCAGCAAAGGCCGAAACGAAGGCCGCCATGTGTCTGGCGGGCACGACGCGGGCGCTGATGCAGAATATGGTTACGGGCGTTACTGAAGGTTTTGAACGCAAGCTGGATATTGTCGGTGTCGGTTATCGCGCCGCGGTCCAGGGTAACAAACTGAACCTGACGCTTGGTCTTTCGCATCCGGTGCAGTTGGACATACCTGAGGGTATTACCGTGGAGACACCCAGCCAGACTGAAATTATCGTGCGGGGTGCGGATAAGCAGCGGATAGGTCAGTTTGCCGCCGACATCCGTTCTTACCGTCCGCCGGAGCCGTACAAAGGCAAGGGAGTGCGTTACTCCGACGAGCATATAGTCCGCAAGGAAGCTAAGAAGGCCTAATACCATGATCAAGAAGGAATCGAGACTGCGACGCGCCAGGAAAACCCGGATTCGGATCCGGCTGCAGGGTGCCAACCGGCTGTGCGTGTACCGTACGCCCAAACACATTTATGCCCAGGTATTTGCCGCCGGCGAGAACCGGGTGGTCACCAGCGCGTCCACTCTGGAGAAGGAGTTGCGCGGCAAGCTCAAGTACACCGGCAATGTCGAGGCGGCCGCGATGGTGGGTAAAGTCATCGCGCAGCGGGCCGCGGATGCCGGCGTGAAAAAGGTCGCCTTCGACAGGTCTGGATTCAAGTTCCACGGCAGGATTAAGGCCTTGGCCGACGCGGCGCGCGAAGCAGGTATGGAATTCTGAAAAACTGGTTACATGTTACAAGTTACAAGTGTTGCAACGGCAGCTTCGGCGGCAATTGTGGCCAAGCTGCGTCACTTGTGACTTATGACTTATAACTTATAACTTGCTTTAGGATATTTATGGCAATAGCTGATTCAATCACCGGGAACGAAGACCTGCTGGAAAAGCTGGTCGAGGTCAATCGTGTAGCCAAGGTTGTGAAAGGCGGCAGGATCTTCAGTTTCACGGCACTCACGGTTGTCGGCGATGGCAACGGCCGGGTGGGTATCGGTCGGGGCAAGGCCCGCGAAGTGCCTTCCGCCATCCAGAAGGCCATGGAACGCGCGCGGCGCAACATGATCTCCGTTCCTCTGAACGGCGAAACGCTTTTTTACGCCGTGACGGCACAACACGGTGCGGCCAGGGTGTTCATGCAGCCGGCGTCCGAGGGTACCGGTATAATCGCGGGCGGTCCAATGCGCGCCGTGCTCGAATGTGTCGGTATTCACAACGTGCTTGCGAAGTCGCATGGTTCGACAAATCCCATCAACGTGGTGCGGGCGACGATCAAGGCGTTGCAGGCCGTCCATTCACCCGAGTCAATCGCCGCGAAGCGCGGCAAGACCGCGGAAGAACTGACGGAATGATCCAAAGTGAAAAGTGCAAAGTTAAAAGTTAAAAGAATGGAAATGCGGCCACGCTTGGGCGGTGCACGGAAGGATGCGGATTCTTTTAACTTTACACTTTCAACTTTTAACTGACGTTATGACGAAAGCATCAAAAAAGCTGAAGGTAACCCTGAAGAAGAGCCTGAACCGCAGGGTAGAGCAGCACAAGGCCTGTGTGACCGGGCTTGGTTTGCGCCGCATCGGGCACACCGTGGAGGTGGAGGATACGCCGGCGGTGCGCGGCATGATCCGAAAGGTTTCCTATCTGCTGGCGGTAGAGGAGAGTTAAGGTGCGTTTGAATTCAATAAAGCCCGGATCCTCGGCGCGACAATCGCGAAAGCGGGTGGGGCGCGGCATCGGCTCCGGCCTGGGCAAGACCGCGGGGCGCGGCCACAAGGGCCAGAAGGCCCGTGCCGGCGGCTACCACAAGATTGGCTTTGAAGGCGGCCAGATGCCCATGCAGCGGCGGCTGCCCAAGCTAGGGTTCCGCTCGCGCATTGCGCGAGCTACTGCGCAAGTTCGCCTCAGCGATCTGCAGAAGCTGGAGGATGAACTCGTGGACCTGCAGGCGCTGAAGAATGCGAACCTGATTCGTAATGACGTCAAGCACGCCAAGGTCATCGCTTCGGGTGAGTTGAAGAGAAAGGTCACGGTCAAGGGACTGCGCGTCACTAAAGGGGCGAGGGCCGCGATCGAGGCTGCCGGCGGCCGGATGGAAGACTGATAGCGTATGTCGACACCCTCTGCAGCACTGCCGAATCTCGGAAGCCTGGCGCAGTTCAAGGAACTGCGCCAGCGCATCGTATTTCTGCTGGTAGCCCTGCTGGTTTATCGGGTGGCGACGCACGTCCCGGTCCCGGGTATCAACCCGGCGGCACTGACGCAGTTGTTCAACGAACAAAAGGGCACGATCCTCGACATGTTCAACATGTTCTCGGGCGGCGCTCTCAGGCGTTTTTCGGTGTGTGCGCTTGGAATCATGCCTTACATTTCGGCGTCCATCATTCTGCAGTTGCTGACATACGTTGAACCGTCGCTGAAGCAGCTGCGCAAAGAAGGCGAAGTGGGGCGACGCAAGATTACGCAATACACGCGTTACGGTACCGTTGCGCTGGCGCTGTTCCAGGCCCTGGGTGTTTCCATTGCCCTCGAGGGGCAGCATGCGGGCGGATTGCCTGTCGTCATCGACCCGGGCATGGCCTTCCGCATCACGGCAGTGACCAGCCTGGTCACTGGAACCATGTTTCTCATGTGGCTGGGTGAGCAGATCACCGAACGCGGTGTGGGCAACGGGATTTCCATGATCATTTTCGCGGGCATCGTGGCCGGGCTGCCACGCGCCATCGGCAGCACACTCGAGCTTGCCCGGACCGGGGAAATGCCCGTTCTCCTGGTGCTTGCACTGTTCGCGGTGGCCATTCTGGTGACGGCCTTCGTGGTGTTCGTGGAACGCGGGCAGCGCCGGATCACGGTCAATTACGCCAAGCGCCAGGTGGGGCGAAAAATGTACGCGGGGCAGTCCAGTCACTTGCCCCTGAAGCTGAATATGTCGGGTGTAATTCCACCCATATTCGCATCCAGCATTATTTTGTTCCCGGCAACCCTGGGCAGCTGGTTCGGGCAGAATCCGAATATGCGCTGGCTTCAGGATATCACCAGCATGTTGTCACCGGGCCAACCGCTGTACGTGCTGCTGTATGCGGGCGGCATTATATTTTTCTGTTTCTTCTATACCGCCATCGTGTTCGACCCAAGGGAAACGGCAGACAATCTGAAGAAATCGGGGGCATTCGTGCCGGGCATGCGGCCGGGCGAGCAGACCGCAAAATATCTGGATACCGTGCTGACCAGGCTTACGCTGGCAGGCGCCATTTACGTAACTTTCGTATGCCTGCTGCCTGAGTTCCTGATCATCAAAGTCCACGTTCCGTTCTATTTCGGTGGTACCTCCCTGCTGATCATTGTTGTGGTGGTCATGGATTTCTGGGCCCAGGTGCAGGCGCACCTGATGTCGCACCAGTACGAGGGACTTCTGAAGAAAGCCAATCTCAAAGGATACGGCCGCCGCAGCTAATGGCCGCATCGGGAGAAGATCAATGAAAGTCAGGGCATCGGTAAAGAAAATGTGCAGAAACTGCCGGATCATTCGCCGCCGGGGCGCCGTGCGCGTGATTTGCTCCGATCCGAGACACAAGCAGCGCCAGGGTTAAGGCTGGAGGAAACCGCATGGCTCGTATATCAGGTGTCAACATACCCGACCAGAAGCATCTGGGTACTGCGCTGACCTATATCTACGGAATCGGCCGGTCGCGTGCGCAGAAGATCTGCCAGGCTACTGGACTGGAGCCGAACGTGAAGGTCAGGGACTTGAGGGAAGAGGACCTCGACCGCGTCCGCACCGAGCTCACCCGCTTTGAGCTGGAGGGCGACCTGCGGCGCGAGGTGTCTATGAATATCAAGCGACTGATGGATCTGGGGTGCTACCGCGGAATACGTCACCGCAAGGGACTGCCCTTGCGCGGTCAGCGTACGCGCACCAATTCGCGCACTCGCAAGGGGCCGCGTCGCGGCATCAAAAGGTAACCACGGGCAGGAAATATGGCAAAGGTACGCAGCACCCGGAAAAAGGTCAAAAAGACCGTTGTGGACGGCATCGCGCACGTGCACGCGTCTTTCAACAATACCATCATTACAATTACCGACAGGCAGGGGAACACCCTGTGCTGGGCGACCTCCGGCGGCAGCGGTTTTCGCGGTTCGCGCAAGAGCACGCCATTCGCCGCGCAGATCGCCGCACAGAAGGCCGGAGAGCAGGCGCTGGAATTCGGCCTCAAGAACCTGGAAGTGAACATCAAGGGTCCCGGGCCCGGTCGGGAGTCGGCTGTGCGCGCATTGAACGCGGTGGGATTCAAGATCACGAACATTACGGACGTCACGCCCATACCGCATAACGGCTGCCGTCCACCGAAAAAGCGGCGCGTATAAACGGAGATACTGGGCATGGCACGTTACCTCGGACCTAAATGCAAACTGAGTCGCAGGGAAGGCACGGATCTGATGCTCAAGAGCCGCGCGCGGCCTATCGAGTCCAAGTGTCAGATTGACAAGATCCCCGGCGAACACGGCGGACGTCCGCGGCGGCTGTCGGACTATGCGCTGCAATTGCGGGAAAAGCAGAAGTTGAGGCGGATTTACGGCGTGCTCGAGCGCCAGTTCCGGCGCTATTATCAACAGGCGGCACGGCAGAAGGGCTCAACCGGCGAAATCCTGCTGCAGCTCCTGGAGTGCCGTTTGGACAACGTCGTGTACCGCATGGGTTTCAGCAGCACCCGTAACGAGGCGCGCCAGCTCGTTAGTCACAGGGCGATCCTTGTGAACGGCAAGTCGGTGAATATCCCCTCGTTCCAGGTGCGACCGACAGATAAGGTTTCGATACGAGAGAAAAGCAGGAAACAGCTCCGCATCCAGGACGCGCTGAACGTCGCCGAGCAGTTTGGATTCCCGGAATGGGTCGAAGTGGACGCCAAGAAAATGGAAGGTGTGTTCAAGGGCGTTCCGGAACGTACCGACCTTCCGTCGGAAATCAATGAGCAGCTCGTAGTAGAGCTTTACTCCAAGTAAGCAGATATAGGACCAGACAAATGCCGTCTACATTTACTGAATTGTTAAAGCCTCGTCGTGTTGACGTAGAAACGCTCAGCAAGACCAGGGCTAAAATTACCATCGAGCCGCTTAACCGCGGTTTCGGCCATACTCTGGGCAACGCCCTCAGAAGGGTGCTGCTATCATCCATGTCCGGCTGCGCTGTGACGGAAGTGGAAATTGAAGGCGTGCTGCACGAGTACACGACCGTTGAGGGCGTACAGGAGGACGTCACCGATATTCTCCTGAATCTGAAGGGCCTCGCCATTCGGATGCACGCCAAGGATGAGGCGCGGCTGACGCTGAAGAAAAGCGGGCCCGGCCAGGTCAGGGCCAGCGACATCAGCGTCGATCATGACGTGGAAAAAGCCAACCCCGATCACATCATCGCCAATCTCACCAAGGCCGGTGAATTGACGCTGGCCATGACGGTCGAGCGCGGCCGGGGCTACCGGCCGGTGCTGGTGGTGGGTACGGATGAAGCCGAGCAGACCATCGGCAAACTCAAGCTGGATGCGTCGTTCAGCCCGATCTGGCGCGTGTCCTACGATGTACAGAGGGCCCGAGTGGAACAGCAGACGGACCTGGACAAGCTGATTCTGGAAATCGAAACCAACGGTACGGTCGATCCCGAAAATGCAGTGCGCGAAGCGGCCAGGATCCTGCGCAACCAGCTTTCAGTATTTGTCGACCTGGAGGCCGAAGAAACCGAGGAGGCCGCCGCCAGCCATGAAGCCGCGGTGGACCCGATCCTGCTGCGCCCGGTCGACGACCTGGAGCTCACGGTGCGTTCGGCGAACTGCCTCAAGGCTGAGAGCATTTACTACATCGGTGATCTGATACAGCGCACGGAAGTGGAATTGCTGAAAACCCCCAACCTGGGCAAGAAGTCACTGACCGAAATAAAGGACGTATTGGCCTCGCGCGGCCTGTCCCTGGGGATGCGCTTGGAGAACTGGCCGCCCCCGGGCCTGTATGAAGACAAGGACAAGGCTTCTGCCTGACACCCGGGCTCTCGCCCTGAAATTCAGATAGAGATAATTGAGATGCGTCACCGGCAAAGCGGCAGAAAGCTGAACAGAACCAGCGCCCACAGGAACGCCACGTTCCGTAACATGGCTGTTTCGCTCATGAAGCATGAGCGGATTCGCACTACACTGCCGCGCGCGAAGGAACTGCGGCGTGTGGCAGAGCCGTTGATCACGCTGGCCAAGAACGACTCGGTGGCGCGGCGCCGGCTTGCCTATTCGAGGCTGCGCGACCGGATCACGGTCACCAAGCTGTTCAACGAGCTGGGACCGCGCTACAAGGAACGACCCGGAGGCTATCTGCGCATTCTCAAGTGCGGCTACCGCGCCGGGGACAGCGCCCCCATGGCAATCGTCGAGTTGGTTGACGGCAAGGCTTCGCCCGGCGCCGCGGAGTAACCTCGCTTCTGCAGGGGCACACGCCCCCCATAATACGAGTATCAGGAACGCGCTCGGGATTCCGGGTCCGCGTTCCGCGATTAGAGACCCATATCGCTTCACGCGAACCCGGAATCCCCGATTGCCCCGGACGCGAAGGGCTCGGGTCCTGCATGTCTGTCTGAATCTGGTACCCTTCCGGTCATGATTGTTCTTTTCTCCGACTATGGCCACGCCGGGCCCTATATCGGGCAGGTGGAGGCGGTTCTGCATCAGGGGGCGCCCGGCGTGCACGTGGTCAACCTGTTCGCCGACGCGCCCCGGCAAAACCCGAAAGCCGGCGCCTACCTGCTGCCCGTCTGTGCGGACAGGTTTCCCGTGGAATCGGTCTTTTTCACGGTGATCGATCCGGGCGTCGGTACCGGCGTCGACCGGCCTGTCGTGCTGCGCGCGGATGGGCGCTGGTTTGTCGGACCCGACAACGGCCTGTTCGATATTCTGGTGCGCCACAGCGCTGAGGTCAGTATCTGGGAGATCGACTGGGAGCCGGAGGGTTGTTCCAATACCTTTCACGGCCGCGACCTGTACGCACCCGTGTGCGCCATGCTGGCCAGCGGCGCACCGCCGCCCGGCCGCAGCCTGTCCTGGGAGGACAGGCATGGCTGGCCCGATGACCTTGCGGAGATCATCTACCTGGATCATTTCGGCAATGCCATGACCGGTGTGCGTGCCGCTACGCTGAAGACGGATCCTGAAATCACCGTCGCCGGGCGCACACTGCCGTCGGCGACAACGTTCAGTCAGATGCCCGAAGGTGAGCCGTTCTGGTACGTCAATTCCCTGGGACTGGTGGAGATCGCGGTTAACAGGGGCAGCGCCGCCGTTACGCTCAATCTCAAGATCGGCGATCCGGTCGCCATGACATAAGCACGGGGCTTGACCCGGGTTCAGGCGCTGCAATCCCGAATCAGGATAAGTCGTGCATTCCGGGTCCGCGTTCCGCGATTAGAGACCCATATCGCTTTGCGCGGACCCGGAATCCGCGATTGCCCCGGCACGAAAGGCTCAGGTCCTGCATGAAGGAATATGGGTCTCTAATTCCGGAATGCAGGACCTGAGCCCGTCGAAGACGCATTCCGCGTCTAGATCTGCAGCTTGCTGCGCAACAGCTCGTTGACCTGCTTGGGATTGGCCTTACCGGCGGACTTCTTCATGACCTGGCCCACCAGGAAACCGAGGACCTTGGCTTTGCCGGCGCGGAACTGATCCGCCTGCTCGGGATTCTCGGCCAGTACCTGGTCCACCAGCGCCTCGATGGCGCCGCTGTCGGTCACCTGCTTCAGGCCGTGGGTGACGATGATCTCATCGGCGCCGCCCTCACCCTGCCACATAGCCTCGAACACGTCTTTGGCGATACGCCCGGAAATAGTGTCGTCTTCAATGCGCCGGACCAGTATCCCCAACTCCCGCCCCGGCACCGGGCAGTCGTGGATCTGGCGGTTCTCGCGATGCAGCGCCGCGGCCAGATCGCCGGTGATCCAGTGGGCACAGGTCCTCGCCGAACCGTTCCCCGCCGCTTCCAACGCCATCTCGAAATAATCCGCCAGTTCCCGGTCCGATGCGATGGTCGCGGCTTCCGCCGCCCCCAAACCCAGCTGCTCGATGAAACGCGCCTGCCTGGCGTCCGGCAGTTCCGGCAGCTGCGCCCGGATCTCTTCGATCTGCGCGGCGCTCAATTCCACCGGCAGGAGGTCGGGGTCCGGGAAATAACGGTAATCGTTGGCTTCCTCCTTCACACGCATGGGGCGCGTCTCACCCCTGTCGGAGTCGTACAGGCGCGTTTCCTGGATAATCTTGCCGCCCGACTCCAGAACTTCGATCTGGCGTGCGATTTCATGCTCGATGGCCTGGCCGACGAAACGAAACGAGTTCAGGTTCTTGGTTTCGGTCCGCGTACCGAGCACATCCGTTCCCTGCCGGCGCACCGAAACATTGGCATCGCAGCGAAACGAGCCCTCCTGCATATTGCCGTCAGAGATTCCCAGGTAGCGCACCAGGGTGTGAATCTTCTTCATGTAAGCCACGGCTTCGGCGGCGCAGCTCATGTCCGGCTCCGAGACGATCTCTATCAGCGCGATGCCGGCGCGATTCAAATCGATGCCGGTGGGCCCGCCGAATCCCTCGTGCAGTGACTTGCCGGCGTCCTCCTCCAGGTGCGCGCGCGTAACGCCCACGCGCCGGAATGCGCCGTCGTCCGTGACGACGTCCACGTGACCGCCGTGCACGATGGGTAGTTCGTACTGGCTGATCTGGTAACCCTTGGGCAGATCCGGGTAGAAGTAATTCTTGCGGGCGAATATAGCCCTGGGCGCGATATGCGCGTCGATGGCCAGGCCGAACTTCACCGCCATGCGCACCGCCGCCTCGTTGAGCACCGGCAGTACGCCGGGCATCCCTAGGTCCACCGCGCAGGCCTGGGTGTTAGGCTGCGCGCCGTAGCCGGTCGCGGCCCCGGAAAAAATCTTGCTCCTGGTGGCGAGCTGGACGTGGATCTCCAGGCCGATGACCGCTTCCCAGGACATGTCAGTCATATCCCGCCGGCGTGGACAGGTGCCATTCCGTGCGTTGCTGATACTGGTGCGCCGTATTTAGAATTCGCCCCTCCTGGAAATAGTTGCCGATGATCTGCATGCCCACCGGCAGACCCTCCAGGCTGCCCACGGGAATGGATGCCGAGGGCAACCCGGCAAGGTTGACGGGTACCGTGTAAATATCCGACAGGTACATGCTCACCGGGTCGTCCACTCGTTCACCCAGACGAAACGCCGCGGTCGGCGAGGTGGGCCCGGCGATGACATCCACCTGTTTCAGCGCCTCGCTGAATTCATCGCGAATGAGACGCCGTACCTTCTGTGCACGCAGGTAGTAGGCGTCGTAATACCCGGCGGACAGCACATAGGTGCCGACCATGATCCGGCGTTTCACCTCCGTGCCGAATCCCTCGCCGCGGGTACGGCAGTACATGTCCAGAAGGTCTTCCGGATCGTCGCAGCGGTAGCCGAAGCGCACGCCGTCGTAGCGCGACAGGTTGGAAGAGGCTTCCGCTGGCGCGACCACGTAATACACTGGCACTGCCAGGCTGCTGTTGGGCAAATCGATTTCCTTGAGCACCGCCCCGGCCTTTTCCAATTCGGCCAGGGCGCCATGCACGGCGTCGCCTATCGCTGAATCCAGCCGGGTATCGAAGAATTGCCGGGGCAGCCCGATGCGCAGCCCCTCGATACTGTCGTCCAGCCGCGCCGCGTAGTCCTCTGGTTCGCGTTGCGCGGAGGTGGAATCCAGTGGATCGAAGCCGGCCATGGCGGCGAGCAGCAGCGCGAGGTCCGCGGCCGTGCGCGCCATGGGCCCGCCCTGGTCGAGACTGGAGGCGAAGGCAATCATGCCGTAGCGGGAAACCAGGCCATAAGTGGGTTTGAGACCGCTGACGCCGCAGAGTGCGGCGGGCTGGCGAATGGACCCGCCGGTGTCCGTGCCGGTGGCCGCCGGCACCAGCCCCGCCGCCACCGCGCAGGCGGAGCCGCCGGAGGATCCCCCGGCAACGCGCGCCGGATCCCAGGGGTTGCGCACGGGGCCGTAGAAGCCTGTTTCACTGGAAGACCCCATGGCGAATTCATCCATGTTGGTCTTGCCAAGCATCACCGCCCCGGCGGCTCTGAGGGTGGTCACCACGGTGGCGTCGTAGGGCGAGATGAAGTTGTCCAGCATGCGCGAGGCACAGGTCGTCCTGACCCCCTTCGTGCAGAAAATATCCTTGTGTGCCAAAGGGATACCGGTGAGCGGTCCATGGTCGCCGCGGTCCAGGCGGCGATCGGCTTCGCGGGCCTGCTCCAGGGCCAGTTCCGGTGTCAGGGTAATGAAGCAGTTGAGCCTGTCATTGAAACGCCCGGCGCGCTCCAGGAACAGGCGTGTCAGTTCCACGCTACTGATTTGGCGCCCATGCAACAGGGCAGCCAGTTGGGACAGGCTGTGCAGGTGGATATCCACGCGATAGAGGCCGCCGATGCAGCCGCCTATTCCACTACTCTCGGCACCAGGTAGCAGCCGCGTTCCACCGCCGGCGCCGTCTGCTGGAACCGCTCCCGCTGGTTCGTCTCGCTGACCTCATCCGCCCTGAGACGCGCGGCCATCTCCAGGGGATGCGCCAGTGGCTCGGTCCCCTCGGTATTCACCGATCTTATCTGTTCCACCATTTCCAATATGTCGGAAAGACTCCGCCCGAAAGATTCCATTTCGGCGGAGTCGAGACCGAGCCGGGCGAGGTGGGCGATTGCTTCAATTTCCGTCCTGTTGAGAGACATCAAAAGGTGCCTTTTTGTCCTTGAATTTTGGGAAATTTATCATATTCAGCAGCTTGCCCAAAGGGTCTGCCGCTGATACAGTTAGAGCTTCGTTCGAGCGAATTTTCCGTTATGGGGCGTCGTTCGACAATAACGACTTGCTGGCATGCGGCCACCCGGATCACCACACCCTGGTATCAAAGCCACTCCTTTAAGTATTTCAATCTGGAATCCGTGCGCATGAACACGCATACGTGGTAATGATAAACGCTGTGAGGAATTTGTGATCCTATGTTAAACCGGTTACGTGGATTTTTTTCCAATGACCTTTCCATCGATCTGGGAACGGCGAACACCCTGATCTATGTTCGAGGCAAGGGAATTGTATTGAATGAACCTTCGGTGGTCGCCATTCGCAAGGACGGCGACACCATCAACGCCAAATCGATCCGTGCTGTCGGCGCCGAGGCGAAGCGCATGCTGGGGCGTACACCAGGGCACATCACGGCGATCCGGCCGCTCAAGGACGGGGTCATTGCCGACTTCGTCGTTACCGAGAAAATGCTCCAGTACTTCATTCATGCGGCGCACGGCAGCACGCTGTTCCGTCCGAGTCCGCGCGTGCTGGTATGTGTACCCTGCGGTTCCACGCAAGTGGAGCGGCGCGCCATAAAGGAATCGGCTGAAGGCGCCGGAGCACGCACCGTACACCTGATGGAAGAACCCATGGCCGCGGCTATCGGCGCCGGGATGCCGGTAAGCGACGCGCGCGGCTCCATGGTGCTGGATATCGGCGGCGGCACTACGGAAGTCGCGGTGATTTCTCTTAATGGAATTGTTTATTCTGATTCCGTACGCATCGGCGGCGACCGCTTCGACGAAGCCATCGTGAACTACGTACGGCGAAATTACGGGACGCTTATCGGTGAGGCCACGGCCGAGCGCATCAAGCACGAGATCGGCTGCGCCTATCCCGGCAACGAAGTCCGGGAAATGGAGGTGCGCGGGCGCAACCTCGCGGAAGGGGTACCGCGCAGCTTTACCCTGAACAGCAATGAAATCCTGGAAGCCCTGCAGGAACCCTTGACCGGCATCGTCGATGCCGTGAGAAACGCGCTGGAAAAGACGCCTCCTGAACTCGGATCGGACGTGGCCGAGCGCGGCATGGTTCTGACCGGCGGCGGTGCGCTGCTGCGCGACATCGACCGGCTGTTGATGGAGGAAACCGGGTTGCCGGTGATTATCGCCGACGATCCGTTAACCTGCGTGGCCCGGGGCGGTGGACGCTACCTTGAAATGATCGACGATTATGGAACGGATATCTTGACGGTCGAGTAACCTGAAACAAGTTCGCAGTCCCGGCCGCCGGCCGGGGTGGTGAACGGGGGTGCTGTTTAAATGACCCATGCTGTAGACCGATGAACACGGCGCGCTTGAAGCGCCGTATCCCGTCCCCGCCGGAGCGGGGCTTCTCTCCGCGGACCGGTGCAGCGGCCGCGAAGAGGTGGAGTGCCGTAATTCACACCGCCAAGCCGGGGAGGCCATCCCATTAAGACGCTGTTCCTGAAAGGCCCCTCGGTCAACATTCGGGTCCTGGTGTTCGTCATCGCGTCCATCGTGCTGATGACCGTGGATCATCGCGCAGGCCAGCTGGAAACAGTCAGATCCGCGCTGAGCGTGGTGGTGTATCCGCTGCAGTATGTGGTCAATCTGCCGGTTGTAACCTTCGAGCAATTCAGCCAGATGGTGAAATCACGCAAGGCGCTGCTTCAGGAAAATGCGCGCCTCAAGCGCGAGCACCTGATCATCAGTTCCAAGCTACAGCGATTTTCGATCCTCCAGGCCGAGAACCAGAGGTTGAGGAAGTTGCTGGAATCCTCCGCCCATCTGCACGAACGCGTGCTGGTCGCGGAGCTGCTGGCCGTGGAACTGGAGCCGTTCCGGCGCCAGGTGGTTATCAACAAGGGAAGTCGCGACGGCGTTTACAACGGTCAGCCGGTCGTGGACGCCGGCGGGATCATGGGCCAGGTGGTGCACGTGGGCCCGTTTTCCAGCAACGTGCTGTTAATCACCGATCCCAGCCACGCGCTGCCGGTGCAGGTCAACAGAAACGGTTTGCGGGCGATTGCGGTCGGGACAGGCCAGGATACCGTGCTGCAACTGGAGCACCTGCCAAACAACGCGGACATTCGCAAAGGCGACCTTATCGTTTCATCCGGGTTGGGGCGCCGGTTTCCCAGGGGCTATCCCGTGGGTGTCGTTTCCAGCGTCACCCTGCAGGCCGGCAAGCCTTTCGCGAAGGTGGATGTGACGCCCAGCTCAAAGCCGGGTCAGAGCCGCGAAGTTCTCCTGGTCTGGCCGCACGAAAATATGAATGAACCCTCCGATACCGGGGTGGCAGCCAATTGATGAGAGACAAAGGTCATAACGCCGGCTGGATCATCGCCCTCAGCTTCCTGGTGGCATTCATGCTCACCGCGATGCCGCTGCCGGACTGGGCGGTCGATTGGCGTCCGTTGTGGACGGTCATGGTACTGATTTACTGGTGCATGGCATTGCCCGAGCGCGTTGGCATCGGCACGGCCTGGGCGCTGGGTTTGCTGCTGGACGTACAACAGGGCACCGTTCTGGGCCAGAACGCACTTGGAATGTGCCTGATCGCCTATGTGACGATTCAATCGCACCGGCGCATCCGCGTTTCACCGTTGCTGCAGCAGGCCGTTGTGGTCTTTACCTATGTGGTGTTGTTTGAGTTTGTCACCATGTGGATCCGCGGCATCATGGGTGTCCCGCCGCCCGGCTGGGAATTCTGGCTGCCGGCGTTGACCAGCATGCTGCTTTGGCCCTGGCTGTTCATTATTCTCCGCGATCTGCGGCGTAAATATCACGTTTCGTAGTAGCCATCCGTTAAGGCTTAATGTCACCGAGACCGAAGTTCAAGGACCCGGGGTTTGAATACCGCCTTGTAAGAAGGAGGATTTACGCCGCCTGCGCATTGATGCTGATTCTGGTCGGAATTCTTCTGGCCCGCATTTCCTACCTGCAGGTAGTTCTGCACGATCACTTTACGACCCTGTCCAAGAACAATCGGGTCAAGGTCATCCCGATACCGCCTATTCGCGGCCTGATTTTCAGCCGGGACGGTGTTCTGCTGGCGGATAATCGCCCATCGTTCAGCCTGGTGCTGGTGCCCGAGGAGATTAAACACCTTCACCGCACCATTGCCAGGCTGCGCAAGATCATTCCCATCAGCGACAGTGACATTAAACGTTTCAAAGACCTGGTGAAGAAAAAGCGCAGCTTCGAGAGCATTCCGCTGAGATTCAATCTTACTGACGAGGAAGTAGCTCGGATCTCAGTGAACCTGCACCGGTTTCCCGGCGTTGACGTGGCCGCCACCCTGAACCGGTATTACCCACTTGGGCCCATGCTCGGCCATACGGTGGGCTATGTGGGCATGATTGATGAGCAGGACCTGAATTCCCTGGATCGCTCCAATTACGCCGGCACATCGCACATCGGAAAAATCGGGGTGGAGAAGGCCTACGAGGATTTGCTGCACGGACGCGTCGGCTATGAGCAGGTGGAAGTCAATGCAGAAGGCAGGGTTATCCGCGTTCTGGACCGTACGCCCCCCATCCCCGGAAAGAACATTTATCTCACTATCGACGTGTCTCTCCAGAGGTTGGCGGAGAAGGCCATGGCCGGGAAACGCGGCGCCGTGGTAGCCATCGACCCGAGGACTGGGGGGGTGCTGGCTTCGGTCAGTTCACCTGGATACGACCCCAATCTTTTCGTCAACGGCATCGATTCCACGGACTACAAAAATTTGCTGGACTCGCCTGGCACGCCGCTGCTCAATCGTGCCCTGCGCGGCAAGTATCCGTCGGGCTCCACCATAAAGCCGTTTCTGGGTTTCGCCGCGCTGCAGGACGGCGTGCGAACCCTGGACGATGAAACCTGGTGTCCAGGATTTTTTATGCTCAAGGGAGATTCGCACCGCTACCGTGACTGGAAGCGGGGCGGGCACGGTCATGTGAACCTGACCCAGGCCATCGAGCAGTCATGTGACGTTTATTTCTATACGCTCGCCCATGACATGGGCATCGACCGCCTGGACCAGGCACTGAAGCAGTTCGGTTTCGGATCGCCGACCGGCATCGATATCGGCGGCGAAAGCGGCGGTCTGGTGCCGACGCCGGCCTGGAAGCGCAGGACATTGAAGGAGCCCTGGTATCCCGGGGAGACGGTGGATCTCGGCATCGGGCAGGGATACCTTCTGGTAACCCCGATGCAACTGGCGGTTGCCGTGGCGGCCATAGCTAACAGGGGGCACGTTCTCAAGCCGCACCTGCTCGGCGAGGTAAAGGATCCCCTGACCGGCAAGACACTGATTCACGCCTCAACCACGCTGAAAAACGTGATTCACGCCAACGACCCGCAATACTGGGATGACATCATCCATGCCATGTACGAGGTGGTGAACGGCCCTCGCGGCACGGCGCGGCGAGAGGGTAGAGGCGCACCGTATAAATTCGCGGGCAAGACCGGCACGGCGCAGGTCATAGACATCGCCCAGGGCCAGGAGTACCACGCCAGCGAAATTCCCAAGAACCTGCGCGATCATTCCCTGTTTATCGCTTTCGCGCCGGTGGATGACCCCACTATTGCGGTGGCCGTGGTGGTGGAAAACGGCGGCGCCGAACACGCCGCCGCGCCCATTGCCCGGACCCTGTTCGATCACTACTTGATCGGGTCGCTGGCGAACAAGGGTTAGACACGTGAGAGAATCATCGATAACTGAAAGGCTGCACATAGACATACCGCTGTTGTTCGCGCTGCTGGTCCTGTGCGGCATCGGCCTGGTCATACTGTATAGTGCCGGCGGCCAGAGCATGGACGTGGTGATTCACCAGGGGATGCGGCTGGTGCTCGCGTTCGGAACCATGTTCCTGGTGGCGCAGATCCCGCCGGCGCACCTGGCGCGCTGGTCCCTTGCGTTGTACCTGCTTGGTATCGTGCTGCTGGTGCTGGTGCTGTTAATAGGCGACGTGGGCAAGGGTGCGCAACGCTGGCTGGATATCGGGGTCCTGCGCTTCCAGCCGTCGGAACTTATGAAACTTGCCGTGCCGCTGCTTCTGGCGTGGATGTTCTCGGAACGCGGCTTGCCACCCAGGTTCTGGCAGATCTGTGTCGCGGGAGTCCTGATCCTGATTCCCGTCGTGCTCATCGCCAAGCAGCCGGATCTGGGTACCGCGCTGCTGGTGGCCACCGCCGGCTTCGCCGTTCTGTTCGTGGCAGGGATGAGCTGGCGCCTGATTCTCAGTTTCATCGTGCTGGCGGCGACGTCGACCCCGGTGTTGTGGCATTTCATGCACGATTACCAGCGCCGCAGGCTGCTCACTTTCCTGGACCCGGAACAGGATCCCCTTGGGGCCGGTTATCACATCATCCAGTCGAAAATCGCCGTGGGCTCGGGTGGTATCTATGGCAAGGGCTGGCTGAACGGTACCCAGTCACACCTGGAGTTTCTGCCCGAACGGTCCACGGATTTCATTTTCGCCGTGTTTTGCGAAGAATTCGGCCTGATGGGCGTCCTGCTGCTTACCAGCATCTACCTGATAATCGTCGTTCGTGGCCTTCAGATCGCCATGAACTCGCAACACAGCTTTGGCCGGCTGCTGGGTGCCGGCATCGTGCTCACATTTTTTATGTATGTATTTGTCAACATGGGCATGGTTTCCGGGCAACTGCCCGTAGTAGGCGTGCCCCTGCCGCTGATCAGCAAGGGCGGCACGTCCATGGTCACTCTGATGGTGGGATTCGGAATTCTCATGGGTATTCAAACCCACCGACGTTTCCTGGGAGACTGATACTCATGCGCGCAGCAGTGTTGCTATGCCTGGTTGTGGGAATGTGCCTCACGGCGCCGGCCCGCGCGGGTTTGCTGGATCGGCCGGCCGTCAAGGAATTCATTTCCAACATGGTTGCCCGGCACGGCTTCAGCGCCAAACGATTGCAGGCCATCCTGGGCCAGGCCACGATTTCCGATGCCGTCCTTAAGGCCATATCGAAACCCGCCGAATCCCTGCCCTGGTACCGTTACCGGACCCTGTTTCTGCAACCGGACAGAATTCGCCTGGGAGTTGAGTTCTGGAAGAACAACCGGGAGGCTTTGTTGCGCGCGCAGCGGAAATACGGCGTGCCGCCCGAGATCATCACCGCCATTCTCGGAGTGGAAACCCGTTACGGCAAGAGTACCGGCAGGTACAAGGTTCTCAACTCGCTGGCGACGCTGGCGTTCGATTACCCGGCCAGGTCGAATTTCTTCCGCAATGAGCTCGAGCAGTTTCTGCTGCTGACCCGCGAGCAGAACCTCGATCCGACAACGGTCACCGGCTCCTATGCCGGCGCCATGGGCATACCGCAGTTCATTTCCAGCAGTTACCGGGAGTACGCAGTGGACTTTGATTCGGACGGCCGCGCCGACCTGTGGTCCGATCCGGCTGATGCCATCGGCAGCGTCGCAAACTATTTCAACCTGCATGGATGGAGGACCGGCGGTCTGGTGACTTTACCGGTGCAGGTGAGCGGCAAAGCGTATACCAGCGCGTTGGGACCGGATTTGACACCGAACCTGACACCTGGCGATCTGGCGAAACTGGGAATCCAAACGCCGATCAAATTGCCGGAAAATACCGAGGCCAAGCTGTTGGCGCTGGAAGAAAAAACCGGCGACGAATACTGGTTGGGGTTCAGAAATTTCTATGTAATAACGCGCTACAACAACAGTCCGCTTTATGCCATGGCGGTGTACCAACTGGCTCAACAGATCCGGGCGGACTACGACGGAACTTCCACGGATGAGTGATGGTCCCTTGATTGGTACCGTGCGTTCTACCGAGCCGGGACTTGTCCGCGTGCTGATCGTCGCCGTCTCTGTCTGTGCGCTGCAGGGATGTTCGGCCGTGGTGCGGCAGGACAGCGGGCCGCCCGTGGGAAGCATCGACGCTTCATCTATTCCCGACGCCGTGCCCACCGTGCAGCCGCGCAGCCCCTACGGGAATCCCGACTCCTACGTGGTCAAGGGTCGCCGCTACTACGTCATGAAAAGCAGCGTCGGCTACGCGGCTCGCGGCATAGCTTCCTGGTACGGGACAAAATTCAACGGCCAGCGCACTTCGGATGGAGAAACGTACAACATGTACGCGATGACCGCGGCCCACAAAACGCTGCCGTTGCCGACCTACGTGCAGGTCACAAATCTGGGGAATGGCAAGAGAGTGATTGTGAAAGTAAACGACCGCGGGCCGTTTCAGAAGAATCGCCTGATAGACCTTTCCTACGCTGCCGCCGCCAAGCTCGGTATACTGTCGGCCGGTACCGGCCTGGTTGAGGTGAAGGCAATCGACCCCGCGACGTACAGACGAAACGAAGTCGCATCGGGCCCGAGCGTGCCGGAAGGGGGGATCCATGACTTCTACATCCAGGTCGGCGCTTTCAGCTATCGTCAGAATGCGGAGAATCTGCGCAACCGACTGAGCGTGCTCGATAACGTCTCGGTCAGTATCAGCCAAACCGTGGTGGACGGACGTGCATTCTTCCGGGTCCGAATCGGCCCGTTGCGTCAGGTGGATGCCGCCGATCGCATCGTGACCAGCCTGGACCGGTTGGGCGTATTCGACCACCGGATCGTTACCCATTAGCATGATCCATATGCAAAACTTCAGTACAGACGTAAAGAGGCAGTGAAACCGTTATGTTGAAAAGATTACTCGCATTGGTTTTTCTATCAGGTATTCTGGCGACCGCTGTCCGTGCCGGGCCGACCATTGTGCCGGCGGCGCCGAAACTCGACGCCAGAGCGTACGTGGTAATGGACTTTAACAGCGGTCAGATAATTGCTGCGAAAAATCCGGACAAGCGGGAAGCACCGGCCAGTCTCACTAAGATGATGACGGTTTATATCGTTTCCGACGAAATCAAGGCGGGCCGCGTCAAGCGCAGCGACGAGGTTACCATAAGTAAGAAGGCATGGCAGATGCCGGGATCCAGGATGTTTATCGAGGTCGGCAAGAAAGTCACCGTGGAGGATCTGCTTAAAGGGGTCCTGGTCGATTCCGGTAACGATGCGAGCGTTGCCTTGGCCGAGCACGTGGCCGGAAGCGAGGATGTATTCGTCGCCATGATGAATCAGTACGCCAAGAAGCTGGGAATGAAGGGCACGCATTTCGCCAATGCTACCGGGCTCCCGGAGCCGAACCATTACTCCACGGCCCGGGATCTGGCGAAACTGGCGGCGGCGTTGATCCGTCACTTCCCGCAGACATACGCTCTGAATTCCCTGAAGCAGTTCACCTTTGACGGCATTACGCAGCACAATCGCAACGGCCTGCTGTGGCAGGACCCCACCGTGGACGGAGTAAAGACCGGGCACACGGAAAACGCCGGGTATTGCCTGGTTGCCTCGGCCAAACGCGACGGCATGCGGCTTGTCTCGGTGGTTATGGGCACGGACAGCGCCCACGCGCGTGTCAGTGATTCGCAGACGCTTCTGAACTATGCCTTCCGCTTTTACGAAACGCGAAAGCTTTATTCCGCCAATGAAGTTGTGACCAGTTCCCGCGTCTGGAAGGGCGGCCGTAATCGGGTCGACCTGGGCATACCGTCGGACCTGTATGTCACAATACCACGCGGCAGCTACAAGCAACTTGATGCAAAATCGAATATCGTGGGCACCCTGATCGCGCCGATCAGCAAGGGCGCCGTCGAGGGAAGCCTCAAGGTGAGTCTCAACGGCAAGGAGCTGGCCGATCGCAAGCTCATCGCGCTTGAATCGGTGGCGGAAGGCAGTCTTTATCAGCGTTGGAAAGACGAGGTCCGGCTCTTTTTCCGTTAAATCGGCTTGCAAGGCGTTCGCCATGTCCACGGTATATCTCAATGGGGAATATATGCCCGAGCAGTCCGCGCGGGTGTCGGTGCTCGATCGCGGATTCATATTCGGAGACGGGGTATACGAGGTGATCCCGGTCTTTGGCGGGCATGTGCTGCGCCTGGACGAACATCTGATGCGCCTGAACAACAGTCTGGTCGAGATCTATATGGACAATCCGCACTCCAATGCCGAATGGGGACGAATTGTCGGAGGTATGCTGGAACGGAATCCGGGCGCGGAAAACCGCGCGGTCTATTTACAGGTTACCCGTGGCGAAGGCATGCGCGATCACGCGATATCCTCCGGCATGCGGCCGACCGTGTTTGCCATGTGCAACCCGATACCGGATCGGGATTTCAGCGCCGGGATCCACGCGATCACCCATGAGGATATACGCTGGCAATACTGCCACATAAAGGGCATCAGTCTTCTACCGAACATTCTGTTGCGCGAGCGCGCGCTGCGTCGCGACGGCTCACGCGAGGCTATCCTGCTGCGGGACGGGTTCGTAACCGAAGGCGCCGCCAGCAACGTGTTTGCCGTGTACGGTGGTAAAGTCCGTACGCCACCGAAGAGCAACAGGCTGCTGCCGGGGATAACGCGCGACCTGGTGGTGGAATTGTTGAATTCCGGCGGGGTGGATTGCGAACAGGCGTCCATTACGGAAGCTGAACTTCGAAAAGCGGATGAGATCTGGATCACCAGTTCTACCATGGGGATCGCCCCGGTTTGCAGGTTGGACGGCGAGGCTGTCGGCGCCGCTGTGCCCGGACCGGTCTGGAATCGTGCCGATCAACTCTACCAGGCCTTTAAACGCCGGGGACTGTCTAACTGAAAGAAGCGGGAGACGCCGCGGGCCATGCGTATATACAAGGAGTTTCAAATAGAGGCCGCGCACCTGCTGCCCAATCTTCCCGCGGATCACAAATGCCGGCGTCTGCATGGGCATTCGTTCCGTATCGCCGTTCACGTGGACGGAGAACTGCAGGACGGGACCGGGTGGGTGATGGATTTTGCCGACATCGGCGCGGCCTTCTCTCCCGTTTTTCAAAAACTGGATCACCATTATCTGAATGAAATAGAGGGGTTGGAGAACCCTACCAGTGAAAACCTGGCACGCTGGATCTGGCGCAAGCTGGAACCGGCCCTGCCGGGTCTGGCCGAGGTGCACGTGAAGGAGACGTGTACCAGCGGGTGCATCTGCCGCGGCGAGGATCAGTAGTACGGGATTGGGGCATAATCTTTGTGGATGGTGCACGCTCCTGGGCACCCTGCACCAAGGACCAGGCACCGGCAGTATGGAGATAAATAATTATGAGCACGATCAGAGTAACGGAGCTGCTGGGGGACGGCATCGGGCCTGAATTACGCGAATCGCTGCATGCAATCGCCGACGCCATGCCGCTGCAATTCGAGTTCATACCGTTTGACCTGTCGCTGGAAAACAGGGAGTCGGGTGATCGTGACCTGTTCGACAAGGTGGCTTGCTCCATGAAGGAGACCAAGCTGGCGGTCAAGTACCCGACCATCACGCGCACGACCAGTCCCAACGCCATCATAAGGCGGATGTGCGACTTCAGTGTGATCCTGCGGCCGGTTATCTCTATCAAAGGGATCAAGTCCAATTTCACCGAGGATGTTTTTCTGTACATCGTGCGCATCGCCACTGGCGGCACCTACGATGATCCCGGGCGCATGGTGGGAAAGGACGCCGCCATCTCCATCCGCCTGGTGGAACGCGGTCCGTGCCGGCAGGCGGCGCGATTCGCCTTTGAGTTTGCCCGGCACAAGGGGCTCAGGGTCACGTCATCTTCGAAGCACACGATACAGCGCGCCACGGATGGGTTGTTCGAGGCGGTAGTCAAGGAAGTACACCGCGATTACCAGGATGTGAAGCATAATGTCGAACTGTTCGACGCACTGCTGGCGAAGATTATCCTGCGCCCGGAAGACTACGAGGTGGTGCTGGTTCTCAACGAGTACGGCGACTTTCTGTCTGACATGGCGAGCGGTCTGATCGGGAGTATCGGTACGGGCGCCAGCGGCAACTACAGTTTCAATGACGACGATAGCGTGGATGTGGCCATGTTTGACCCGTCCGGCGGCACGGCACCGGATATTGCCGGGCAGAACAAATGTAATCCCACCGCCGCACTGCTGGCCTTCGGTATGCTGCTGGATCACATCAACCGTTATGACCTGGGCCATGAACTGCGCATCGCCATCCTGTCCGCTATCGCCCAGGGAGAATGCACCCATGACATCGGCGGCAAACTCGGCACCCGCGAGTTCACCGCTAATATCATCGACCGGCTCAAGGGCAAGTTCGATTGAAGAGAGGCCTTGGGCCTACCGTCATCCTGGGACAACAGAGCCGGCGTTAGCCGGCGGCGGCAGTGCCAGGAACCGTGCAACAAATGTGTGCGCTTAGCGCACACTTTCAACTGACTGGATCCCGGAGCGCTACGCGTCCGGGATGACATACTTCCGGCGTATCGCCGGAAGTATGTCAGGTCTTGATGCCGGTGCCGCGGTTCAGCAGAAACAGGCAATAGGCGGTAAGAATGGCCACGAACACCACGATGATGGCGACGGCGTTGCCGATGGAGATATCCGAGATCCCCAGGATGCCGTCGCGAAAGGCGTTGACCATGTACAGAATAGGATTAAAACGTGAAATGTGCCGCCACACCGGGGGCAGCAGGTCGATGGAATAGAACACCCCGCCCAGGTAAATCAGCGGCGTCAGCACAAACGTCGGAATAATGGAAATGTCGTCGAACTTGCGTGCGAAAATGGCGTTGACCATGCCGGCCAGGGAAAACAGGATTGAGGTGAGAAGCACCACGATCACTACGATCGGGTAACTGTGAACATGCAGTTTGGTGAAAAACAGCGCCACGCACGTCACGACCAGTCCCACCAGCAAACCGCGTGAAACACCGCCGGTAACATAACCCGCCAGGATCACCCAGTTGGGTACGGGCGCTACCAGCATCTCCTCGATGTGGCGCTGAAATTTGGCGCCGAAGAAAGACGACACCACGTTGGAATAGGCATTATTGATAATGGACATCATGATAAGGCCGGGCGCGATGAATTCCATGTAGCTGAAGCCGTGCATGGTGCCGATGCGCTTGCCGATCAGGTTGCCGAAGATAACGAAATACAGCGTCATGCTCACCGCTGGCGGCAGGATCGTCTGCATCCAGATTCGCGTAAAGCGGCTGATCTCCTTGCGGACGATGGTTGAGTAGGCGATGAAGATGGAATTGGTTTCCATGGTGATCAGTTGGGTCGGCCGCCGTCGTTCAACAGCCGGATGAACAGCTCCTCAAGCCGGTTCGCCTTGTTGCGCATGCTGCGGACCCGAAGTCCGCTACCGGAAAGCAGCGTAAACAGATCATTGAGATTCTGCCGCCGATTCATCTCTACCTCGAGCGTCGTGGGGTCCACCAGTCGCAGCACGTAGCCGTTCAGGTTCGGTGCGCGTTCACAGGGTTGGTCAATATCGAGGACGAAAGTCTCGGTGTTTAATTTGCCCAGCAGTTGCTTCATGGACGTGTTTTCGATGATGTGTCCCTTGTCGATGATCGCGATGCTTTTACACAGGCTCTCGGCTTCGTCCAGGTAATGGGTGGTAAGCACGATGGTCGTTCCCGCCTGGTTGGTCTGCAAAAGGAAATCCCAGGTGGAGCGCCGCAACTCCACGTCCACCCCGGCCGTGGGCTCATCAAGGATCAGGATCTTCGGTTCGTGTACCAGCGCGCGGGCGATCATCAACCGCCGTTTCAGACCTCCAGAAAGCGTGCGCGACTGGTCGTTGCGCTTGCCCCACAGACCGAGTTGGTTGAGGTATTTCTCGGCGCGCTCCAGCGCCAGCCCGCGCGGCAGGCCGTAATATCCCGCCTGGTTGGTCACGATCTCCAGGCAGCTTTCAAATTGTGAGAAGTTGATCTCCTGGGGCACTATCCCGAGGAACGACTTGGCGCGGTAGGGATCCGACACCAGGTCTACGCCGAAGATGGATACCGAGCCGGCACTTTTGCGGACCAGCGAGGAAACGATGCCGATGGTGGTGGATTTACCCGCACCGTTGGGGCCCAGCAGGGCGAAAAAATCGCCGGCCTCCACGTCCAGGTCGATGTGGTCCAGGGCGCGTACGCCGTTGGCGTAAGTCTTCTCGAGTCCCTTTATTTCCAGTGCTTTCATAACGGTTCAGGTCGGACGGTGTTTCCGGGAACGGGCCATCCGATATCATGGAAGCGACATTTTATGCAAAAGTCGCGTTGTGTGCAGAACGATGTGCAAATACAACGCGGCCGCGGGCGGCGCGCAGGAAAGAAGTGGACGGAGCTGCGGCGGGAACCGCAGCCGCTTAATGCTTGTGGATCTGATTCAGTTCCTTCTTCTGCTTCTGTCCGATTTTCAACAGCGCCTGTGCCACGGCACTGTCCCGGTTCAGCACCAGTCTGAAGTACTCCTTCGGTACCTTGATCAGGCGCGCCACATCGTTGCTGCGTGCATAGGCGGTCCGCTTCCCCGAGCTGCCCGGCAGCAGTGACTGTTCTCCGAAATACTGCCCCTTGGTGTGAGTTGCCAGGATCACGATCCTGCCGTCATCGTCCAGGGTAAAGATTTCGACGGTTCCGTCCAGGATCACGTACATGCAGTCGCCGGAGTCCGATTCCTTCAAAACGAAGTCTCCGGGGCCGACCTTGATTACTTCAGTCCAGTTGCCGATGGAGTTCAGTTCTTCGTCGGTAAGGCTCTGGAACAGCCGCATGCCGCGGATCAGTTCGCGGACTTCAAGATATTCGGAGCGGGTGTGGCGAACCGTCGGATCTTCAGAGCCGTCGCCCTGCAGGGCGAGCGTGACGTACTTTTTGTCTATCTTGAAGACTTTGGCATGTTGCAGGGCGCGGACGGTGGCGTTGCGCCGGCCGGTACTCGTGGTTTCCTGGGTGAGCGCCTGCTCACCGAAGAAATCGCCCGGGCGCAGGGTGGCGATGGACAGTTCCCTGCCGTAGGCGTCGCCTCCGCGAATGGATACGTCGACGGCACCATCCAGTACCACGTACATGCACTTGCCGATCTCGGCTTCACGGATGATGACCTGCTTCATCCCATACTCTTCAATACCGTTTTCCGGCGCCTTGAGGATCTGGGTCAGTTCCTCCTCGGACAGCGAACCGAATATGGGTATCGACTTCAGAAACTTGGTATCTACAGACTGCTCGGGCATCTGGGATCGCTCCTTGGCTACCGCGCCGGCTGCGGCCGGAACCCCCTGCTTATTCTGGACGGGGCTCGTGATCTACCTCTGAACAAAAATATTATAGCTGTTTTGCAGCTAAACAGGCTCGCGTACCGGCCCTACAAGACCCTAATTTGACTGGGAAAGGCAAGGATATGTTCCGTAAGATGCGCACTGGTTTTCCCGGGTTTTCAAATTCTGTGACAGCGTCCCTGAAATGCCCGTCCCGGCTGGTGCGGCCCCGGCAAGGCGCGGGCCCTGCTCGGGCGTGACCCCGGTCGGGTCGCCCGGAGCGGTTCAGCCCCGGGGACCGCGGGCCGGGCATGGCGCCCGGGATCAGTCCGACGAACGCCCCTTGAAGGCGCGCAGGGCCTCGTTAAACAGCTCGGCGACGTCCTGCATGTCCTTTACCACCTTATTGTGAAATATAGCGATGATCTCCTTTTGCGTCGGCGTGACATCCTTACCCCAGCTTGCCTGCAGTTTGTCCAGGCAGCCCAGGTAGGCATAGCCCTTGGCGTTGTAGGCCTTCACCGCGTGCATCGCCGCGATCATGTCGTCCTTGCTCGCCTGCATGCCGTTGGGGATGGAGGGCTTGTCATTGGTGGGCGCCTGTTTGCAGGTTTTCAGGATCTGCCCGGAAACCGACTTCATTTCAGCCTCTCGCTGGGCCTTGGTCTGTGCCTGGTTCTGGTTATCGGCGAAGGCGCCAGCGGTACACATCAGCAGGCCAAACAGCATCAAAATCGGAGTTATATAGCGTCTCATTTTCCGTCCTTCCGTCAGTTGATTTGGTTGTGTGTCCGGACGGCGACCAAGCCTCCTCCACGCCTTGCCGGCGCGGGGCTGCTCTCCGTTCCCGCCCCCTACGGACGGATATGTTACGCTGTTTGCGAGCGGATCTGAACGGGTGGACAGACTTGGCGGAAGACGAAAATACGGAGTCGGCACTGAAGTTTCCCTGCCGCTTTCCCATCAAGGCGATGGGCAAGGCGGCGTCTGACTTCGATTCGCTCGTGGTTGCACTGATCCGCAGGCACTCTCCCGATATACACGAGGGGGCGGTACACACGCGGCTCAGCCGGCGCGGCAAATACATGTCCGTCACCGTGACTATCCAGGCGCAAAATCGTGCCCAGCTGGACGCCATATACATGGACCTGAGTTCCCACGATCGGGTCCTGGTTGCGTTGTAGGCGGCGCCGTGGAAATTCTGGTCCAGCGCCTGGGTCTGCGGGACTACAGCGCGTGTTTCGCCGCCATGAAACGGTTTACCGGCGAACGCGATCCCGCCACGACCGATGAAATCTGGCTGTTGGAGCATCCACCCGTGTTTACCCTGGGGCTGTCCGGGCGCGCGGAGCACATCATCGATGCCGGCACTATCCCGGTGATCCACTCGGATCGGGGCGGGCAGGTCACCTATCACGGACCCGGTCAACTTGTCATCTACGTCCTTCTCGATCTCAAGCGCCGCAATCTCGGCGTACGCACGCTGGTGCAGCGCCTGGAACAGGCCGTTATCGATATGCTGGCGGAACTGGACATTACCGGCCGGCGCCGCGCCGGTGCGCCCGGCGTTTACGTGGCGGATGCGAAAATCGCGTCGCTGGGGATAAGGGTACGGCGCGGTTGCAGCTACCACGGCCTGGCGTTAAACGTGAACGGAGATCTGTCGCCATTTCAGCGTATCAATCCCTGCGGTTACCCGGGGCTTGCTATGACCAGCCTCGAGGAACTGGGCGCGGCTCTGGACAGCGATCGGGCGGGCGCACTGCTGGTACCGCAGCTGGAGCGCTGCCTGACGGGGGCGCCGCCACCAGGCGCTTTAAGGGGTGATGCGGGAGCGTATAATCGGGTACGGACGTGAACGACACTAACCCCGCAATGCAAACGCCTTCAGGCCCACTCAAAAAGGACCAGCGCGGCCGCCTGAAAACCGCGCGTATTCCCATCCGGGTCGTGCCAAGCGAAGGACCGTTACCGCGCAAGCCCCGTTGGATCCGGGCCAAGGCGCCCACCCACCCGCGCGTGCTGGAACTGAAGCAGTTGCTGCGCGCGCATTCGCTCCACACGGTGTGCGAAGAGGCGTCCTGCCCGAACCTCGGGGAATGCTTCAACCACGGCACCGCCACCTTCATGATCATGGGGGATCTGTGCACGCGCCGTTGTCCGTTCTGCGATGTCGCCCATGGACGGCCGCGGCCGCTGGATGAAAACGAACCTGAAAACCTGGGAAGGGCCGCCGCGCTTATGGGGCTGCGTTATGTCGTGATTACCTCGGTGGACCGGGATGATCTTCGCGACGGCGGCGCTTCGCACTTTGCCCGCTGCGTGGCGGCGGTGAGATCACAGGTGCCTGAGATCCAGGTTGAGATTCTCACGCCCGATTTCCGCCGGCGCATGGAACGCGCATTGGACGCCCTGGCGGAATCGCCGCCGGACGTGTTCAACCACAACCTGGAAACCATCCCGAGGTTGTACCGCAAAGCCCGCCCGGGCGCGGACTACGAGTGGTCGCTGGATCTCCTGCAGCAATTTAAGCAGCGCCACCCGGACATTCCCACCAAGTCGGGACTCATGCTGGGACTGGGAGAGGAATTGGAGGAAGTCAGGCAGGTGTTGCGGGATCTGCGCACCCATGGCTGCAACATGCTGACCCTGGGCCAGTACCTGCAGCCAAGCCGTTTCCACCTGCCCGTGGAGCGCTTTGCCCCGCCCAGTGAATTCCAGGCGCTGGGCGAGTTCGCGCGCGGGCTTGGCTTTACCAACGTGGCCAGCGCGCCGATGGTGCGCTCGTCCTATCATGCGGATTTGCAGGCTGAGGGTCGCGACATCGGGACCGAGGGCCCCGATGAATGAACCCGGTAGTGTCGGCCGTAGCCAAGTCGTTGCTGCTGCCGCCGGGGATCATCATTGCGCTGTTCGTCGTCGCGCTGTTGTTGATGGTCTGGCGCCGGCGGCTGGCGGTCCTGGTGGCCGCGCTGTCACTTTCCTTGTTGCTGTTGTGTTCCCTGCCCGTGGTTGCGCGCCGCCTTGCCGGCCAAGTGGAGCCCGCGCACGCCCTGACGGCGTCTGAACTCAAGACGTCCGGCGCCGGCGCCATCGTCGTGCTCGGTTGCGGGCGCAACGCGGCGGCGCCGGAATACGGGGGCGATGTCCCGGCCGCCTGTGCCTTGGTGCGCCTGCGCTACGGCGCCCGGTTGCATGCGGACACCGGTCTGCCGATCCTGGTAAGCGCCGGGCGGGTCTGGGACGAACCCCGATCGGAAGCGGCATTGATGGCGGAGACGTTGCGGCGGCGCTTCGGCGTCAACCCCAGGTGGGTGGAAGGGCGCAGCCGCAATACCTGGGAAAATGCCCTCTACAGCACGGGGATGTTGAAGGAAGCCGGCGTCGACAGCATTCTGCTGGTGACGTACGCCCTGCACATGAAGCGCGCGGCCTGGGCCTTCCGACAGATGGGAATAACGGTGACGCCGGCGCCCACGTATTTTCAGTCAAGGTCCGATCGCCGCCCTGCCTGGCTCAATTGGTTGCCGTCGGCGCACGCCATGCTGCTGAGCTCGGATTCTCTGCGCGAAATGATCGGGATGGAGTGGTATCGGTGGAAGGAGGGGTCCTAGTGCATGGTGCAGGGTGCAGGGTGCACGGTAGCTGGCACCACGCACCACGCACCACGCACCATGCACTTATTCCCTTATTGGTGCGCCCAGAAACAGCTCCGGATCCACCGCCGTATCATTAAGGAACACACTCCAGTGCACGTGCGGTCCGGTGGCACGGCCGGTCATGCCGGACAGCCCCAGGACCTGGCCGCGCGCGACTTCCTGTCCTTTGTTCACGATGATCTTTTCCATGTGGCAGTACACGGTTTCCAGTCCCTGGCCGTGATCGATAAAAACGGTTTTGCCGTCGAAGAAAAAGTCGCCCGTCAGTGACACGCGGCCCGACGCCGATGCGCGCACCGGCGTGCCCTTGGGTACCGCGATGTCGATGCCGGAGTGGGGCTGGCGCGGCTGGTTGTTGAAGAAGCGCCTGAGACCGAACGGGCTGCTGTAGGGACCGTGCACCGGCTGCTCCAGGGTCAGCGGTGGATGATCGCGCGGTGTCCATTCCGTCTTGGCGGCTTTGATAACGTGTTCCTCGCGCTCAATACGCTTCATATCCAGATGCGTGGGGTTCACCAGCTGCTTGTTTTTCAACGTGATCCGCTGCTCCGCGTAGTGCTTGGCCGCAACGTGGAATAGCACGGTAGTGCCGGAGCCGAGTGTCAGCTTCTGCGGTCCGGGTTTTGCATCCAGGGGAATGCCCACCACCGCGGTCCATTCGCCGGGACGGCCCACCACCATGACCCGGTGACCGTCGTAGCTGGCACGGGGCCGCTCGTTGCCGGAAAGCCGTAGTTCGGCGACGCCCCCGGGCACCGGTTCCGCCCGCGGCAGGGCTTGCGCCGCGGCGCCGTTCGCAAGCAACATCCAGGTGAGGAGAAAACCGCTGGCAAACCATCCTCTCCCCGTCCCTCTCCCGCAAGCGGGAGAGGGGGCTGTA
>CAZNWR010000005.1:0-31638 GCA_964576645.1 uncultured Enterobacteriaceae bacterium | reverse complement strand
CCGCCGCCGCCACGCCTGCCGCGGCTTCAGCCGCCGCCGCCACGCCGCCGGCCAAACTTGTCGGGGATACGACGCAAGGCGGCATTCAGCCGGCAGCCGCCGGGAGCGGAGCGGAAACGCCACAGACCGCGCAAACCGTGCCCGCGGCGGCCGCCCCCGCCGAAAGGGAAAAATCCAGCGCCGCAGCTGGGGCCGTCCCCAAGCCTGAGGCGGTCATGGCCAAAGCGGATAATTCAGCGAATGAGCCGCCGCCGGCACAGATTCAATTCCCGGCTTCGGCCATCCAGATCAGTCACAGCAAGGGCCCGTCGCAGTCCGGCGTAACCGTCAAGCAGGCCTATGACGATTATCTTGCGGGTCACTATAAGGATGCGCAAAGCAAGTACCTTCAGGTTCTGAGCAACGACCCCGGCGACCCCGATGCGATGCTCGGGATGGCGGCAATCGATGTGAAGCGCGGTGATATGGACAGTGCGGTAAAGTGGTATGGCAAGGTTCTCTCAGCTGATCCCCGCAATCCGTACGCCAGAGCCGGACTCATTGCCATGGGCCACACCGGGGCTCCGCAACAAAGCGAGAGCGCGGTGAAAGTCATGTTGCGCCATGAACCTGATAATGCCTTCCTGTATTTCATTCTCGGCAATATCTATGCCGGTCAACGAAATTGGGCGCAGGCACAACAGGCCTTCTTCGATGCTTATCGCAACGATGCGTCGAGTGCCGATTATGCGATGAATCTGGCCATCAGCCTGGACCACATGGGCCAGCGGCAGACTGCCCTGGACTACTACAACGTGGCCCTGAAGTTGGCCAGTAAGGGCAATGCGAGTTTCGATCCGAATGCGGCGCTGGCGCGAATCCGGGCATTGAAGGGGCAGTCATCCCGGTGACAACCGGTCCTCACAAGAAACACCTGCGACTGGGAGAGATCCTGGTCCACAAGGGTGTGACCACGCCCGACCAGATCGATATCGCGCTGACTGAGCAGAAGCGTACCAAGGAACATCTTGGCAAGATCCTGGTGCGCCTGGGGTTCGCCACCGAGGCCATTATCCGTGACGTGATAGGCGGCGTGATAGGCCAGGAAAGCGTGGACCTGACCCGGGCCGTGCCGGACGGCGAATCCATCAAGATGCTTCCCAAGGATATGGCGCGCCGCCTCAAAGTTCTGCCAATCACATTTGACAACAACACGAATATATTGACGGTCGCCATGGCCGATACGTTTGACGTCGTGGCGTTGGACCAGCTTAACGCGCACCTGGGCGGAACCATCGAAGTGATCCCGGTGCTCGCGGGCGAAGCCGAGATACAGAAGGCCATCGACCAGTTTTACGGTTTCGAACTTTCCGTGGACGGCATCCTTCGTGAGATTGAAACCGGCGAAATCGACTACCAGAGTCTGGATACGGAAAGCGACGAATACAGTCAGCCGGTAGTGCGGCTGGTCAATGCGCTGCTGCAGGACGCGGTCAAGCGAGGCGCCTCGGACGTTCACTTCGAACCGGAAGAAGGCTTCCTGCGTTTCCGTTACCGCATTGACGGCGTGCTGCGTCAGATCCGAAGCCTGCACAAGAACTACTGGTCGGCGATAGCAGTCCGGCTAAAAGTCATGGCCGGCATGGATATCGCGGAAACCCGCGCGCCGCAGGACGGACGTATGTCCCTGTCTCTGTCCGGCAGGCAGGTGGATTTTCGCGTCTCCACTTTGCCCACGGTGCACGGCGAAAACATCGTTCTGCGCGTACTGGATCGGCAGAAGGGCATCGTGTCCCTGGAAGAGCTGAGTCTGAGTCCGGATGAACTGACCACTTTAAAACTGATGGTGGCGCGACCCGAGGGGATCATCCTGGTGACGGGACCCACGGGCAGCGGCAAGACAACGACCCTCTATTCCATCCTTAGTTACCTGAACACCGAGTCGGTCAACATCATGACCCTGGAGGATCCGGTCGAGTATCCGACCACCATGATTCGGCAGACATCGGCAAACGAAACGTCGCGACTGGATTTCGCCAGCGGTATCCGTTCCATGATGCGCCAGGACCCGGACATCATCCTGGTGGGCGAGATCCGGGACGAGGATACCGCCAGCATGGCGATACGCGCTGCCATGACCGGGCACCAGGTATTCTCCACCCTGCATACGAACTCGGCCCTGGGTGCCATACCAAGGTTGCTGGATATCGGCGTCGCGCCTGACGTACTGGCCGGCAATATCATCGGCATTGTCGCGCAGCGCCTGGTTCGACGGCTTTGTCCGGCCTGCAAGGAGACGCACGCTATGAGCGACCTTGAGCGATCTCTGCTGGGACTCAAGCTTACCGACCGTCACCAGCCCATCTACGGGCCCGTGGGCTGTCCGAAGTGCGATAACCAGGGGTACAAGGGCCGGCTTGCGATCATGGAAGTGCTCAAGTTCGACCCTGACATGGACGAACTGGTGGCGCGCCGTGGTACGCAACGCGACCTGATGCGTATGGCCTTGTCCAAGGGGTATCATCCCCTGGCCGAAATTGCCACACGGCGCGTGTTGGAGGGCTCCACCAGCCTGGAAGAAATTTCACGCGTCGTGGACCTGACCTCGCGCCTGAACCAGAAGTAATTTCCATGGATTTTTATCAGTACAAGGCGATAGATCAGCAGGGCCGCATCCAGGTCGGACAGGCCGACGCGGTTAACGTCGCCGACCTCGAGATGCGCCTGCGCAGGATGGGCCTTGACCTGGTCAACTGCAAGGAACTCAGCGCGGCCAGCCACAAGGTTTCCGGACGCGGAGTCAAGCGCCGCGATCTGATCCTGTTCTGTTTCCACATGGAACAGACTTCGCGCGCCGGTGTTCCCATTCTGGAAAGTCTCGAGGACCTGCGTGACAGCACCGACAATCCGCGGCTGCGCGAGGTTATTTCAGCCATGGGTGAGTCCATCGGCGGCGGCAAAACCCTGTCCCAGGCGATGCAGGATTTTCCCGGCGTATTCAGTAATGTAATCAGCAACCTGGTGCGTGCCGGTGAACAGTCAGGCGAAATCGGAGAGGTATTCAGACGCCTGGGCGACAGTCTCAAGTGGCAGGACGAGCAGGCTTCGCAGACCAAGAAGCTGTTTACCTATCCCGCGTTTGTCGGCACGGTGGTTATAAGCGTTGTCTTCTTCCTTATGATTTATCTCGTCCCGCAACTGGTCTCGTTTCTCAAGACCATGGGCCAGAAGCTGCCGCTGCACACGCTCATACTGATCGCCGTCTCGCACTTCTTTGTGAAGTACTGGTATATCCTGGTATTCGGGCCGATACTGGCCGCAATCGCGCTGACTGTAGGTATTAAGACCAGTCCGCCCGTGCGCATGATGGTGGACCGGGCGCTGCTCAAGGCGCCTGTGCTGGGGCCGATTCTGACCAAGATCATCCTGGCGCGCCTGGCCGGTTTCTTCGCCATGATGTACGCCTCCGGTATCACCATCATCGACTGTATCCGGACCGGCGAGGAAATAGCCGGCAACAAGGTAGTTGAGTCCGCCATGCGCTCGGTTGGACAGCAGATAGCCGACGGCAAGAATCTCAGTGACAGTTTTGAATCGACGGGGTTATTTCCGAAGCTGGTGTTGAGGATGATCCGGGTTGGGGAAAATACCGGCGCCCTGGAGGAATCCCTGGAAAATATTGCCTATTTCTATACACGGGACGTGCGCGAATCCATAAGCAGATTGCAGTCCCTGATCGAGCCGACAATGACGGTAATTCTTGGAACGATTATCGGCTGGGTGATGATGTCGGTTCTGGGTCCGATTTATGACCTCATTACACATATCAAAGCTTGAACTCTACAAGCGCCGGGCGCTTTATCTAAGCGCTCACAAGGCCGCCGTCTATTCCTGGAAAGAGGGCGACCTCGGCAGCTCCTACCTGTTCGATGCCAACGAAGAAGGACGCGACTTCTTCGCCAGGTATCTCCGGGAAACATCCAATATTCCCATGTACGTGCTGGTGGACGTGTTTGAAGAGGAATTCAAACGCGACACGATCCCGCACGTCACGGGTTCGGACCGGGAAGCCATTGTCACGCGCAAGAAAGGAAGGCTGTTTCGCGACACGCCTTACTTCCACTATACGGTTACGGGACGCGATCAGGAGGGGCGGCGCGACGATCAGGTGCTGATGACCGCTATTACGAACCCGAACATCGTGCGTCCGTGGATCAAGCTTCTGCTCGATTTCAAGGTGCCGGTGGCGGGTATTTATTCATTGCCGATGTTTACACAGTCGCTGCTCAAGCTCCTTCCGGAACAAGGTGACAGTGTGCTTGTCGTGTCGCTGCATAGCATCAGCGGACTGAGGCAGACCTATTTTCAGAATGGGGCTTTCAAAATCAGCCGGCTGGTGCAGTTGCCGCGCTACGGTACGGAGCCGTATGGCCCGCACATACGCGAAGAAGCGGAGCGAATCCGGCGATATCTGAACAGCGTGCGTGTTTCAAACGCGGACGAAACGGTCGACACATACATGCTGGTGACAGGGGACCTGTTGACGGAACTCAAAGCCCAGTACAAGGACTCGGCTTTCAGCCGCTACCACTTTCTGGATATCAACGATCTGCTGGAGGCAGCTGGCTCACAGCGCCGCGTCACAACGCCTTTCAGCGACCAGCTTTTCGTGCATCAGTTGTTGAAGCAGAAACCGTCCAATTACTACGCATCGTCTACCGATCGTAAGTACCAGTCCATGCGCAAGCTCAAGTATTCGATGCTGACCGCCAGCGCGCTTCTGTTGCTGGGCGGCGCCGCATGGGGTGGTTTTACCTTCATGGACGGTCTCAGCTACAAGCAGCGCAGCCTTGCGGCAATGAGTAAGGCGCAGTTCTACCAGGCGCGCTATCAAATTGCCCGCGAGCGGCTGCCGCAGACGCCGGTGGACCCGTCGGATCTGCAGGTTGCCGTGCAGCTCGCAAGTGCGCTGCAACAATACAAGACGTCGCCGTTGCCGACCATGCAGCTGATCAGCCAGGGCCTCTCGACTTTTCCGAAGGTACAGATAGACGGCATCCAGTGGATGGCCAGTACCCGGCCCGATGCCAAAATCGGCACAAAAGCGGCACAGGAGACGAACGGCAGGTCCCGAAGCATTGCGACCGCGCGCGGGCCGATAATACCGGACAACGGGAAACCGAAATACAAGCTTTACCAGATCGCAATGATTCGCGGCCACATAGCGCCGTTCGACGGTGATTTCCGCGGCGCCATCGCCACCATCAACCGTTTCAGCGAAATCCTTCGGCAGATGAAGTCCGTCTACCAGGTGGAGGTCGTTACCATGCCGCTCGACACCAGTTCGAACGCAAGCCTGCAGGGCAACACCAACGTCCAGCAGACGACCGCTGATTTTTCGTTGAAAATAGTCATAGGTATCGGCGATGCGGCGTGAAGACATTGAATGGCCCCTGCTGAGAGGAGCGCTGGCTATTCTGGTGGCGTCGATCGCCGTCAGCAGTCTGCTCATATGGGGAAGTTATTACTTCCGCGGAAAAATGAAACTCGAGTTCATCCGCAACAACGCCCAGTTCCAGAGTATCAGCCAGCGCTACCTGGCGGTGGACGAACAGGATAAGTTGATCAAACGTTACCTGCCCAAGTTCGTTACTCTTTACAACAATGGTGTTATCGGGCATGAGCAGCGACTCAACTGGCTCGAGGTGTTGCGCAAGGTCGGGGACAAGCTGAGGCTGCCCGGCCTGAGTTACGAGATCCATTCACAGAGCCAATACTCGCCTGATTTTCCGGTTACCCTCGGCCACTTCCAGTTGTACAGCAGCCAAATGACGCTGAACATGCACCTGGCGCACGAAGGTGATCTGCTTAACCTGTTGGGTATTCTTGACCGAAAGGCGGAAGGCAGCTACAGCGTACAGAGCTGCAAAATGAACCGATCGGGCAATGTCATAATTATGGATCCGGACAAGTCCAACATCACGGTGAAGTGCGAACTGGACTGGTTCACGATTAAGCTTGCAAGCGGCAAGCAAATCAAGGTCTGACTCCGGTGAAGGCAAAACTATCGCAACTGGCCGCGGCGATACTGCTGGCAGCCGCCTCGATTGCTCCCTTCAACTGCGCCGGCGATGAGCTGGGGCGGCTGTTTACCACGCCGCAGCAGCGGCGGGAGCTGGATGAATTGCGCAACGCAGAGGCGGAACAGCAGAAGCAGCAGGCCGCTGGAGGCATTGTTTCCGTGAAAGCAGCGCCCAAGAAGAAGCTATTGCAAGCCGTTACCTCGATAAAGGTGCGTGGGGTCGTCACCCGCAGTGACGGCGAAAATACCGCGTGGATCAACGACGGCAATACCTATCAGGGCAGCCTCGAATCGGGCGCCATTGATGTGACTCCCCACGACGTTACGGCAGGCGAGGTTAAAATCGTTATGCCCGATGGCCATACCTCCGTGAAGCTCAGAGTCGGCGAAACCTACGAACCGGAAGCCAGGCGTGTTATCGGCCTGGTTCCCCCGGATGGACAGCCACCGACGGCGGATGCCGGTTCGCGCCCGGCTTCCGGACGGCCCTGATATTTCCGGATCCAGCCCGTTGGTTCAGGGGGCGGAGCGTGCGCTCCGACCCCTGTCTCCACAGGGGTTGAGAAGTGCGGGTTCGACGGCACTCCGGCTCGATTACGGGGCGCGGCCAGGGTGGCATTGCCCTGCTCGTGTTCATGCTGGTGCTGCTGGTGGGGTCGTCCTACATGCTGCTTACCAGGCTTAATGAATACGCGCAAACCTATGCGCGCGACACGCAGACAAGACTTGCCCTGCTCAAGGCGAAGAAGGCGCTGTTGAATTATGCGATGAACTACCCGGAATTGAACAATCATCCGGAACGCGGCCCGGGATACCTGCCCTGCCCGGATGAGGGCCCTGACCCGGTCCCGACGCCAACGCCGACGAGCTATACGGACTCTCTCAACGACGGAGTCGCTGAGACCAACTGTTCTGATAGTAGCGGGTCCACATTCGGCCGACTTCCGTATGCGGACCTAGGCCTGCCCGTGTTGACAGACAGCTCCGGCGAAAGACTCTGGTACGGCGTTTCCCAGAACTTCAAGTTAAATCAGCCGAGCACCAATATCCTGAACAGTGAAACGCCGGGGACGATCTGCGTGGACGGAACAGGGCCGACCTGCGCAGGCGGAACGGGAGACGTGGTAGCGGTCATCATCGCGCCCGGCGAACCCTTGCCAAACCAGAAGTCGCGTCACGGAACCGCCGAGCTGAATGCACTGTTGAATCATCAGCTGTACACCATGGCCGACCAGTACGTCGAAGGAGAGAATGCCGTAACGGGAGACGCCACCTACGTGACAACGGGGAGCGGCGAGTTCAACGACCAGGTCGTCACCATCACGCGCGCGGAATTGATGCAATACGTGCAGAAGCGCGTGCTGGCCGAAGCCGGAAACGCCCTTGCCTCCTACCAGAACAGCACCGGCAAGTACCCTGCGTTGGCACCGTTCGCCGATCCCAAGGCCGATGCCCGGTGGGTGCAAGGCACCCACAGCGGCAATGACAGCTCCGCCAGTCTTGTGGACAGTTCCGCGGAGTTTGCGGACTGGGGGGTAAGCAGCGGCGATCTGGTCTGGAACATCAGTGACGGATCGGTGGGTAAAGTAACGGGCGTATCCGCGAACACGCTGACCATCGGCGCGGGCATGTCCGGCGGGACCCGCAATGATTTTGATAACGGCGATGAATATCTGGTGGAGCTGAACAAGCCCGCCGCGATATTAAGCGGAACGGCCACCAGTGGGAGCAGTGGCACCACGCTGGAAGACACCGCCGGGGATTTCAGCGCGCCGCTGGTGGCGCCGGGTGATATAGTTGACGATGTCACGGACGGGTCCAGCGGGCGGGTGGACTCGGTTGATAATGACTCCCTCACCGTGGCTAAATTAAGCGGCGGCGCTAACAATGCGTTCACGCCCGGCGACGACTACCGCATCCGCAACAACGCCGGCATCGCAACTTCCGGCAGCACCGGCACCACCCTTTACGACAGCAGCGTTAATTTTCAAACCATGGGCGTAAAGGCAGGGGCGCTGGTGCGGGATCTCACCGACGGCTCCTTCGGACAGGTGACGTCCACCGGGGCGCACACCCTGACGGTTTCAAGCCTGAACATGGGGGCCAACGATGCATTCAGTCCCGGCGATGAATACTCCATTTCCCGCTATTACCCGGCGACCAATACCACGGAGGGCCTGTTGCCGATCCAGGAGCCCGGACAGGCCTTCGCGTCCGGATTCACCATGGACTGGGCGCTGTCCAGTTCGTCCTACGTGGACGTAACCGGCGGGCTCGATACGACTTACCGCAATTCCATCAGGTCGCTGGTCCAGTCGTCCGCCAATAACAACAGTACCCTGTCAGTGTCAGCAACTGACGGGCGCTGCATCTGGGTCGATCAAGCTATTGCCGATTGCCGCGGTTCTATCTCTGATCCGAATTTCCTTAGTGGTACCGTCACGGGGCAGTCCGGGTCCTACCTGACCGACAGCTCCCAGAATTTTTCGGCCACAGGCATAAAGCGCGGCGACAAGGTGGTCAATACCTCGGATTCGACAGCGGGTATCGTCCGCTCGGTTCCGTCCGCAACCACTCTGCAGATCTCCAATATTTCCGGGTACGCATCGTTAAACCATGCGGTAGGCCAGCCGTACCGGGTATATACGGCCTCGCATTCCATCTCGGGGCATGCCAGTTGGGGGAGTCAGCTTGCACCCTACTATAAGATGTATGCATCCGGAGCGGATCTGTCTACCGTCAAAGTCGGCGATGTCATAGAAAATACGACCTGGAACGCCATCGGCATGGTCACCGGTGTAAACGCCGGCGCTTCGCCACCCTACGTGACTTACACACCGTTGCAGGGAGGGATGTATCCTGACATTTATTATGGTGAGGCCTATACCATTCACACACAGTATGTGGCCAAACGTTTATACGAATTTCAGGTCAGAATGAAAGGCACGGTACAATCCACAACCAGCAGCGGTATCCGTACTCGAACCGTTTGTATCGGCTACGACTCATCGTGCAACGGTACATCGGCGGCTGCGGTGTTTCCGATTAACAGCATCGCGCCACAGATCAGCCTGCTGGACTATGACTCGTCGGGTGCCCCTGTCGGAACTGCGACCGCACCGAAAACCGGGACGAGTCCCACCGGCAGCCTGCGCATCAGCGGGATTATCTATCCGCTTACGGCCGACGATTCCATGTCTGCCAATACTCCGGGCAATTTGCCGTCTTGGTTCATCAAGAACCGTTGGCAGCAGTTAGTGTATGTTGCCTACAGCGGCCTCTACGGACCGGGCGGTACAGGCAGCCTGCTGCAAGTGAACGTGCAGACGCCTCCGTCTACACTCGATTCGATACAATCATTGGTTATCGCCGCCGGCCCGCAAATGGATTCCCAGGCGGAAGATCGCACGACGGGTCAGCTCGATGCCTATTTTGAATCCGGTAACGCCAGCAGCGGGGATGATGATTTCGGACAGAAGCAAATCACAGATCCCTACAACGATCAGGTGCAGATAATTTGCCCCAACAACTCACCACGGCCGGCGTACACATGCCCATGATCGGACAAAAGCAGAAAGGGTTTTCGCTGGTGGAGCTGGCGATGGTGTTGTTCATCGTGTCGTTGCTCCTGGGTGGTTTGTTGATGCCCTTGTCGTCGCAGCTGGAGGCCAAAAAGCGCAACGATGCGATGGATCAACTTGAACGCATCAAGGACGCCCTGATCGGCTACGCTATTATTAATGGACGCCTGCCCTGTTTTACCTCGGAGCAGGATCCGGCGAGCGCCTACTACGGGATCGAAGACAGCGAAAATCCCAACAAGGGCAACACCTGCAGTCCCGCCAGTCAGACCACCGACGGTATCCTGCCGTGGAAGACGCTAGGTCTTGCCAGTGGGATGGATCCATGGGGTGTCGGCCGGACCAGCAGCAGCGATCCCTGGACCGGCTACTGGCGCTACCGCGTGGACAGCAAGTTTGTCAGCAGCTTCAATCTCGGCGATTCCCCAACCGACGATCTGGCCATCGTCGATCCGGATGGTAACCCCATGACCTCTACCTCGGAGCGCCCGGTCGCCATCATTTACTCGACCGGCGCAAACCAGACCGCCGATGGCCAGAATGCCAGTTATGAGCCGCAGGCATTGAACAACCCAACCTACGAAGGCGGTCCGGTAAGCGGCAGCTTCGACGATATCACCGGCTGGATCGCGCGCCCGTTTCTGTTCAGCCAAATGGTGGCCGCGGGCGTGCTTCCCAGGTAACCGGAGAAGGGGCCGAAGCGCATGCCTCGGCCCCGGTTACTTGGCGCTTTGTAGTTGGAAGCAGACTCGTCCGTCCCGGTTCGTTTCCAGTTCAAGGGTGTATCCCGCCGCCTCCGCCTGCCGGGCCGCCTGGAACAGGCCTATCCCCAAGCCGCTGCTGGAATTGAGCGGTTCCTTCAAAATGTGCCGGGCGATGTCTTCAGGGATGCGCCGGCCGTTGTCACAGACGGAAAGCTGGAAGTGATCTTCGGTCCCGATCAGCGTCGCCGTCGCTTCGATGCCGGGTTCCATATGCATTTTCTCGCGCAGGTTCTCCAGCAGGTTCTCGACCACGCTGTCGAACAACTCCGGGGGGATCAACGGATCGCCCCTGATGTCGGCCTGAAAGGTGAGGCCGGGCTGGTGGGTTCGAATCTTTAGATCCTGCCACCAGTCCTTCAGATACACCTGGTCCTGGCTGGGACCGGCCGGCGTTTGCAGCTTGTCCAGGGCCAATTGCAGCCGCTGCATCAGGTGGGGAAGCTGGCGCCTCAGCAGCTTCTGGGTTACGGACTCGGACTCGGATTCCGGCTCGTTCACTATGATGCTGGTAATGGCGGAAAGCGACTGCAACAGGTTCTTGATGTCGTGCGTGACCCTGGCGCCCGTCTCATATACGGCCTGAAGTTGCGCGCGTTTGGTCAGCTCCCGTTCCTGCACCTTGGCCACGTAAAAGTGATTAATCAGGTGGACCAGCAGCTTGCAATGAATGTACAAAGCTCCGCCAACGGGACCGAAGCTGTATATATAGACAACCAGGCGATCAATTTTGAACTCGGTCCGAGGTCCCTCCTTGCGGCCATACTCACCGGTTGAATGGGGCGATTGCCATTCCACCGCTTCGACCCAGGGCAATGCCACCAACTCCTCCATCGCGGCGGAGAGAAAGTCTTCGGGAGATTCCTCCACGCGCGCCAGGTGTGAAAGCTCGGTCAGCCAGCGTTCGAACGGCGTACCGATGTTAAGTATGGACCGCAGCCACAGTTGCGACAGTCCGCTGAATCCGGGTCGCGGCGTCAGCAGCCAGCTTATGCCGAACAGGAAAATGCTGATGGCGATCAGCGACTGCAATAACGCGCCCATGTAGTCGATATTGCTGCGGTACATGTTGAGCAGGCTTCCTGCCATCAACAGGCTGACGAGCGTGGAACCTGCAATGGCGTGCAGAATGTCCACCGCGTTCAGTACAAGGTCGCGAGGTTGTCTGGGTATCAAGGCGATGAATACCGGCAGGCAAGGCAGGAAGACTCCAAAGAACCCGGTGATGCTGTAGGGCACTTCCACGTTGAAAAGCTCGCTGGTGCAGCGGATTAATAATTCCGATACCAGGAATGCCAGCAGCAGCAGATTTACGGTGCGTTCCCGGCGGTTCGTTGCTATCCGGCCGCTGAAGTAGCCCGTTAACAGGATCAACCAGCCGGTCACCACGACCCAGTTCATCCAGGTGACAAGACCGAGCGTCAGGGCAATAAACAGAACGCCGTTGTACCATGACAGTTTCCGGTCCCCGCGCCACACCGGCTGCCACATGAGGAACAATCCCAGGTGCACCAGCATCAGCGATCGGGAAAGCGGGCTGGTGATATTCAGCCACAGTGAGACATGCAGGGACTCCAGCATGAACGCCAGGAGAATGGATTCCCTGCGTTGTTGGATGATGCCCCGTAGCGTCATATGGATTGCCCGGCCTTCCCCCTCTATGCGCTATAGTACAATATTCGAAATTCCGACGAGTACTCGGATCGCGCGGTGAAGAGTCCGGTTATTACCATTGCAGCCTTCACGTTTCTGGAGGCGATTCGCAACAGGCTGTTCAGTTTGACCATTGTCGGGTTGATCTGCCTGCTCGGTCTTGCCGCTTTTATCGGCCAGCTTGCAATCGTGGAAACACGGTTGATCCAGGCTTCACTGATCGGCGCCGCCATGCGCCTGTTCGCGACCTGCGTGGTGTCCCTGTTCGTCATAACCAGCACGGTCAGAGAATTTGACGACAAGGGATTCGAATTGATCCTGTCGTTGCCCCTTCCCAGGTACGAATATTTTTTCGGTAAATACCTGGGCTATCTGCTGCTTTCCCTGGTCATCTCGGCCGCAACCGGCGCATTACTGTTGTTGTATTGCGACCCGACTTCCGTCGCCGTGTGGTTCGTGTCACTTCAGTGCGAACTTTCCCTGGTCATCGCAGTCAGCCTGCTATGCATCTTTACGTTCAGCAATGTAACGGTTTCATTCATGCTGGTTCTTGCATTTTACCTGTTGTCCCGGGCCATGCACGCGATGCGGCTCATCGCGGGCAGTCCCATTCTTGATTACCACACTCTGTCGCAGGAATTCATGCGTCACCTGCTCAGTGGCATAGCCTTCGTATTGCCGTCCCTTGATCAATTTACGCGCAGCGCCTGGCTTGCCTACGGCGGACACTGGAAGGACCTGGTTCCCGTTGCAGTGCAGACGGTCATTTATGTCGTCCTGCTGTGCTCAGCGGCCCTGTTCGACCTGTACCGGAAGGAGCTTTGACTCAGTTCCTGGATTGGTTTCGGGGCCGCGTCATGGAACGCGAGCGACCCCTTAAGGTTGTGCCGCCGATGGTGGCCCTGGTGCTCGCGGCGGCGCTGCTGGGCCAGGTGATCTGGCACGGCTCGCAGCCGCGCCCCGAACCGGTAGTCTCGGCATTGAAGCCGCCGCCCCGTCTTGCCCTGCTGCGCGTAGCCGCGTTTGGCGACCAGGTCACGCTGTCCCGACTGCTTATGTTGTGGCTGCAGTCGTTCGATTACCAGCCTGGGATCAGCATTCCGTTCAGGCGTCTGAACTATGACCGGATCATCGCCTGGCTCGGCCGCATCCTGGATCTTGATCCGCGCTCGCAATATCCGCTGCTTTCGGCGGCGCGCGTCTACAGCATGGTGCCGGACAATGCCAAGAAGCGCAAAATGTTGGCGTTCGTTGAGCGCAGGTTCCTCAAGGCACCCAATGAGCGCTGGCCGTGGATGGCGCACGCCATTTTTGTGGCCAAGCATGAACTCAAGGACACCAGGCTCGCCCTGAGGCTGGCGCGTGAATTGCGGACCCACGCCACCGGCCCCAACGTACCCTATTGGGCGAAACAGATGGAGTTGTTCGTGCTCGACGACATGGGCGACGAACAGGATGCCAAGATCCTGCTGGGCGGTCTGATTGCAAGCGGCCAAATCAAGGATCCCAACCAGATCCGGTTTCTTATGCAGCGCTTGAACGAGGGGAAGCCAGGCCCCCGTCATTCCGGCCAGAGGCCGGAATCCAGTAATTAAAGTGTCCGCGCAGCGGACGAATTGAATTGGCTGGATCCTGGATGCTGTGCATCCAGGATGACGGGGGAGGCGCATAGGCTTCCGTCATTCCGGCCAGAGGCCGGAATCCAGTAATTAAAGTGTCCGCGCAGCGGACGAATTGAATTTACTGGATTCCCGGATTTCCACCGCCGGCTGATGCCGGTTCCGTCGTCCCGGAATGGCGGAGCTTGCGCAGGATGGCGGGATAAAAGTCATCTTCGGGCCAGTCGGCTTTCATCTGCGTCAGTGCCGCGATGGCCTCGGCGTGATTCCCATCCAGGTAAAGCTCCATGGCGCGCTCGTGCTTTTCCAGCTTTTGCCGCAGCTCATCATTCAATTCGGATTCCAGGCACAGGGGTTGATAAATGCGCGTCAGGTTATGCTTGCCGCGAACCTGGACGATATCCAGAGTGCGGAACACAACACCCACACATTCCGAGCGGGTGGTATCCCCCACGATCGTAGGCACATGGTAGGTACGGGTGAGAGATTCCAGCCGCGCAGCCAGGTTCACGGCGTCCCCGACGACGGTATACGCAATGCGGTATTTGGATCCCATGTTGCCGACATTCATAAGCCCCGTGTTGATGCCGATTCCCAGGGCGGGCGCAGGCCAGCCGCGCTTGACGAATCGCGTCACCAGTTCCTCGATGACTTTGTGCATTTCGAAGGCCGCCAGGACCGCGCGATGGGCGTGATCTGAAACCGGAAGCGGCGCGCCCCAGAACGCCATGATGGAATCGCCGATGTACTTGTCTATGGTGGCGCCGTGGCGATAGAGCACGTCGGTCATTTCCGTGAAATATTCGTTCAACAGTGCGGCGAGTTGTTTCGGATTCAATTGTTCCGCAACGCCGGAAAATTGCTGCAGGTCGCAGAAGAATACCGTGAGCCTCCGGGATTCTCCGTCCAGGGATACCCGCTCCGGGTGGCGGGCGATTTCAGCCGCCAGTTGCGGCGGCACGTATTGACCGAAGATGGCGATCATCTTCTCCCTGGAATGGGTCAGGCGGAAATAACTCAGCAACACGCTGATGCCGAAAATGACCAGGATCGTCAGCAGCCCGAATTCCATGGGAACCATGGTGTGGCTGCCCGCATCCCGGTAGCCCAAATAAAGTGTGGGAATAGTCGCAAGCAGCGTAAGCAGCGAAGCCGCGATGGGAGATACCATCGGCAACACCACGGACAGAATGGTTCCGCAGATGAGCAGGTTGATAAATTCAGGGGATTTGACGACCGCGGGAAGGGCCGACGAAGCTCCCCCCGACCCATGGGCAGCGGTATTCAGGCTGATGATGCCGCCGGCATGGAAATTGAAGTTCAGCAGTCCGCTGCCGCTGCCCAGAAACAGAAGGAATGCCGCGATGACGAGGATGATCTGGACGGCGTTTTGCCGGAGCAGCTTCACCATTTGCTTAAACTTTGTCCCTGTTCCTCTCACGCGGCATTTCGCTGGGTCTCCCGTTGCTGAATGTTCACACCGCGGCGGTGAATGGCATCGCAGTTTACCAGTCGGTTCGCCGCCCACAAACTGACCGTGCGAGCGTTCGCCGGGGGACGGGGTGGTACCGGGTGCCGAGCGTGGTCGTCAAATTGTTGAATTTTCGACAGTAATGTCGGGAAGCTGACACCGGAACCGGGTTTGGTCAAACTGGCATTAACGCTTATTATCTTTTAAAGTCAATGTGTTACCATTCTGGCACGGATCGTGCTGGCAATCCGGGCAGAGACACTCTGATGAACTCGCTTTAAGGAGTACCGCAATGATTGCATTGAAACAGAAGGGCTTCACGCTGGTGGAAATCGCTATTGTGCTGGTGGTGATCGGCCTGCTTCTCGGGGGCATACTCAAGGGGCAGCAGTTGATCAATAGCGCGCGCGTTCGCAACCTGGCTGACCAGAGTTCCGGTGTCCAGGCGGCCTATTACGGCTTCGTGGATCGTTTCCGCAATGTGCCGGGTGACATGGATCCCGTGAAAGCCTGCACCGCCATAGGCAAGGATGTCGACTCGGGTGTCTCCGGTTTTTCAGGGGATTGCTCCACCGCGACCATCGGCGGCAACGGCAACGGCCAGATTGACACCATTGCCGAGGCCGGGGCAGTGTGGGCGCAAATGTCGACGGCTGGATTTCTCAACGGCACCTATACCGGCAATACGCCGGATGCCACCAGTTACAAGACCGGGGTGTCGAACGGGGCGGTACCCGCAAACGCCTTCCAGGGGCCGATCATGCTGGCGCATATGGCCAACTACATTCAGGGCAACGCGACCTCCAGCATCGTCAGGCTGGCTTTTTCATTCGGCGGGCTCATCCCGGTGCCGATCCTGCGTGACCTGGACCAGAAAGTGGATGACGGCGTCGCCGGCAGCGGCGTGCTTCGCTCTTCCAATGAGGTTTCCAGCCCACCTTCAGCCGGCTCCGCGGATTTCAACACCGTCTCAGCCTGGACGACGACGGGAACCGCTACCAACGACTGCATCGACAGTTCCGCCACGGCCAATTGGAACGTGGACAGTTCCGACCAGACCTGCAACGCCATATTTCTGTATTGAGGATGTTCTGCGATAGGGGTCGGAGCATGCGCTCCGACCCCTTTCCCGTATCAGGGGTCGAAGCATGTACTTCGATCCCTTCCCCGCACCTGGGGTCGAAGCAGACGCTTCGATCCCTGTCTTCACACCATGACTGACCACGCAGCGATCGCAGTATCCAGACTGAGCAAACGTTATGGGCGCGTGCCCGCCCTGGACGGTGTTTCGCTGACCGTGGCGCAGGGAGAATTCGTCGGTCTGGTGGGCAGCAACGGGGCCGGCAAGACTACGCTGATCAAATGTCTCCTGGATTTCATCAGCGCCGACAGCGGAACCATCGATATTTTCGGTGTGTCGAGTGCGCTGGCTCTCGCGCGCGCGCCGCTGGCCTACCTGCCGGAGAAATTCATTCCTCCCTATTACCTCAGTGGCTGGGATTTCCTCAGGTATATGTCAAAACTGTACGGTAAGCCGGTATACGCAGACGAGCTGCAGGAACTGCTGACGGCACTGGACCTGGAGGAATCAGCGCTGGACAAATCCGTACGCCAGCTTTCAAAAGGCATGGGCCAGAAGCTGGGGCTGCTGGCCTGCCTGCTGAGCGGGCGATCGATGCTGGTGATGGATGAGCCCATGAGCGGGCTGGATCCGAAGGTGCGGGCGCTGTTCAAAGCTTATCTGCTTTCCCTGAAATCCAGGGCCAGAACCCTGTTCTTCAGTACCCATCTACTTAACGACGTGGAATTCCTCTGCGACCGGGTCGCCATCCTGCACCAGGGCAGACTCGGATTTACCGGCACCCCGGCCGAATGCTGCCGGCGGTTCAACGCGCCGGACTTTGAGCAGGCCTACCTCGCTTGCATCGAGACCACGGCACGGTCGTCAGCCGGGGCCGGAGAGCAGCCGATCCAGTAGCAGCCGCGATTGACGGTAAATGCCCGGCCGCCGGCTCTCCCTGGGCCCGGCGACGTTGAGTGTTTCGATACCGTGCCGCGCCAGCCAGTCACGGATCGGTTCAAGGTTGTCGGCTTCCTCCGGGTTCGCCACGTGCGACGGCTTGTCGTGGATTTTCGCCAGTTTCAGGGTCCGCGCCGAGCCGCCTTCCAGTACGCCGGTGTTGAGGATCAGCGTGCCGTCGGAGTCCACTACGTTCAGTTCTGTGCGGCGCGCGTAATCCGGCGTGTCCGTTTCCCGCAGCTGGTAGCGCAAGTCGAGAACACCGTCCTCCGCCCGGCGACCGCGCGGGCACCAGCCGCCGTGGGCCAGGCCCGCTTCCATTGCCGCATCGAGCGCCGCCCGGTCAACGCCGGTCTGGCCCCCGGAAATGATCCTTGTCAACGTCATGGGCAGTAGAGTAACCCGAACCGGGGGGAGGGACTGCTATACTTCAGACTCAGGCGATTTCCGATTCCGCGGTACGGGATCCCTTTACGGTTGTCCTTTCACAATGCAAATTAATGAAGGCTCGCCAAGACGCCAAGCACGCAAAGGGAGCGGAACGGGATTGACGGAATGGCAAATGAAGAAAAAAGTTTCCTGCACCGGTTTGGCCTCCTTGGCGTTCTTGGCGTCTTGGCGAGAGAGACACGTGATCCATAAATTCATATCTCGGCTGGTGTTGATCCTGCTGCTGTCGGCATGCGCTGTTCCGGTGACGGCGCGCATGTACCAGTGGACCGATCCGAACACCGGGATCACGCAGCTGGCAGGGATGCCGCCGCCCTGGTACCGGAGCGGCCGGGGCGGCCCCAGGGTGTTCGTATTCGAAAACGGCCGGCTCATTGACGATACATCCATAAAAGTGCCGGATGCCGAGCGCCTGCAGTTGCGGCAGCAGGCGTTGACCGAGGCCGCCGGGAGCAAGGACAAAACGGCGAAGCCGTTGCAAAGCGCGGCGCAGAGCGAGGCCGAAGCCGGAGCATTGGGACCGGCCGGCGAAGCGCCGCCGCAGGAACCATCACCGCGGAAATCAGCCGCGCCGAAGCCCCCGGTGCAGGCGAAGGCGCCGGCTCCCCGGGCGGCTGCAAACCAGCCCGCAACGCCCACAGAGGAGCAGATGCGGCAACTGATTCAGCGCTGGGAAGCGGCACAGGAACGGAACGCGCGCCGCCAGGCGGACATTCAGTCACCGCCGCCGGCAGCGGGCCCCTGATGGAGCTACTTGTGGCGGGAGAAAAAGCTCTTGATGGTGGTCAGCAGAGACGTATTCTGCTTTGAGACCAGGCTCTGCAATTGCAGCAGGGATTTGTTATCCGGATTGATGCGCAGCCCGATGTCGATGTAGGCGGTAGTTTTGTTCACATCATTTCTTGCCAGCGACTGTTCGGCGAGCGTTGCATAGCGGTCGGCGATGTTCATCAAGCCGCTGATGGCGGTTTTGTTTCCCGGTTCCAGTTCCAACAGGCGCGTATAGTAATAGTAGGCGTTGTCCTTGGGCGGGTAAGTAAGCTTGTACTGGTCCAGACTCTGCCTGCCCAGCCACAGGAGGGCCTGTTCCACCTCCTTCGGCGCCGGTCCGGATGCCGAATTGTTCCGCGCCGCCTGCACAACCGGGCTATCGTTCGCCGTGACCACGTTCACGGGATTGGCGCCCAGGACCGTGTTGGTGGAAACCCGATCCAGGTGAATCGCCGGCGACTTGATCCGGATCTCCACGTATTTCAGTGAAGAGAACAGCACCAGCCCCAGCAGAATAAGGGCCGCCAGCACCTGCCTGGCGCGGCGCTCGCGCCGTCGTGCCCGGATCGCGTAGGTTCCCGAGTCATCCAGGCCCATGCTGCGGGCGGCCTTGCGGCGCTGGTGTTGGACCTTCTCGATATCCTGAATGAGTGATTCCGCTTCCGGGAAACGCTGATCGCGCTTCTTCGCCATCATCCGGTTGAGCAGCGGCTGAACCTCCTGGTATTCCTTGGGCAGGGTCGGGATAGGCGCCTGCTTATGCTGAATGACAATATCTATTACCGAGTCCGACAGGTAGGGTTTGCGGGCCGTCAGCATCTCGTAAAAGATGCAGCCGAGGCTGTATATGTCGGCCCGGCCGTCAATCCGCACGCCGTCGGCCTGCTCTGGGCTCACATAGTTGGGACTACCCAGGAATATGCCGGTGGTAGTCAGGTCCGATTCGGTGTTGACTTGCTTGGCGATCCCGAAGTCGGTCAGCAACGGCGTATTTTCATCGCGGAAGAGAATGTTCGCGGGTTTGACGTCGCGGTGCACGATGCCGTGTTTGTGCGCTTCGGCCAGCGCCGTTGCGATCTTGCGCGTGTAGTCCAGGGCCTCGTCCAGGGAGATGGGAAGTTCCATCCGCTGTTTCAGGTCGCCGCCCTGAACGTACTCCATGGAAATGTACAGGGAACTGTCGGCGACGCCGATATCGTAGATAGTGATAATGTTGGGATGGCGTAACGAGGCAATGATACGGCCCTCGGAGACGAACCGTTCGACCATGTCCTCCGATCGCTCGGCGTTGACCTTGTCCAGGACCTTCAGGACCACCGGCCTCTCAAGGGACGCCTGGATAGCAAGGTAGACGGTCGCCATGCCGCCCTTGCCGATGACGCGCTGGATGGTATAACCGGGGATCTCCACGGACCCGATTATAAGGCTATTCAGCCCGATTGTTGCCCGGCTTCAGGGCTCCTGGGGCCTCAGGGGTCGAAGCGTACGCTTCGACCCCTGCTTCGGGGCCTCGCGGCTTCAGGGGGCGAAGCGTGCGTTTCGACCCCCCGCCAGTCAATCCCCCGCCGCCCGGTGCTTCTCGCGCATCAGCATGGTGTGGGGGACATACAGCAGGTCGGCGATCTTGCGGATGTAGTACTCCTCATATTTATCCAGGACGGCGTCGGCGAACGCCACCTCCCACAACCGCCGGATCACGTGGATTTTGTCCTCTTTTGTCATTTCGTCGTTGATAAGCCGGGTAAATTCATAGAGCGAAGTGGCGCGATCCACTTCCCGCTCCGCGGCGTCTATCAGCGCCAGTGCCGCCGGTTCCGACAGCCCGAACTCCTGCTGCAGGGCGGTCTCGATCACCCGGCGTTCCGCTTCCTCGAGGCTGGAGTCCGCCAGGCTGATCTCAACCATCAGGACGGCGGCGGCGAGTTCCAGGCTGGACGGCCCGTCGTCCTGCGCCGATGCATCCGGTCCGCCGAGCCTTTCCTGCAGAAATTCCCTGATGCTCCCGAACATTGCCGTTTCAGCCGCGCTGTATCAGTTGGTCTGGCGACGCCCGCTGTAGCGGTTTCCGTCAAAATGTTCAAAATAATGGTAGACCATGGGATGGTTGACCGGTTGATGCGAGTCCTCTGCTTGTAGATTACGTTCCGCCACGTAGGTTTCATGCCTGGCATCGTGAACCAGCACCCGGTACCACGGTTTATCCTTGGGCGGACGGGTCCGCGCCACCTGCTGGTACCAGTCATCGCTGCCGCTGAACACGGGATCCACGTCGACGATAACACCGCGGTAGTTAAACAGGCGGTGCTGGATGAGTTGACCGATGTAAAACTTGCCTTCTTGCATGGTTGTCGCGCTGCGCTCGCGCGCTACCGGATTGCATTGGCTATCATAACAAAAGCCGTCGGCCCCGGGTCGGACGGTGCCGGGTTGACGGACTTGATATGCGAATTACGCGGATATTCATTGATACGGAGTTGAACTGTGGTGAGCCGGTTGTGCTTTCCCAACAGGCTTCCCGCCATGCGGGCACGGTCATGCGTCTCAGATCCGGGGATGCGCTGGAAGTCTTCAACGGCTCGGGCGGCAGCTTTCGCGCCGTCGTTGCCGGGCGGGATCGGGGCGGCCTGATCATCGAGCCGTGCGAGTTCCTTGAGGACGAGCGCGAGTCGCCGCTCGCCCTGGACCTGGTGCAGGGGATTTCACGCGGCCAGCACATGGACTATACCCTGCAGAAAAGCGTGGAGCTGGGCGTTGCCGGCATCGTCCCGGTGATGACGGAATTCGGCAACGTGCGCCTGCATCCGGAAAAAGTACAGGCACGCATAGCGCACTGGCGCGGCGTGATTATCAGCGCCTGCGAGCAGTGCGGGCGTAACCGCCTGCCGGAACTGAAGCCGCCCCTGCCGCTGACCGAATGGCTGGCCCGGGATGATGCCGATACCCGCTGCCTGCTCGAACCGTCGCATGATAGCGCCGGATTCGGCGATATCGGCGGCCGGCCGCGGCGTCTGTCCCTGCTGGTGGGACCCGAGGGCGGATTGAGCCGCGCCGAAACGGACGCGGCGCGGCAGGCCGGGTACCGATGTATCCACCTGGGGCCGAGAGTGCTGCGCACGGAAACAGCGGCCGTCGCCGCAGTGGCCGTGTGCCAGGCGTTGTGGGGGGATTTGAGATAATAGCCATCAGGGGTCGGAGCGTACGCTCTGACCCCGGTTGCCGTTACAATAGCGCCCAACTTCAAATTGTGATCGATCCATGGCCAGTACCACTCCGCTAAGTCCCGTTCCCCACCTTACCACCGCGTTGAGCGGACCCTTGCGGCACCTGGAAAGCCAGATCCTGGAACGCCAGGCTGACATAGAATCGTGGTTCCGGAACCAATGGCGCGATGTCCCGGCGCCCTTCTATACATCGGTGGATTTGCGAAATTCCGGATACAAGATCGCGCCGGTGGATACCAACCTGTTTCCGGCGGGCTTCAACAATCTGAACTCCGCTTTTGAACCCCTGTGCGTCCAGGCGCTGCAGCAGGCCGTCGAACGGCTCGACGGCCCCGTCGACCGCATTGCGCTGGTACCCGAGAGTCATACCCGTAATCTTTTCTATCTGGAAAACGTGGCCGTCCTGCGCGAACTCCTCGAACGCGCCGGATTCGAGGTGCGCCTGGGTTCGCTGATCCCGGATCTGGGCGAGCCGATGAAAGTGGATTTGCCCTCGGGTCGTTCCGTGTTGCTGGAGCCGCTGCAGCGCCGGGACGACAAGGTCGTCCTCGGCGAGTTCGTGCCGGAGCTGGTGTTGCTCAACAACGATTTGAGCAGTGGAGCACCTCCGATGCTGGACAACCTGGATCAGATCGTGAGGCCGCCGCTGAAACTCGGCTGGTCCAACCGGCTCAAGTCGGTTCATTTCCGCTTTTACCAGGAGGTGGCGCGCGAATTTGCCGGCTTGATAGATATCGATCCGTGGCTCATCGATCCCATGTTCCGGAACTGCGGCGAAATCGATTTTATGAAACGGGAAGGCCAGACCTGCCTTGCCACCAACGTGGACGGCCTGCTGCAGGAGATCCGCCGGAAATATTCCGAGTACGGCGTGCAGGATGAACCGTTCGTGATCGTGAAGGCGGATTCCGGCACTTACGGCATGGGGGTGATGACCGTGCGCAGCACCGAGGAGATCTTCGAACTGAACCGGAAGCAGCGAACCAGCATGGCGACCACCAAGGAGGGGCAGAAGGTAACCAAGGCCATCATCCAGGAAGGGGTCTATACCAATGAGACCTGGGGTGGCCCTGAAATGGTGGCCGAACCCGTGGTCTATGCAATCGACCACGCGGTCGTGGGCGGCTTTTACCGCGTGCACGCCGCCCGCTCCGCCAGCGAAAGCCTCAATTCTCCGGGAATGCGTTTCGAGCCGCTGGCCTTTGCCGATTGCTGCAATTCCCCCGACCGGCAGCAGTCGCCGGACGCCCACCCCAATCGCTTCTACGCCTACGGGGTACTGGCGCGCCTGGCCGTGCTGGCGGCGGGCCGGGAGGCCGTTTAAACACAGGACTGCCGGGGCCGGAGCCTGTGCTCCGATCCCTGTTAGTCTTTATTACTCATCCTGGACCTGGGCCCCGAAGCGGCGGATGACCCGCCGCACCTCGCCCAGGTGGCGACGGCTGACCGGCAGCGTTTCGCGCACGCCGCGCAGACGAATATGGGACAGGCCGTCCTCGCCGCGCACCAGGGACAGTACCTGCGCGGGCGCGACCAGGGTGCTGCGGTGCACGCGCAGGAAGCGGCCGGGAAACTCCTCCTCCAGCGCTTTCAGTGAATCGTCGATCAGCGTTTCCTCCCCTGACCATCCCACACGCACGTATTTCTGATCGGCTTTGAGAAACTGGATCTCGGCCACCGGGATCAGCCTCAAGCCGCCAGGCACCACCGCGCTCAGGTGGGTGCGCGGCTGGTTGCCGTGTTCGGTGTTGCGGACCGCCGTTATTCTCGCCTTACTGATGATCTGCGCGCGCTGTAACGCTTCCTGCAATCGTTCGCGGCGGATCGGCTTGAGCAGGTAATCCACCGCATGCATCTCGAACGCATCGAGGGCGTGTTCGTCGTAGGCGGTGGTGAAAATGACGGCAGGCGGCGTTTCCAGGTGCGCCAGGTGATAGGCGGTTTCCAGGCCGTCCATGCCCGGCATGCGGATATCCAGCAACACCGCATCCGGCTTCTGTGCATGGGTGATGTTGAGCGCCTCCAGGCCGGTCTCGGCCTCGAGTAATTGGTGCTGTTCCCCGGCACCGTCGCGGATCAAATCCTTGAGGCGTTCGCGGGCGGGCAGTTCATCGTCAACGATCAGAATTTTCACGTTCGCGCGGAATGATGATCGTCACCCGGAACTCGTCACTGTCGCCATGGATCTTCAACAGCCCGTTACGGCCGAAGAACGCGTCCAGTCGCTGTTTGACGTTGTTCAGCGCCAGCCGGTTGCCGCGGTGGGCGCCGTCGCCCAGGCCTGGATCCGGCAGCGGATTGGTGATGGTGATTTGCGCGGCATTCGCGCGCTGCGTTGCACTGATGCGGATCACGCCGCCGCTCGGCCGCGTCTCGATGCCGTGATAAATAGCGTTTTCCAGTAGTGGCTGCAGGATCAGCACGGGCAGGCTCAGGTCATCCAGGCTGTCGATGTTCTCCCACTCAACGCGCAGGCGATCGCCGAGGCGATGCTGCTCGATACGCAGGTAACCGCGGCAGATGGCTATCTCCTCGGAGATGGAGCTGGTCTGGCGCGCCTCCCGCAGGCTGGCCCGGAACAGATCCGCCAAGTCCTCCACGGCCTGCTCCGCCAGTTTCGGGGTGTTGCGCGTCAGGTTGGCGATGGTATTCATGCAGTTGAACAGGAAATGGGGGCGAATGCGCGACTGCAGCGCCTGAAACCGGGCGTTGGCCTCGGATTCAATTTTCTCGCGCCATTGATGCTGCACATAGAAATAGCGCAATGCCAGCGCCCAGGCAATGGCGCTGACCCCGAGACTGCGCAGCAGGAAGCCCAGGTGCCCCACCGCGACACGCGTATGGACCAGCCACTTGTCCATGACGTGCCAGGCCAGCTCGGTGATCAACAGGCTCACCGCCAGCACGGCGGCGTAACTGAGGGCGGCGGTCCACTGCTGGGGAAGGCGCCGCAGGCGCGGCTGCAGCAGGCACAACACGCCGATGCAGCTTAACGCCACCCACTGGGAAAACAGGGAATAAATGGCCAAATCATAGAGTTGCTCCCAGTAAACCGACGGTTGTGCCAGGGTCAGGACGATGGCCAGCAATTCCGCCAGCAGCACCACCACGAAAACCATGCGGTTGCCGCAAAAGTCCGGAAGAAAGGAAGATTGCGCTGGATCAATTACCACGTCGCCGGGGGCTGGAGTGCGATCGGTTGCCACGGGCGTTACGCTATACTGTGTTTGAAATTTTCAGCGGCGCTTTATTCACGTGGCATCCCGGCATGACAACGCAAAACCCTGGGCGGGTCGATTTACGGAAGCAACCGATCGGTTCGTGGAACAGTTCACGGAATCAGTTTCCTTCGATCACCGTCTCTACCGGCACGATATCACGGGTTCCATCGCCCATGCGCGCATGCTCGCCCACGTGGGCGTGCTGAGTGATGCCGAATCCAAGCAGATTATCGATGGCCTTAAGCAGATTCAAGCGGAGATAGAGTCCGGCGCGTTCGGCTGGCGCGAACAGTTGGAAGATGTACATATGAATATCGAGGCGGCGCTGGTGGAGCGCATCGGCGACGCCGGGAAGAAACTGCACACGGCCCGTTCCCGCAATGACCAGGTGGCCACCGATCTGCGGCTTTACCTGCGCGAGGCGGTGGATGACACGCGCCGCCTGTTGCACGGCCTCATGACCGGCCTCGTGGATCTGGCGGAGCGCGAAACGGAAACGGTGATGCCCGGGTTCACGCACATGCAGGCGGCCCAGCCGGTCACTTTCGGTCATCACATGCTGGCGTGGTGCGCCATGCTGCAGCGGGACGATGCCCGGCTCAAGGATTGCCGCGCGCGCATCAACGTGTTGCCGCTCGGCGCCGCCGCCCTGGCCGGTACCGGCTTTCCCATTGACCGGGAATACACCGCGCGCCTGCTGGAATTCGAATCGGTGGCGAGAAACTCCCTGGACGCCGTCAGTGACAGGGATTTCGCCATTGAATTCTGCGCCGCCGCGGCGCTGATCATGATGCACCTGTCGCGCTTCTCCGAAGAAATGGTTCTGTGGATGTCGCCGCAGTTCGGATTCGTCGACCTGGACGATGCCTGGTGTACGGGCTCTTCCATCATGCCGCAGAAAAAAAACCCCGACGTGCCGGAACTGGTGCGCGGCAAGACCGGTCGCAGTTACGGCGATCTGCTTGCACTGCTGACCCTCATGAAGGCACAACCCTTGGCCTATAACCGCGACAACCAGGAGGACAAGCATGCCCTGTTCGATGCGGTCGACACGGTGCAGGCCTGCCTGCGCGCCTGGTCCGGCATGGTGCCGGGGATCCGGGTGCAGCGTGAGTCGCTCAGGGCGGCGGCGGCCAGGGGTTTCCCCACGGCCACCGACCTGGCGGATTACCTGGTGGCCCGCGGGGTCCCGTTCCGGGATGCCCACGCGGTTGTCGGGCGTATCGTTCAGTTTGCCCTGGAGCAGGGACGCGACCTGTGCGCGCTGACTTTGGATGAACTGCGCGGCTTCAGCGATGTTGTGGCGGAAGACGTGTTTGAGCGGCTGCAGCTTTCCGGGTCAGTGGCGGCACGGGACCATGTCGGCGGTACGGCGCCGGCCCAGGTCCGGGCGGAAGCAGCGCGCATGAAGAAGTATCTGCAATCCGCTGAAATGACATAACGGAGTCCTCCATGAACAGACTGTTCAAAATCCTGCTGATATTGACCGGTCTTGTGATCGTCGCGGTGATCGCGGCGGGCATCACCATCGTCAATATTGATCCCAACCAGCACAAGGACTGGATCATAGAGAAGGTCAAGGAGGCGAACGGGCGCAATCTGCAGCTCGATGGCCCCATAAAAGTCACTTACTATCCCTGGTTGGGTATCGACCTCAACAACGTGACATTAGGGAACGCGGCGGGATTCGGCAAAACGCCGTTTCTGCATGTCGGCGAATTTGAAGCCCGGGTAAAGTTGTTGCCGCTGCTGCATGGAAAATATGAAATCGACACGGTGCGCCTGCACGACGCAACGCTGAACCTGGAGCGTAACAAGAACGGCGTGACCAACTGGGCGGACCTGGTGTCGAAGCAAACCCCGGGCAAAAAGGCAAAGCCGCTACCCCTCGGTGCCGTCGTGTTGGGTGGCGTTGATGTCCAGAATGTCAAAGTAAATTGGGTTGACCAGAAGACCGGGGCGGTTTACGCGGTCAAGAAACTGAATGTTTCCACCGGCGCCCTCAGCTACGGCCAACCCATCAAGTTGACCATGTCAATGGTGGCAGCGGCGAACAAGCCGGACCTGACCGGCGATCTCAGCGTCAACGGCGTCATTAACTATGACCTGGACAAGAATCATTACACCATAAGTCCGCTGCAGTTGAGCGGCACCCTGAGTGGGCCGAAAGTGCCGGGGGGCAACACCAGGCTGAGCCTGTCCACGGGCATTGACGTGAACCTGGACAAGGACACCGCCAACCTATCCGATCTCGACTTCAAGGCGCTGCAGACGGAGATCCGCGGGTCACTTGCCGCGAGCAGGATCAAGTCGCCGAAACCGTCGGTTCAGGCGCAACTGGAAGTCAATGGCGGCGACATGGCCCTGTTGGCAAAAGTGCTGGATGTGGAGCCGCTGGCCTCGCAATTGGCAAAGCTGCCGGACCGCAAATTCGTGCTGAAGACCTCCCTGAACGCCGATATGGAACGGGGCGACGTGGCGGTACCGCAGTTCACCGCGAATGTGCTGGGCGCCGCAATTCAGGGGGATGCCACGATGCATGATGTGACCACCGGCAAACCCGCGGTCAAGGCGAAACTCAGCGCCAGCGGCCCGGACCTGCCGGCACTGCTCGCGGTGCTGGGACAGATCCAGGGCGGCAGGAATTCCGCCCTCGGGCGTCTGTCCGGGGAACTGGATCGCGGCGTGGAGCGGCGTTTCGATTTGCGCACCAACCTGGACGTGGATCTTAAAACCGGTGATGTGAACGTGCCGGAACTGTCCGCGCACCTGCTGGGGGCGTCCATCGACGGCAAGGTCAAGGGGTCGCGCATCCAGACGCGGACCCCGGCGCTGCAGGGCGAAATCAACGCCTCGGGTCCGGATCTGCCGGTGCTGATGCGGGTGGCGGGCGGCCTGCAGCCGGGCAAATCGGTGCTGGCGACCTACGGCAAGGAACTGGCCGGCCTCAAGGACCGCAGTTTCAAGGCCCGGGTGGTTTTCAACGCCGATCTCAAGCAGGGCGATATCGATGTGCCGAACCTGTCCGTGCAAGCGATGAACCTGGGGTTGAACGGGCATTTAACGGCGAAAAACATGGACAGCGACAAGGGCACCATCAGCGGCAACCTGACCGCCACCGGGGATCAGATGACCGGGATGCTCATGGCGCTGCAGCAGAAGAACCTGGCGGAAGTGTTGCAGTCGGTGCGGGTTGAGGCCGGGATCAGCGGCGGGCGCAGCGACCTGGTCTTGAAGCCGTTGTCCGTCAAGGCGTTGCTCAGCGGCGAAGCGGTGGGGAAGAAACCCGTGAACCTCACGTTCAATGCCGACACGAAAATCAACCTCGACAAGCAGCAACTCGATCTTCAGAAGTTGTCGGTCACCGGGTTGGGCTTGAACGTCAGCGGCCGCCTCCATGCCGACAAGATCCTCAGCGCCCCCGCGGTGACCGGCAGTCTCGACGTGCCGCCGTTCAACCTGCGCCAGACGTTGACCCGGCTCAACCAGCCGTTGCCGCCCATGGCGGACAAGACAACCTTGCGCAAGGTGGGGCTGCAGGTGGATTTTACCGGATCGAAAACCGGCATCGATCTCACAAAGCTCTCGGCGTTGCTGGACGATACGCGTCTGAGAGGGAACGTGAAGGTCGCTGATTTTAAAAAGCCGACCATCCGTTTCGGCCTCGTCGTCAATCAAATCGACGCCGACCGCTACCTGCCGCCCAAGTCGAAGGGCGGCAAACCGGCGACGCCGGAGACCGCCGGAGCGGCGGCCACGCAACTGCCCATCAAGCTGCTCAGATCCATCGACGTACAGGGAAACCTGACTATCGGCAAGCTGGTCCTGTCCAACGCAAAAATGACCGACGTCAAGCTGAGCCTGGACGGCAAGGATGGCAAGATCCGGCTTGCGCCGGCGACAGCCAGGCTCTACCAGGGCACGTATAACGGCAGCGTGAGCGTGGATGCCACCGGCAAACTGCCGAAAGTCACCATCGATTCCAAGCTGCAGAATATTCAGGCGGAACCGCTGCTCAAAGATGTCACCGGCAAGGCCCGGCTGCGGGGAACCGGGAGTTTCAGCGCCGACCTGGTGGCCAAGGGCCGGAACACCAACGCGCTGCAGCACTCGCTTACCGGCAAGATGAGCTTTGCCTTCAAGAACGGCGCCATCAAGGGATTCAACGTCGGCAAGATGCTGCGCAGCATCGGAAATTTCACAAAGCAGGGAACGTTTTCGGTACAGGAAAAGGAAGAAACGGATTTCACCGAATTGACCGGCAACCCGGTCGCCACCAATGGCGTGATCCGGCTGGACGATCTGAGCGGCAAGTCGCCGGCGCTGCGCCTGGGCGGGAAAGGGGTGCTGGCGAACCTGCGCAACCGCCAGATCAACTACACCGCCACGGCCACCGTGGTGGGCACGGCCAAGGGCCAGGGCGGCAAAAGTCTCAGCCAGCTCAACGGCGTCACCATTCCCGTGAAGATCCATGGGCCCCTGTCCGATCCGAAAATATCTCCGGATCTGGCCGGCGTGGCAAGATCGCTGGTCAAGCAGAAAGCAACGAAGCAGTTATTGAACAAGCTGGGGGTCCCGACCCAGGGAACCAAGAACTCAAAGCAGCAGAATCCCGAGAAACAGATCCTCAACAAGGCATTGCAGGATATTTTCAAGAAGCCGCCCCCGAAACAATGACCCGGGTTGTGCTGGCGCTGTGCCTGCTCTGGACCTGGCCGGTGGCGGCTGCCGAGGTGCAGCACACTGCCGTTACACGGTCCGGCGCCGACTATATATTGAACCTCGACATAGTCGTGGACATGGCGCCGGCCGCCGCGTATGCCATTATTACGGATGACGATCACCTGTCGCGCCTGGCTGATGTCATAACGGAATCGACCCGTCTGCCTGGCGGTGCGCCGGCACATCACCGCCGCCGCATTGTCACGCGAAGTTGCATCCTGCTTTTCTGTGTCACGACGGTGGTGGTAGAGGATGTGAGGCTCTCCGGGGGTCGGGACGTTTCTGCCACCATCGTGCCGGCGCTGAGCGATTTCTCCGCCGGGAGTACAAGCTGGCGGATCAGCGCCGCCGGCCGCGGCCGGACCCGCATCCAGGTCAACGCCAGGCTGCGTCCCAAGTTCTGGATCCCGCCGGTGATCGGCACCTGGCTTATCCGCCGCAAGCTGCATACCATCGCCAGCCAGATCGCAAGCCGCATGGAAGCCATCGCCGCCCATGGATGATTTCGCCCGGCGCCTGCTGCGCTGGCATGATCGCCACGGCCGCCACGATCTGCCCTGGCAGCATCCCGCCACGCCGTACCGGGTATGGGTGTCCGAAGTGATGCTGCAGCAGACCCAGGTGGGGACGGTTATCCCCTACTTCCTGAAATTCATGGAATGCTTTCCCGATGTACGCGCGCTGGCTGCCGCGCCACAGGATGCGGTGCTGCACCGCTGGTCGGGGCTGGGCTACTACGCCCGCGCGCGCAACCTGCACCGGGCCGCGCGAATGATCTGCGAACAGTTTGGTGGAGCTCTGCCCCAGGATCTGGAGGCGCTGATGGCGCTGCCCGGCATCGGCCGTTCCACGGCGGGCGCCATTCTCGCCCTCAGCGCAGACAGGCCGTTTCCCATCCTGGACGGCAACGTCAAGCGCGTGCTCAGCCGCTACCACGCGGTACCGGGCTGGCCCGGACGGAGGCAGGTAGAGGACGAACTCTGGCGGCTGTCGGCCTCGCACCTGCCGCAAAAGCGCGCGGGCGCCTATACCCAGGCCATCATGGATCTGGGCGCGACCTTGTGCACACGCTCCCATCCCCGTTGCGATGACTGCCCGCTGGGCAATAGCTGCCGGGCCCGGCGCGAGGGCTTACAGGCGCAACTGCCGGGGAAAAAACCGCGGCGCGCCCTGCCCACGCGCAGCACGGTGTTCGCCATGATTGAAAACCGCCATGGCGAAATCCTGCTGGAACGCCGCCCGCCCTCCGGCGTCTGGGGCGGGCTGTGGAGCTTTCCCGAGTGCGCGCCGGAACGTGACATGGCCGACTGGCTGCGGGAACGCTTCGGCTGGTCGGCGAAGGAGATCCAGCAGCGCCCCCTCCTGCGGCATACCTTTACCCATTTTCACCTGGACATTCAGCCGGTGCGCGTGCGGTTGCGGGCCGGCGGCGGCCGCGTGGCGGAGGCCGATGATATGGTATGGTTGAAGCCCGCGCCGGACATGAACCGCGGCCTCGCGGCCCCGGTGCGGAAACTGATCGACGATATGCTGGAAAACCCGGCGGGAGATAATTGATGGCACGAATGGTCCACTGCGTGAAACTCGACAAGGAAGCCGAAGGGCTCCCGCGCCCGCCCTATCCGGGCGAGCTGGGCAAGCGGATTTACGAAAATGTCTCCCAGGAAGCCTGGCGCATGTGGCTGGCGCACCAGACCATGTTGATCAATGAATACCGGCTGACGCCCATCGAGCCCAAGGCGCGAAAAATGCTCGAGGAGGAAATGGAAAAATTTTTCTTCGGTGAAGGATCGAAGGCGCCGGAGGAATACACGCCGCCCGCGCAATAGCGCGACTTGACGGAACACCGCCGGATGGCTTTAATACGCCCTTCGCGCGCCGTCATTCCGACGCAAGCCGGAATCCAAGGGCCGTCATTCCGGGCACCATGAGTCTGGAATCAAAATGCCGTCATTCTGGACGCGTAGCGTCCAGAATCCAGTAAATATAAGTTGCGCCGAAGGCGCATCTTATTGGTAAATGCCTCGATACCTGGCCAGGTAGCTCAGTCGGTAGAGCAGGGGACTGAAAATCCCCGTGTCGGCAGT
>CAZNWR010000004.1:0-31795 GCA_964576645.1 uncultured Enterobacteriaceae bacterium | reverse complement strand
GGGCAGGGGAGCTAACAACGCGCTCAAGCCGACGCGGGAAGCTGCGTCTGCCAAGCGGTGGTTCAGGGGCCGCGCGGCTTAGCGCGAGCGTTAGCTGTCGAAGAGCATGTCATTGCAATTAGGGAGGCATAATGAATACGTCGCCTATGTGGTTCAAGGTGGTGGCTGTCGTGGGGGTACTCTGGAACCTGCTCGGGTGTTTCGCTTTTTTCTCTGATTTAAATATTTCGGCTGAGACACTCGCCAAATTGCCTGCTTCTCAGCAAGCGCTCTATGCCACACGCCCAGTGTGGGCAATTGTGGCAACTGCGACCGCTGTATTTGGTGGTGTATTGGGATGCACTGGCATGTTGCTCGGCAAGAAATGGGCAGTAGTTGTATTGGTGCTGTCTCTTGCTGGTATTGCAGCCCAGGACTTTGGCTTGTTTGTCTTGGCTGATGCGGCGTCTATTGTTGGGAAAGCTGCCGTGATCATGCAGACAATCGTATTTGCAATAGGAATTGGTTTGGTTCTGCTTTGTAGGAAAGCGCAAAGACATGGGTGGCTTAAATGACGGCGACAGCTAACCCGTCGTTCAACCTGACAGCCCTGATGCACGCACTTGTGTTCGGATCGGCATGTGCCATGTGGCACAGGGCCGCAGGTTAACTCTGCGTTGGGCGTCACAGGAAGGATAGTAAATGGCTCTGGGCATCGAAATTCGAGCGCAGATAGATACCGAAAACGTAAAGGGCCTTCTATTGATGAACGGCGGTGGCTCAATTGCCCTGCTTGCGTTTTTGCCACACATTCTAGGTAATCCTTCATATGTTTCACTTGCGAAGGCCATTTTATGGGGCCTTCTCTTGTTTCAATTCGGACTACTCGCGGCGATCATACATAATAGGTTAAGGCGGGTATGCTCTCTAGTGTATGAAGCGGCACAAGCCAATTCGCCCGATCATCCAGAACCGTGTCAACTGTTCGGCCACGTACTTCGTGAGCCATGTTCCTGCGTGTGGAGTATCACGTTCATGTGGTTATCTGTAGCCTCTTTTATGGCCGCTGGCCTCATCGTCTTCTTCGGTGGTATGAGGACCATCGGATAGTGGCACAAAGGGTGATAATGGAATGACGCCCAACAATGCACTCAAGTGGGACGCGCAAACAGCGCGCGCCCCTTACTGCACCCGTTGGGCGGCAAATCAGGAAATGTTCGTGCGATGAGTGAGTCACTAAAAGGAAGCTGTCTTTGTGGAATAGTGAAATATGAGGTACGGAAGCCTTACTTGCGGTTCGCTCATTGCTACTGCTCCCGATGCCGGAAAGCCACCGGCGCGTCTCACGCGACCAACCTATACGTGGAGCCACCACAGTTCTCGTGGATGGCCGGAGAGGAATTGACAAGCCGTTTTGATCTTCCATCGGCCAACAGCTTTGCCACGACTTATTGCACGAAGTGCGGCGGACCGCTGCCCCATTTCACAAGAAACGGGAGAGAGGTTGTCATTCCCGCAGGGACCTTGGACGCGGTGCCTGACATTAAACCGCAAGTGAACATCTTTTGGAGCTCACGCGCCTCGTGGTCGTGCAGTGGTGCAGAGCTGCCGTGCCACGATGAATATGCACCAAATTGGCGGTAATGTGGAGCTTGTCGCCCAACAAGTCGCCCAACCGGATGCCGAAGCGTAGTAACGCTGCGCGAATATCGCCGGCCCGGCGCCGGGTACTTCAACCGTCAGGCAACGATCGAGGTTCGGTATGACGGCACTTACAAAACAGAAACGGATCGCCGGTCTTGCCGTTTGGCTGGTTATAGTCTTCATCGCTGCGGCCATAGGTGGAGCGGCATCAGTCCAGGCAGGTCCGTTCTATATGCAGCTCGTTCGCCCTGACTGGGCCCCGCCACCCTCAATCTTCGGGCCCGTTTGGACAGTTCTCTACGCGTCGATGGGCATTGCCGCATGGTTGGTTTGGCGTGTTGGCGGTTTTCTAAGAGCCAAAGCTGCGCTCTCCCTGTTTCTTGCGCAGCTCGCGCTTAATTCGCTGTGGAGTTGGCTTTTCTTCGGCTGGCACTATGGTGCTTTGGCGTTCACGGACATCATGGTGTTGTGGGCCCTGATCATTGCAACCGTTATTGCGTTCTGGCGGGTCAGGCCTTTGGCCGGGGCGCTGCTCGTGCCATATCTTATGTGGGTGAGCTTCGCGTGTGCGCTCAACTTTTCGGTGTGGCAGCTCAACCCGCAGGCTTTGGGTTAATGCAGTTGTCGCCTGACAAGCGGTTCAAGAACGACGCGCGCGAGGCGCGTGATCTGGCATCACTTTTGTGGTGTTAGGTCACTGCTTCGTGGTTTCGCGTTCTGGCTGCTGGCTGTAAAGGCCGTCAAACATTAACATTTGCATATGCTGTTCCTAAAGGCACACCTGCTGATGATGGCGAAGTACAACGCCTGGGCAAACACCCGTCTCTATCGAATGGCAGCCGCGCTTCCAGATCAGCTTTATCGAAGCGACGTCGGGGCATATTTCAAGAGTCTTCATGGAACCCTCAATCACTTATTGGCGGCAGACCGTATCTGGATGAGACGACTGACCGGCGCAGGGGATCATCCCGGCACACTTGATGCAATAGTGTTCGATGACCTGCGTTTGTTGACCAGGGCCAGGGCGGTAGAAGATGAACGTGTCATTCACTTCGTGGAACCGCTTTCTGACTCAAGTCTCGATGAGATGCGGGAATACAAAACGCTCGACGGCACCCCGCACAAGCAAAAGTGCAGCGAGATACTTGCGCATGTTTTTAATCATCAGACGCATCACCGTGGTCAGGCGCACGCGATTCTCACGGTGCTGGGCGTTGCCGATCCGGAGCCCCTCGACCTGATGATAATGTTGCGTGAACGAGATGCATGAAGTCCGGCAATGCTATTTAGTTGATCGGACTGCTACGTCACTGCAGGCCGACGGCAGAGTGGCGAATAGTTAGGCTGCCTCCACCTGCCATGTACCGTCACACGCAGACTGCTGTCACGACTCTCATTGTCGCGGTCGCGATCCTGGCGGTAAGTATCCACTTCCTTGCCCGCGCAGGCTCTCGACCCGTCCTCTGGGTCGTCGTCGCAGCCGCGGTGGTCACACTACTCACTTTCAGCTCGATGACGGTCAAGGTCGATCAAACCCGGCTCACATTCTGGTTCGGACCTGGGTGGATTCGACGGTCTTTCCCGCTCGCCGAGATCCGGTCTTGGACGATTGTCCGGAATCCCTGGTGGTATGGTTGGGGCATCCATCTGACGCCGTACGGGTGGTTGTATAACGTGGGCGGGACAGGAGCGGTTCAACTTGAGCTGCGCGACAACCGTCGACTGCGGGTAGGTACGGATGAACCGGATGCCCTTTGCCGGGCTATCAAAGCGATGAAGGGAGAGGGGTGACAACCTGATTATATCGATGCGGCTTGCAGCGCGACTTATTGATGCGTCGGACCTTGCGCAATTTTGTAGTCGGCAATCTGGAAAATGCAAATGCTAAGTCGGTTTCTACCGCGTCAAACCGGTAGCAGCTGCCAGGGTCAAACGCCACGACGGATGATGGGGACTTTTCCATGCCATGGAACTGCGGCAGCCGGGATTGCCGCGGCATGATCACCGGCAAGGACTGGATGAAGAGAGACCTGCAAACCAAATATCGCGGCGGGTTTTGCTGGTACCTGCAGAGAAAGATAGGCAGACTGCGGTCAAAGACCCGGTAGACAGAAAGGCTGAATTGCATGCATGTAATAGAGTACGAGTCTAAATATGAAAAGCAGGCCGTGGCGTTGCTGGCCGCGCTTCAGGACTTTGAACGGGCGCTTAGTCCGGACCGCACGCCGGGGGCGGCCATGGCACCGGCGCACTTCGAGTATCTGCTCCGTCTCTGTGACACGGAAGTCGGAAAGTTGCTTCTGGCACTTGCCGGTGAGGAGGTCGCCGGCCTGATCATTGTCTTCCTGGAGTCGGAAGAAGACGATGATCTGTGTCTGCTCCCGGAGTACAAACGGTATGGTTATGTCTCGGACCTGATTGTGCGGGAGGACCACCGGGGTTCCGAGGCCGCAAATCTGCTGATGAAAGCCGCCGAGCAGCATTGCGCCGCGCAAGGAGTACGCCGCGTCAAAGTGACAGCTTTGAGCAACAACCCACGGGCACGGCGCTTTTACCAGAACTCGGGTTACAACGAGTATGAGATAACATTCAGCAAGGACATTCAGCAAAGCACTCAAGGGACGAGCGCATACAATGCGCGTTCTTAATGCGTTTGTAAGGCGCCGGTGCTCTCATCGCAAACAGGGCCAGGCTATTGATAGGTCGCAAGTGTTTCTGCCATGGCTCGGCGGCTGGCAATCAGTTATCAATGGGGGGAGTAGAGAATGGAGCGTTTGGAAGTTACCTGGTGGCGTGCGACGAAAATCTGGTGGAGTATTACCTGGCGAAGTTTCCTGTACACTATGCTTATTGCATTGCCGGCAGGTGTTGTCGTCGGACTCCTGTGTACCGCATTTCAATTCAGAGAAGGAACGGTTGTGATTGCCCGGCTGGTAGGTGCGGTAATTGGAATTCCCATAGCGATCTGGGTAACCAAGGTGGTTATGGAAAAGCAGTTCAGCGATTTCCAAATATTTTTCGTGCCCTCATTTGAATCAATGCTTGATAAGCAGCAGGGCGCAGACCATGAAAGTGAAGGTAAGAGCTGACGATTCAGGCGGACCTGTGCCATACCCGCGGGCCCGAATCCTTGCGTAACCGGATCATCAGGCAAGCATGAAGGAAGCCATTAAATCGGCGGATGCCTGCCGTGAATTTTACACAGCGGAGCGCTGCTATATCACGGAACTGTGGAATACGGCGCAGGACCCGGATGTTTCAATCGCCCGGGCAAGGGTAGAGCCCGGGGTAACGACCTGCTGGCACCGGCTCATCGCTGTGACGGAACGCTATTGTATTCTGAGCGGCCAGGGCCGCGTGGAGGTTGGCGAGTTGCCGCCGCGGGAGCTGGTTGCCGGGGATACGGTGCTGATTGCGCCGATGCAGCGTCAGCGCATCACTAATGTCGGATCGGAAGATCTGATCTTCCTCGCGATATGTACACCGAGATTTTCCGACGAGGCATACGAAGACCTTGAGCAGGCCTCCAGTTCAATATAGCACTGAGCCAGAAATAGCGAGTTTCCTTTATGTCCCAATCCGATTGCATTGCGCTGGTGACCGGGACCAGTTCCGGCATTGGACGTGTCGTCGCTGATCTCCTGCTGCGGGCGGGCTGGACCGTTATCGGGGTGAGTCGCCGCAAGGTGGAGCTGGGTCACCCGCTTTACCGCCACATACAACTGGACCTGGCCGATTTGCAGAACCTGCAGGAGATTGCAGAGCGGGACCTCGCGCCTAGACTGAAGGATGAACGCTGGCAACGCATCGCGCTGGTCAATAACGCGGCGCTTATCGGCAGCATGCAGCCCATGGAGGAGGCGGAGCCGCCGCGGCTTGCCGAAGTGTTCGCGGTGAATACGGTTGCTCCGATGTTCCTGATGGGGTTCGTCGTTCGGGTGGCGCCCCGCGCCGCGGTACTCCGGATCGTTAATGTCTCCACCGGCGCGGCGGTGAATGCCTTCCCCGGCCTCAGTGATTACGGCTGCAGCAAGGCGGCATTGCGCCTGGCGGGCATGACCCTGGCGGCGGAGTTGGAGTCGGACAAACATCCCGGCGGGCCAAGGAAGAACGCGGCGGTGCTCAGCTACGCACCGGGGATCGTGGATACGGCAATGCAGTATACCGCGCGATCCCATGCGGGTCCGTGGAACGATGCTTTTGTAGATTTTCACGAGCAGGGCCTCCTGCAGCCTCCTGAAAAGCCGAGCCGGGAGATAGTGGACTTCCTGGCCGGGGCTGCCGAAGGGTTCAGTGAGCACCGCTTCGGCGAGACGTAGAAAGCGGCCCAGGGCATTGGAAATCAAAGTAACAATTACGGCGCGGTGAGAGCGCTGAATTTCGCAGTGTGATTCCGGACGTATTATTGCAAACGTGCGTATCTGGAGTTTGCACCCCAAGTACCTGGACGCGGCCGGCCTTGTCGCGCTGTGGCGTGAAGCGCTGCTGGCCCAGGCTGTATTAAGGGGCCGTACAAAGGGCTATCTGCATCACCCCCAATTGCAGAGGTTCCGCGAGCAGCAATACCCGCTTGGCTGCATTGCCGGGTATCTGCGGATGGTGCACAATGAGGCCGTCGCCCGCGGTTATCAATTTGCCGCGGCGCGAATCAGCCGGGCAAAGATATCCGGCACGCTTACGGTCACCCGCGGGCAACTTGCCTTTGAGTGGAAGCACCTGCTGGAGAAGCTGAAGGTGCGTGACCCGGAACGGTACGCCCGTCTGGCGCAGCTGCAGATGCCGCGCGCACATCCCCTGTTTCGCATCGTCCCGGGCCCTGTTGCCGAGTGGGAAAAGGGCGCGGCACCCGGGCGTGGCGCTACGGGTCGGCGACAACAATGATCTGCCAAATCATAATATTTTCAGGTGCGAAGCCATGCAGGCAAAAGTCACGGGCATCTATATTTCTCCCGAAGCTGAGGCGCCCATGCAATCCATGAACGAAGCGCGGTTGCAGGCGGGCCGGGGCATCGTCGGCGATCGCTATTATCTGGACAAGGGAACGTTCTCCGAGCAACTCAAGGACAGCCGCGACTGGGAGGTGACGCTGATTGAATCCGAACAGATCACCTGGTTCAACCAGACCACGGGGCTGGACATCGGTCATGGTGCGTTGAGACGCAACATTGTCATGGAAGGGATCGATTTGAACGAGATGGTCGGGCGCAGGTTGCAAATAGGGGAGGTGATGCTCGAGGGGATCCGCCTGTGCGAACCGTGCGCGCATATCGCGAAGCTGGTGACGAAAGAAGTTCTGCAGGAGATGGTGCATCGCGCCGGCCTTCGCGCCATGATTATCTCCGGCGGCACCGTAAAAGTTGCCGATCCCGTCAGCTCGGTTTGAGTGGATGGTTCAAGCCAGTCATGGCTGCCGGCGATACCGTTTCCGTTCGACCGTCAACGCAACACGAGAGGGATGCCCTTTGGCGGATCCGCACGCGCGCGATCCGGGAAACATGCAGATCCCACTACGATGAAACAGATCTGGAGCGCTGGTATAGCGCGAAGATGCCCGATGAATTCGGTGTGGCGACGGAATGCCGGAAATACCTGGTTGTTGAAGCCGGGGGAACAGTCGCCGGATTCGGCATGCTCGATCTGGAAAAGGGGGAGATTGCCGCAGTTTTCGTGCGACCGGATTTTCTCAGGCGCGGCATCGGATCGAAGCTGCTGTGCGAACTGGAATCATCGGCGCGCAGACTGGGGCTCGGGAAAGTGACCCTGTCTTCAACCTTGAATGCCGTGGGTTTCTACCGCGCCATGGGCTTTCGGGTGCTTGGCCCGGGCACCTACCGGCACTCGGGCGGATTTGACCTTGAATGTGTTCTGATGGAAAAAATACTCAATACCGAAACGGAGGCTGAACGTTGATCCCGGCAGAATCGGCATTACAGAGGTTGCGTGAAGGAAATCGGCGCTTTGTTTCCGGGGCGAGCAACTTGGATGCGCTGGTTACCAGTACGCGGCGAAACGAGCTGGCCGACGGTCAGGCGCCGTTCGCGGTGATCCTGGGTTGCTCGGATTCACGGGTTCCCGTGGAGATCATCTTTGACCAGGGGCTGGGAGACCTGTTCGTTATTCGCGTGGCAGGCAACATAATCGCACCGTCGCTGGTGGGCAGTGTCGAGTTTGCCGCGGAACAGTTCGACACCCGGTTGGTGGTGGTACTGGGTCATTCCCGCTGCGGTGCGGTGCAGGCGACGCTGGCGGAGTTGCAGCGGCCGACGCCCAGCCAATCGCCTAATCTCCGGTCCATTGTTAATCGTATCCGGCCGGCCGTGGAAGAGCTGCTGGAGACCGACGCCAAGCGGGACACGGAATCCCTGATGCACCGCGCGGTCCGCGCCAACGTACGCGCTTCCGTCAACCACCTCCGTCACGGATCGGAAGTCCTGGAACAGTTGATACGGAACCAGGGATTGATGGTGGTGGGCGCGGATTATTCCCTGGATACGGGCATCGTGGAGTTTTTCGAAGGCGTTCCGCCGGGCAACTGACCGGCAGGCCGAATAACTCAGGCGGTCAGCCTGCCGTTGTGGTAGTCCGCCATCGCCTGCTCGATCTGTTCCCGTGTATTCATGACGAATGGCCCGTACTGGACCACCGGCTCGCCCAGGGGTTTGCCGGCCACCAGCAGAAATCGCGCACCGTCTTCTCCCGCGGTTATCCGCACCAGTTCCCCGGGCGCGAACACGGCAGCGGATCGCGACGGGATCGTGCTGCCTTCCACCAAGGCGCTGCCCTCGTACAGGTACGCAAACACACTATGCGTATCGGGTATCGGCGCCGCGAACGTGCCGCCCTGCGGCAGCGAGACGTCGAAGTAGAACGGTTCCGTGCTGAGCCCCCGTATCGGGCCGGCAATTTCCTTCTCTTCCTGGCCCAGGACGCCGGCGATGATCCGGACACTGCCGCCGCCGGCGATGTTTGCCGTCGGGATCTCGCTGGATGAAATGTCCCGGTAGGATGCCGGTTTCATTTTTTCCGCCGCCGGCAGGTTGAGCCAGAGCTGGAATCCACGCATACGTCCTTCGGTCTGTTGCGGCATTTCCGAATGGATGATGCCCCGGGCCGCGGTCATCCACTGCACGTCGCCGGGTCCCAGGTCACCGCGGTTGCCCAGATGATCCTCGTGGCGCATGTGCCCGTCCAGCATGTAGGTCACCGTCTCGAAACCGCGATGCGGATGGGACGGAAAGCCCGCCAGGTAGTCCGCCGGATCGTCGGAATAGAATTCGTCCAGCAGCAGGAACGGGTCGAGGCGCAGGTCCTGCCGGGCTCCCAGGCTGCGCCGGATGCGCACGCCGGCGCCTTCGGTGGCGGCGACGGAAGGAATGATCCTGTCTATGTTACGTTCAGTCATGGCGGCTTCCTCATGGAATTATTGTACCTCGGCCTGTCAAGCAACACCGTTGTGTCATGAAGCACTGGGTTATACTCTGCGTAAGAATCACTGCCCGGAAACGCTCTGAATGAACGAACAGAATCAGGATTCATACGAAGGAGGCTGCACCTGCGGGCAGGTGCGTTACCGGATGACCTCCGCGCCCATGTTCGTGCACTGCTGCCACTGCCGCTGGTGCCAGCGCGAGACCGGCACCTCCTATGCCCTCAACGCACTTATCGAGGCGGACCGGGTGGAGCTTCTGAGCGGCAAAGTGGAAGTTATCAACACGCCGTCCAACAGCGGCAAGGGGCAGAAGATCGCGCGTTGTCCCATTTGCCGCGTGGCGCTGTGGAGCAATTACGCCGGTTCGGGTGACGCGGTACGATTTGTGCGCGTGGGCACGCTGGACGAGCCCGACAGTCTCAAACCCGATATTCACATCTATACGTCTTCCAGGCAGCCTTGGGTGGTATTGTCGGGAGACGTGCCCGTGGTTGCCGAGTACTACGATCGCAAAGTTCACTGGCCGGCGGAGAGCCTTGCCCGGCGCGAGGCGGCACTGAATTCAGGTTCCTTGTAGAGGAGAAGGGAAATGGCTGATGACACAATTCACGGTAGCTGTCTGTGCGGCAAGGTCAGCTATGAGATCACGCCCCCGTTCGGCACTTTCCAGTATTGCCATTGTTCCCGGTGTCAGAAGATGACCGGCAGCGACCATGCCAGCAACATTTTCGTCAAACCGGATCATTTCCGCTGGCACGACCCCGGAAACCTGGTGAAGCGCTACGAACATGCGGATGCCCAGCACTATGCTTCGTCGTTCTGCTCGGCCTGCGGGTCGCGTTTGCCCTGGCTGACCCAGACCGGCGCCATCGTGGTGGTGCCCGCCGGCACGTTGGACGAGGATCCAAACGTTCGTCCCACCCGGAATATCTTCTGGGCTTCCCACGCCTGCTGGCACGTGCCCGTGGATGAGCTGCCCAAGTTCGACGAACTGCCACAGAAACGGTCATGACCTTTAGACTTTGGGCATTGGTTGTCTGTCTCGGGCTGCTCACGGCCTGTGCCCGGGTTCCCCGGCAGCCGGACCGTGCGACCGCCAGGCAGCAAGTCATTGATACGGAGCGCGCATTCGCTCGAACCATGGCTGAGCGCGACCACCGCGCTTTTTTGTCATTCCTGTCAAAAGAGGCAGTGTTCCTTTCAGGGCCGACGCCGCTGCGCGGCAAGGCGGCCATCGGGGCTGCGTGGAAACGCTATTACGAAAAGCCAAAGGCGCCGTTTTCCTGGGAGCCGGGTCAAGTCCAGGTCCTGGATTCGGGGACGCTGGCCCTGAGCACCGGCCCGGTGCGAGACCGGCACGGGAAGTTGATCGGTACCTTCACGTCCATCTGGCGTCTCGAGGCGCCCGGTACCTGGCGGATTGTTTTCGACAAGGGTAATGCCGCCTGTGGGTCCGCGGAGCAGTGAGCCTGAGTACCGGATAAGAGATTGGTAAATCCGGAACAGGACGAATGATTTACCTGGGCGGATGTCACTGCGGCGCGGTGCGGTTTGAAGTGGAAGCGCCTGAGGATTTGACGGTCAGTGACTGCAATTGCTCCATCTGCGCAAAGTCCGGTTTCCTGCATCTCATTGTGCCCCAATCGCGATTCAGGCTGGTGAGCGGCGAGGAAAATCTCGCGGAGTACAGCTTCAACACCGGGGTGGCGAAGCACCTGTTCTGCCGCACCTGCGGCATAAAGTCGTTTTACGTGCCGCGCTCGAATCCCGACGGCTACAGCGTCAACATACATTGCCTGGAGACGCGGCCGCGTTCCATGAAGATAGAACCTTTCGACGGGCAGAACTGGGAACAGCACGCTCATGGCCTGGCGTATTTGAGCAGGGAGGAATAGCTCCTTCGTCATCCTGGGAGCGCAGCGACCAGGATCGAGCCAGTTTTATGTGTGCGCTTTGCGCACTCGTTAATCTACTGGATTCTGGCATTCGCCAGAATGACGATGAAACGTCATCCTGGATGCGCAGCATTCGGGACCCGGTCTGCGCAATGGGTTCGCGGTGCGGACACTCAATCTACTGGATTCTGGCATTCGCCAGAATGAAGACGAAGGCGGCCGGGGCAGTTCCAGGACGATTTCCTCATGGAAACAGCTCAAGCTGGTTGAGGAGTACCGCCTGGGCAGCGGCCAGGCGCGCCACCGGCACCCGGTATGGTGAGCAGGAAACGTAATCCAGGTGCGCCGACTGGAAAAATGTGATGGAGTCCGGGTCACCGCCGTGTTCGCCGCAGACGCCGCACTTCAGTTTCGGTTTGGCGACCCTGCCCCTGGCCACGGCCATCTCCACAAGCTGGCCAACACCCGTTGTGTCCAGTGACTGGAACGGATTGCGCTCCAGGATGTTCTTTTGGAGGTAATCCGGCATGAAGCTGGCGATGTCGTCGCGGCTGTAACCCAGGGTCATCTGGGTGAGGTCATTGGTGCCGAAGCTGAAAAAGTCCGCGAACGCGGCGATTCTGCCGGCGGTCAATGCCGCGCGCGGGATCTCGATCATGGTGCCGATAGGGAACGTGAGATTGCCGCGATAGCGCTTACGATCCTTTGTCTTTTTGATGGTCGCTTCGGCGAGTTCGCGCAGCAGGCGCAGTTCATGGTCGATACCTACCAGGGGGATCATAATCTCCGGGCGTACGTCGATCTTCCTGCGCCGGCAGTTAATGGCGGCCTCGGTAATCGCCGTGACCTGCATTTCGAGAATTTCCGGAAACGTGACCGTCAGGCGGCAGCCGCGGTGTCCGAGCATGGGGTTGACCTCGTGCAACTGTTCCACGCGGCGCCGAATGCGCGCGACGGAGACGCCCATAGCCAGTGCCACCGCATCGCGAGTCTTGTCATCCTCGGGCAGAAACTCGTGCAGGGGCGGATCCAGCAGGCGGATGGTTACGGGCAGGCCGCGCATGGCGGCGAATATTCTTTCGAAGTCCCGACGCTGCAAGGGAAGCAGTTTCTTGAGGGCCGTGCGGCGCATGGTTTCGCTGTCCGCCAGGATCATTTCGCGCATGGCATTGATGCGCTTTTCTCCGAAAAACATGTGCTCTGTTCGGCATAGGCCGATGCCCTCGGCGCCAAAGCGGCGCGCCAGGCGTGCGTCAGCGGGCGTGTCGGCGTTGGTGCGGATCACCAGCTTGCGGGTGCGGTCGGCCCACTCCATCAGAAGTTTGAATTCAGGAGTGAGGCGCGGCGGCCGCCTGGGCACTTCGCCGAACATCACCTCGCCGCTGCTGCCGTCGATACTGATAATGTCCGCTTCGCTCAGGACCCGGTCACCCACCGTCAGCGTGCCGGCCCGTTCATCTATGACCATTTCACCGGCGCCGGTAATGCAGCACTTGCCCCACCCGCGCGCCACCACGGCGGCGTGACTGGTGGAACCACCGGTTGAGGTGAGGATGCCCACTGCCGCGTGCATGCCGTCGATATCTTCCGGACTGGTTTCCCGGCGTACCAGTATCACGTCTTCCCCCGCCTCCGCGCGCATGACGGCTTGGGCGGCGGTGAACGCGGGTTTACCAGAGGCGGCGCCGGGGGAGGCCGGCAAGCCGCGGGTGAGTACCACACGAGGTTCCTTGTGGTCGAACGAGGGCAGCAGTACCTGGTCGAGGTCGCCGGGCGGTACCCGAAGCAGCGCGGTCTTCCGGGGTATACGCCGTTCGTGCACCATGTCCACCGCGATCTTCACCGCGGCGACGCCGGTGCGTTTGCCGGTGCGCGTCTGGAGCATGAATAAGCGGCCACGTTCTATGGTGAACTCGATGTCCTGCATATCCTTGTAATGATTTTCCAGGGTCGCCTTGATTCTCCGGAGCTGCTCATAAATCTCCGGGCGCCAGGTCTTCATCCGGGCAACCGGCAGGGGAGTACGTATGCCCGCAACGACGTCCTCCCCTTGTGCGTTGATAAGAAATTCCCCGTACAGCCTGTTTTCTCCGGTAGAGGGATCACGGGTGAACGCGACGCCGGTCCCGGAATCCTTTCCCATGTTGCCGAATACCATGGCCTGTACGTTAACTGCGGTGCCCATGAGGCCGCGGATCTCGTTGATGCGGCGGTAGGTGACGGCGCGCGGGGTGTTCCAGCTTTTGAACACCGCCTCGATGGCATGCCGCAGCTGCTCGAAAGGATCCTGGGGGAACGACCGTCCGGCGCGATTTTGGAAGACGCGCTTGTAGGCATTGATGAGCGCCTTCAATCCTTCAATTTGCAATTCGGTGTCCTGCTTTGCACCGAAGCGTTTCTTGACGCGGTCGAATGCCCTTTCGAAATGGTTGTGCTCAATGCCTTCGACCACATTGCCATACATGTGGATCAAGCGCCGGTAGGCATCCAGCGCGAACCGCTCATTGGCGGTGAGCCGGGCAAGACCCTGCAGAGAGTGGTCGTTAAGCCCCAGGTTGAGGACAGTGTCCATCATGCCGGGCATGCTGATGGCGGCACCGCTACGCACCGATACCAGCAGAGGATTTTCCACGGCGCCGAAAAGTCTTTCCGTGTCCGCCTCGAGTCGCCGGACAGCGGCGCGCACCTCCTTCATCAGTCCGGGGGGCAAGCGGTCACCGTGATCGTGATATTCAGCGCAGGTGCGGGTAGTGATGGTGAAACCGGGCGGCACGGGCAGGCCAATGCCGATCATCTCCGCCAGGTTGGCGCCCTTGCCGCCCAGCAAGTCGCGCATTTCGCGGCTGCCCTCCGCCGCGCCGGGCGCGAAGTGATAGATGCGCTTTTCCCCTGCGGGCTTCACCCTGCTGGCCACCACGCCTCCTTTCCCCTGAGCGTGTGAATAAGATGAACTAAAGTTCTACGCTACCCACTGTGTCATGAACCGGTCCACCGGCATGTTCTCGATTACCGCCTGGTCTTCACAGGCGGCAACCATGTCTTCAACTTTCTCCGCCGGAAACCGGGTCTCCAGGTTGCGTCTGAACTTCTCGACCAGCAGCGGGATACCGTCCTTTCGCCGGCGGCGGTGGCCGATGGGATAGTCCACTGCAACACGGCCGCTGCTGGTTCCATCCTTGAAGAACACTTCAACGGCGTTACCGATTGCCCGTTTTTCCGGATCCAGGTAGTCCACGCTGAATTGCTTGTTTTCCTGGACGGTCATTTTGTTCCGCAATTGATCGATGCGACTATCGGCGGCTACTGTGTCCTCGTAATCATCCGCCGTCAGGCGACCGAATATTAGCGGCACCGCGGTCATGTATTGTATGCAATGGTCGCGATCGGCCGGATTGGCCAGCGGACCGCTTTTGTCGATAATGCGCGCCCCGGCCTCCTGGGTTTCGATGACGACGCGCTCGATGTCGTCCAGCCGGTCCTTCACTTTGGGGTGCAGGGTAATAGCCGCTTCCACCGCGGTCTGGGCGTGGAACTCCGCCGGAAACGAGATCTTAAACAGCACGTTTTCCATAACGTAGGAGCCCAGCGGCTGTTGCAGCGTGACGGGCTTGCCCTGGAACAATACGTCCTGGAATCCCCAGGTCTTCGCGGTCAGCGCCGAGGGATAACCCATTTCACCCTGTAGAGCCATGAGACCCAGGCGCACCGCGCGGCTGGTGGCGTCTCCCGCCGCCCAGCTTTTGCGCGAGCCGGTGTTGGGCGCATGGCGGTAGGTGCGAAGCGCGCCGCCGTCGATCCAGGCGTTGGATACCGCGTTGATGATCTGTTCGCGCGAGCCGCCCAGCATGCGCGTAACTACCGCTGTGCTGGCGACCCTCACCAGCAGCACGTGATCCAAACCGACCCGGTTGAAGCTGTTGTCCAGTGCCAGCACGCCCTGGATCTCGTGGGCCTGGATCATGCCGGTGAGCACGTCGGCGATTTTCAGGGCTTGTGTGTTTGCGCCGCGCCGGCAAAGATAGTCCGCCACGGCCAGGATCCCGCCCAGGTTGTCCGACGGGTGTCCCCATTCAGCGGCCAGCCAGGTGTCGTTGAAATCCAGCCAGCGGATCATGGCGCCGATATTGAAGGCGGCGGCGACGGGGTCCAGTTGGTACGCCGTGCCCGGCACGCGAACGCCATTACTCATCTCCGCGCCGGGTATCACCGGGCCCAGCAGTTTGGTGCAGGCGGGATAGTTGAGCGCCAGCATGCCGCAGCCCAGCGTGTCCATGAGGCAATAGCGCGCCGTGCGCCGCGCCTCGTCGTCATCGGCTTTGAAGTTGGTGACGTAGTCGGCGATCTGCTGGAGCAGCTGATCCGGCTGTGGCCGCTTGGTGTCCCGGGTTCCTATATGCATTATTTTTATTCGGGGCTCGGGACTCGCGGTTCGGGACTCGCAGTTTCGAGTCCCAAGGAACGAATCCCGGGTCCCGCTCCTTATCTCTTGTCTATTGAAACAAACTTCCGGTTCTCCGGCCCCACGTAGTTGGCACTGGGGCGGATGATCTTGCCATCTTCGCGCTGCTCCATGACGTGCGCGGCCCAGCCCGTGACCCGGGATATGACGAATATCGGCGTGAACATGGGCGTGGGAATATCCATGGCGTGATAGGCGGACGCCGAGAACCAGTCCAGGTTGGGAAACATTTTTTTCTCGCGCCACATGACTTTCTCTATGCGTTCCGCGGCCCGGTAAAGTGTCATGTCGCCGTGCTGCCGGGCCAGGCGCTGGGCAACCTTTTTGATAATGCGGTTGCGCGGATCGGAAACGGTATATACGGGATGGCCGAAGCCGACGATGATCTCCTTGCGGCCGATACGCTCGAGAATATCGGCTTCCGCCTCCGCGGCCGTCCGGTAACGCTGCTGGATCTCCAGCGCCACCTCATTGGCCCCGCCGTGTTTGGGGCCGCGCAGGGCGCCTATGGCGCCCGTGATCGCCGAGTACATGTCCGAGCCGGTACCGGCCACCACGCGCGCGGTGAAGGTGGAGGCGTTGAATTCATGCTCGGCATACAGGATCAGGGAGGTGTGCATGGCCCGGACCCAGGGTCCTTTGGGCACCCGGCCGTGCAGCAGGTGAAGAAAATGTCCGCCCACGGAATCGTCTTCGGTTTCCACCTCGATACGGCGGCCGTTGTGGGTGAAGTGATACCAGTACAACAGCATGGAGCCGAACGACGCCACCAGCCGGTCGGCGATATCGCGGGCGCCCGCCGGATTGTGATCCGCGGGTTCCGGCAGCACCGTGCCCAGCATGGCACAGCCCGTGCGCAATACGTCCATGGGGTGGGACGCCGCGGGCATCAATTCCAGCGCGTCCTGCACCGCCACCGGCAGCCCGCGCAGGGACTGCAACTTGTGTTTGTAGTTAGCCAGTTCCGAACGATCCGGCAGGCGGCCGTGAATAAGCAGATATGCGATTTCCTCGAATTCGCAGGCCTCGGCGATGTCGAGAATGTCGTAGCCGCGGTAATGCAGGTCATTGCCGGTGCGGCCGACTGTACAAAGGGCGGTATTGCCTGCCGCAACCCCGGACAGGGCAACGGACTTCTTGGGTTTGGGTCTGGTGGTGCGCGTGGTCATTTCGCCTCCTCCCCTGAAAACAGTTCGTCCAGTTTTTTCTCGTATTGGTGGTAGCCGAGAATGTCGTACATCTCCTCGCGGGTCTGCATTATATCGATGACATTGCGCTGGTGGCCTTCGCGGATCACGGTTTTGTAGAAGGTCATGGCGCCCTTGTTCATGGCGCGGTACGCGCCGCAGCAGTACAGCACGATATCGACGCCGGCCTCGCCCAGTTCCGGCGTGGAAAACAACGGCGTCTTACCGAATTCGGTGATGTTGGCCAGTATGGGCACGCCGACCGCGGAGCGGAATTCCCGGTACTGTTCCAGTTCGGTCAGCGCCTCCGGGAAAATCATGTCGGCGCCGGCTTCCACGCAGGCGTGCGCGCGATCCACGGCGGCCTCCATGCCTTCCACGGCGACCGCATCGGTGCGCGCCATGATGACGAAGCCTTCATCGGTGCGTGCGTCGACCGCTGCCTTGATCCGATCCACCATCTCCTGTTTCGGCACGATTGCCTTGTTGGGGCGATGGCCGCAGCGCTTGGCCGCCACCTGGTCCTCGATGTGCATGCCCGCGGCACCCGCCTTGATGAGGCTGCTTACCGTGCGCGCGATGTTGAAGGCGCCGCCGAATCCGGTATCCGCGTCCACCAGCAGCGGCAAATCGCACACGTTGGTAATGCGGCGTATATCCACCAGCAAGTCTTCCAGTTCGCTGATGCCGAGGTCCGGCAGCCCCAGGGAATTGGCCGCGAGCCCGCCGCCGGAAAGATAGATGGCCCTGTGGCCGGCGCGTTCCGCCATGCGTGCGGCCAGGGCGTTGATGGCGCCCACCACCTGCAGCGGGCGATGGCGTTCCACCGCGTTGCGCAGCCGCGTACCGGCGGAACCGGTCATGCCCGGTTCTCTGTTTGCGAGAAATGCTGTTCCATGTTGCGCCGGGCGTTGCTGATATGGCGACGCATGAGCATTTCAGAAAGCTCGCCGTCGCGATCGCGGATGGCCGCGAGAATGTTGCGATGTTCGGTAAGTGCACGCTGCGGGCGCGACACCATCTGACTTGAGCGGTAACGGAACATGCGGATCAGGTGATATAGCTCACCGCACAGCATGTCCATGAGCAGGCGGTTGCCGCTGCCCTGGATGATGCGATAGTGGAAGTCGAAATCCCCCTCGCGCTGGAAATATTCGCGGCCTTCGGCGCGTTCGATATCCCGTTCGTGTTTGTCCAGCAGCATATCGATATCGGCGATTTCCCTATCGGACATGTGATGCGCGGCGAGACGCGCGGCCATGCCTTCAAGCGCTTCGCGAAGACAGTAAATCTCCCCCAGCCGTTCCGGGTCCAGGGTGACCACGCGTGCGCCAAGATGGGGAACGCGGGTTACCAGGTGCATTCCTTCCAGCCGGCGAATGGCCTCCCGCAATGGGCCGCGGCTGACCTTGTAGGAGCGCGCCAGCACCGGTTCGTTGATCTTGCTCCCGGCCGGCAATTCGCCCTGGACGATGGCGGCCAGAAGGGTATCGCTCAGCCGATCCGCGATGGTGGGAACGGCGGATTCAAAAGACGGAGAAACCGGCTTGGTAGCGGGTTGGACACTCATAGTGTCGACAAAATGCCAGAAATATGTGGACATGTATGCATATTGAGGGCAATTTTACTTGATTCTGTTGACACTTTGCAAAGCTCGGGCGCTCGGCCCGACGCCCGGAGATCTCAGAGGGGCGGCCTGGTTTTCCCGTGGCCCGTGGCCTGCTCGAAGGCATGGGCCATTTGCAGTAACTCAAAATCGCCTCTCGGCGGTCCCACGATCTGCAGGCCGATGGGCAGGCCGGCGGGCGTGAATCCGGCCGGCACGGAGATCGCGGGCATGCCGGTGATGGAGATGGCGTAACAGATGGCCATCCAGTCGATGTAGGTGTTCAGGGGCACGCCGTTGATTTCCGTTGGATATTCAATTTCCACGGGAAACGGCGCTACCTGCACCGCCGGCAACACCAGGAAGTCATACTTTTCAAAGAAGGCCACCGTGCGTGCATAGACACCGGTGCGCAGGATCTCCGCCCTTGCGATATCGGCGCCGGTGAGTGCCAGTCCCTTGTCGTTATTCCAAATGAGGGTTTGCTTGAACTGATCGCGATGCTGCAGAAAATCTTCCCGGCTATAGGTCACGAACAGCCAGGCGCGCATGATCTGAAAGATTTCGTCGGCGCCGCTCAGATCGGGATGGTCGTTTTCCACCGTACATCCCAACTGTCGAAGCCCTTCCAGTGATGCTTCGCACACCTGTACCACGGCCGGTTCGACCGGATAGCAGCCCAGATCCGGCGTCCAGGCAATGCGCGCTCCCCGAAAATTTCTTTCCAGCGGTTTGAGGAAGTCCGATCCCGGGTCCGGCAAAGCTATGGGTACCCGCGCATCGGGTCCGGCCATGCATGAGAGCAGCAGGGCGGTATCCCGCACGGTGCGGCCCATGGGGCCGGTGACCGCCAAGGTTTCGCGTGACAACGGCGTCGGCCATTCGGGAACGCGTCCCGCTGACGGGCGGAAACCGATCACGTTGCACCATGACGCCGGGTTGCGCAGGGAGCCGGCCAGATCGCTGCCGTCGGCGATAGGCAGCATGCCGGAAGCCAGCGCCACGGCGGCACCGCCGCTGCTGCCGCCGCAGGTGAGCGCCGCGTTGTAGGGGTTACGCGTGATACCGAAAACCTGGTTAAAGGTCTGCGATCCGGCGCCGAATTCCGGCGTGTTGGTTTTGCCTACGACCACCGCGCCGGCTGCCTTCAACCGCTGCACGAAGAGTTCATCCTCGTCGGGCACGAAGTCCTTGTAAATGGGGGAACCGAAGGTGGTGCGAATGCCCTTGGTCAGTACCAGGTCCTTGATGGCGATGGGCAGGCCGTGCAGCGGGCCGCGCAGGTTCCCCTTCGACAGTTCGTCATCCAGTTGCCGCGCCGTCTCCATGGCCTGCTCAGGCACCAGCGTGCAGATGGCGTTGAGCTTCGGATTAAGCGCCTCGATGCGACCCAGGTGCGTTTGCAACAGTTCCACGCAGGAAATTTTCCGCTCGCGCACCATTGCGGCAAGTTCTACTGCATCGAGGTAACAGAGGTCAGAGTCCACAGACGGAGTTTCTCATTAGCAGAAAGTGCGGGGGACAGAAAAGCACTCAAGTGCCTCTCGCCAAGACGCGAAGAGCGCCAAGAGATCCATTTTTGAACCAGGGGGTTACCCCGGGGTTGGCTGTCTCGGAAAACAGTAGCATTGATTTCTTGGCGAGCTTGGCGTCTTCGCGAGAATCCAGAGATCAAAAGCTGGGCGGGGTGCAGGCGCTGATCAAGGTGCACGGCTCCTTGCCGGTATTGCGGAATCGGTGCGGGATGCGGCTGTTGAACAGGTAGGCGTCGCCGGGCCCAAGTATCTGGACCTGGTCGCCGACCGTGACCTCGAGGTTGCCGCTCACAATGATCCCGCCTTCCTCCGCTTCATGATGCAGCATGGCGCGGCCGGTGTCGGCACCCGGCTGATAGCATTCCAGCAACATCTGCAGTTTCATGGCCTCCGGATTGCTGCCCACCTGCAAAAAGGAAATCAGTCCGCCGCCGATCTCCGTGAGTTCCTCCCGGCGGTAGAAGGCGCGGCCCGGTTGCTTCAACTCCATACTGAAGAAACCGGAAATGGAAACGGGAATGGCGTCGAGAATCGTCTTCAGCAGACCCAGTGAAGGCTTGCTGCGCCCCTTTTCGATGAGGCAGATCATGGCATTGCTGACGCCCGACTTGCGAGCCAATTGCCGCTGGGAAAGCCCCTGCATTTCCCGGACTTTCTTCAAGCGCAGACCGACATCTTCCATAGGGAGCGAACAGTACTGATTTAACTGTTAAATTATACTTAATTTTAATCAAGAACATGTATAAAAATCAATGGACTAAAATTTGCCATTTAAATATTGTTAAACTTAATTGAATCCCCTAGTCTGTGGCTGCAAATCCGCCGGAAGCGGGATTCCGGCCGGCGGAAATCAGCCGGACCATCCAATTCAGAAGGAAAATCTCATGGGCAGTCACCCCCTCGAAGGCGCCCCCGTGGCGATGGAGTCGTCACTGAACCTGCGGCCGTACTGGCTGCCGTTCACCGCCAACCGCTCTTTCAAGCAACATCCGAGACTGATCGAATCCGCCAGTGGATTCCATTACACCACCATGGACGGTCGCACGGTCCTGGACAGTTTTTCAGGACTGTGGACTTCCGGCGCCGGGCACTGCCATCCGAAAATCGTCGAGGCCGTTCAGAAGCAGGTGGCAAAGCTGGATTACTCGGCCGCGTTCAACGTGAGTCATCCCGGCGCTTTTGAATTGGCGGAACGGGTTGTCGATATCGCGCCGGAAGGCTTCGACCACTGTTTTTTCGTGAATTCCGGCTCGGAAGCGGCCGACACCGCGCTCAAGATCGCCCTCGGTTATCAGAGAGTCATCGGTCAGGGCACGCGCACACGGCTCATCGGGCGCGAGCGCGCCTACCACGGCGTTAACTTCGGCGGCATGTCGGTGGGGGGGATCCCCGCCAACCGCAAAATGTTCGGCGGTTCGCTGCTGCCGGCGGTGAGTCACCTGGCCCACACGCACAACCTGGAACACAACGCCTTCAGTCACGGGCAGCCCAAGTGGGGTGCGCAACTGGCGGACGACCTGGAGCATTTGGTGGCCATGCATGATGCATCCAACATCGCCGCCGTTATCGTCGAGCCCGTCGCCGGATCCACCGGCGTGCTGGTCCCGCCCATGGGCTACCTGGAAAAGCTGCGCGAGATCTGCACGCGCCACGGCATCCTGCTTATTTTCGACGAAGTGATCACCGCCTTCGGCAGGGTGGGTGCGGCGTTCGGTGCTGAACGCTTCAACGTTATGCCGGATATCATCACCACCGCCAAGGGTCTCACCAACGGCGTGATCCCCATGGGCGCCGTACTGGTGAAGAAGGAAATTCACGACGCGTTCATGAACGGTCCCGAATTCGCTATCGAGTTTTTCCACGGCTACACCTACTCGGGTCATCCCGTTGCGGCCGCGGCCGGACTGGCGACCCTGGACCTGTACAAGGAAGAGGGCATGTTCCAGCAGGCGCGTGAACTGGAACCGGTGTTCGAGGAGATCATTCATTCCATGAAAGACGCGCCGCACGTCATCGACGTGCGCAACTTCGGCCTGATGGGTTCTGTGGAGCTTGAGCCGAGAAAGGATGCGCCCGGTGCGCGCGGTTTCGAAACTCATATGAAGTGCTTTGATGAGGGTCTGATGATCCGCAATGGCGCCGACGTGCTGCAGTTCGCGCCGTTTATGACCTTCAAGCGCGAACACCTGGAGCAAACTTTCAATACGGTCAAAAGGGTTTTAAAGACAATCGATTGATCAGGTTAAAGCATATGCGCGCGTCAGCCGGGTCTGCTCCGCTTTTGCTTCGCGGGACATCCCTGGCTCCGCGCTCGCTCATGCTGCTGCGCAGACCCGGCTGACGGGCGTATGGGCGGCAGTTTACAAACTCAGAGATAGAAGACCATGACACAGCAATCCGCAAAGAAGTTACAGCCCGTTGCCCAGTCTCTGGGCCACTGGATCAACGGCAAGGCCATTGCCGACTCCAATCGGCTGCTGGACGTGCACAACCCGGCAACCGGCAAGGTCGTGCGGCAGGTGGCCATGGCCTCGAAATCCACGGTGGAAGGAGCCATTGCGGCGGCGGAGGCCGCGTTCCCGGCGTGGCGCAACACGCCGCCCATCAAGCGGGCCCGCGTCATGTTCCGGTTCAAGCAGCTGCTGGAGCAGAATGCGGATCGCGTCGTCGCGCTCATTACCGAGGAACACGGCAAGGTGCTGGATGATGCCCGCGGTGAGTTTATCCGTGGGGTGGAAGTGGTGGAGTACGCTTGCGGCATTCCGGAACTGCTGAAAGGCGAGCATTCCAAGAACGTCGGCCCCGCCATCGATTCCTGGTCGGAATTTCAGCCGGTGGGCGTCACCGCCGGTATCACGCCGTTCAATTTCCCGGCCATGGTGCCCATGTGGATGTTTCCCATGGCCATCGCCTGCGGCAATACCTTCGTGCTGAAGCCGTCGGAAAAGGATCCCAGTTGTGCGCTGGCTATTGCCGAGTTGTTCAGCCAGGCGGGCCTGCCGGATGGCGTGTTCAACGTGGTTAACGGCGACAAGGAAGCAGTGGATACCCTGTTGAGCGATCCGCGCGTTCAGGCGGTGAGCTTCGTGGGCTCCACGCCCATTGCTCAATACGTCTACGCCACGGGCACCGCCAACGGCAAGCGCGTACAGGCCCTGGGCGGCGCCAAGAACCATGCGCTGGTGATGCCGGACGCGGACATCGACAATGCGGTCAATGCGCTTATGGGCGCGGCCTACGGCTCCTGCGGTGAGCGCTGCATGGCCATCTCCGTTGCCGTGTGCGTGGGCGATGAAACCGCTGACAAGGTGGTCAACAAGCTTACCGAGCGCCTCAAGACGCTCAAGATCGGCGACGGCACTACGTCCGGTTGCGAGATGGGGCCGCTCATCACAGAACCGCATCTGGAGAAAGTGAAAAGCTACGTGGATTTAGGCGTAGAAGAAGGCGCGGAACTGGTGGTGGACGGCCGCGGCTTCAAGGCGGAGGGACGCGAGCAGGGCTACTTCCTGGGCGGCTGCCTGTTCGACCATGTGAAGCCAGGTATGCGCATTTACAAGGAAGAGATTTTCGGGCCGGTGCTGTGCGTGGTGCGCGCGGAATCCATGCAGGAAGCCATGCAGTTGATCGATGATCACGAGTTCGGCAACGGCACCTGCATCTTCACCCGCGACGGGGGAATGGCGCGCTGGTTCACCGACAACATCAAGGTGGGGATGGTCGGCGTGAACGTGCCGCTGCCGGTGCCGGTCGCCTATCACAGCTTCGGCGGCTGGAAGCGCTCCCTGTTCGGGGACCTGGCCGCCTACGGCCCGGACTCGGTTCGTTTCTACACGCGCCGCAAGACCGTTACCCAGCGCTGGCCGGACAACGCCGAAGAGAAGGCGCAGTACTCCTTCCCCACCAACCACTGATACATCCAAAAAGGGGCCGGAATGCCCGCTCCGACCCCGGTTTTACGCTTGCCAAATAGTTTTATTATTGGTTAAATATTTCTCCATTGTGCAACAAAATTCCAGGCCCACCCCGTATGGAGAATCCCCATGTCCGAATTCAAACGCAACAGCCTTACCGCCGCTCTGTTTTACCTCGATGCGAAAGCCGCACTGGACTGGCTCGAAAAGGCCTTTGGCTTCGAGCCGTGCATGGTGCTTACCGACAAGGACGGCAACATCGCCCACGCCGAGATGCGTTACGGCGACAGCCTGGTCATGATCGGCAGCGAATGGTTCGACAATCTCAAGAGCCCCGCCTCGGTGGGCGGCATGAACACGCAGACGGTTCACGTCCATATGACCGACGATATCGATGCCCATTGCGAACGGGCGCGTAAGGCCGGCGCGGAGATCATCATGGAGCCCGAGACCCAGTTCTACGGCGACCGCACCTACCGGGCGCGCGATCTGGAAGGCCATATCTGGACCCTGGGCCAGACCGTGAAGAAAGTCTCGCCGGAGGAATGGGACCGGGCAACCGGCTACAAAACGAAAATGTATTCATGAGGGCGTCCTCCAAACGCACCAGCGTAGACGCGTGCCTGTCGACACTTGCCGATCCGCAGCGCCGGCGCGCCGTGGAGTTGCTCAGCGAGAGTCCGCGTCGTGCCGGCGAACTTGCCGGAATTCTGGGGCTTTCGGCGCCGGCCATGAGCCGCCATCTGAAGGCGCTGAAGGAGAGCGGGCTGGTCACGGAAACGCATCCCGACTTCGATGCGAGGGTGCGCATCTACGCTCTGCGGCGTGAAGGGATCGCCGGTCTCAAGGCGTGGGTCGACCGGGCAGACGCGTTGTGGACCCGGCAGCTCACCGCCTTCAAGAAGCATGTGGAGAAGGGCGTGCGATGACATCCGCCGGTTCGGTTCTCGTCGCCCTGCGGGTGAAGGCAAGCCCCGAACGGGCTTTTGATGCTTTCACCGGTGAGATCGGTTCCTGGTGGCGACCCGATCCACTCTTCCCCGTCACGCCCCGGGGTGACGGCACGCTTGCTTTTGAGGGCGGCGCCGGCGGCCGGCTGGTTACACGGCTTCCCAACGGCAAGAACTTTGAGATCGGCAGGGTCATCGAATGGCGCCGGGGCGCAAAGCTCGCATTCACCTGGCGTCATGCAACGTTTACGGACGAACAGGAAACCCGTGTTGAAGTAACTTTCGAGCCGGTTGGCGCGGAGACGCGTGTCAGCGTCACCCATATGGGCTGGACGGATATCCCGCGCGAGCATGTTGCCCGGCACGGTTTCCCCGATCATGCCACACTTATGCGCGTCGCGGACTGGTGGCGGCGCTCTCTCGACACCATGCAGCGTAAGATATCCGCGACGAGCAAAAGCGGATGAAGATACCAACCCGGTATGTCCCGCCGCGCCTGAATTTCTCCCGGTGAGCGAACTGTCCATCATCGTCGCCGTCTTCGCCGGTTATCTCGTTCTATTGGTGTTGCTGACGGTATGGAGCAGCCGCGAGTCCCGTACCGTCGAGGGCTACTACATTGCGGGCAAAAAGTTGCCCTACTGGGTGGTCGCTTTCAGCACCAACGCCACCGGTGAGAGCGGCTGGTTAATACTGGGTCTCACCGGCATGGGCTACGCCGTGGGGCTACATGCCATGTGGGTAGTGGTGGGCGAGATCATCGGCGTCAGCCTGGCCTGGCTGGTGGTGGCGCGGAGACTCCGGCGCGACACCGGCAGCTACAAATCCATCACGCTGCCCGATTACCTGGAAAGCCGTTTTAGTGATGCCAGTCACATCCTGCGGTTCATCAGCGTCTCGGTGATCGTGGTGATGGCGGCAACGTACATCGGCGCACAACTGGTGGCGACCGGCAAGGCGTTTTCGGATTTCATGCACACGGGCTACGTCTGGGGCGTGATCATCGGCGCCGGAATCACTTTCGCCTATACCGCGGCAGGGGGATTCAAGGCCGTGTGCTACACGGACGTATTCCAGGGTGTGTTGATGCTTTTCGGCCTGATCGTCCTGCCCGTGGCGGCGGTGCACGCGGCCGGCGGCTGGCACGGCGTCACCGAAGGCCTGGCACACATCGATCCCAAACTCATGTCGTGGTACGGACCGCACGGCGATTCAGCCGCGGGTATTATCGCCATTGCCAGCTTTCTCGCCATCGGCCTGCCGTTCATGGGCGTGCCGCAGTTGCTGGTGCGCTACATGTCCATACGCAGCGAGTCGGAAGTGCGTACGGCCGCGGCCATTTCCATTGCCTGTCTTTTCTTTTTTACCTTCGGCGCGGTGCTGACCGGCATGGCCGGCCGTGTCCTGTTTCCGCATCTCTCCGATCCGGAACTGATCATGCCGACTTTGAGCCACGCCCTGTTTTCGCCGGTGATGACAGGGCTTCTGGTGGTTGTATTGCTGGCGGCAATTATGTCGACGGTGGATTCCCTGTTTATCCTTGCCTCCTCTGCCGTTACCCGCGACCTGGTGCAGCGCGTGTTTTGTCCTAGCATGCCGGACGCGACCGTGGCGAGGCTCGGCCAGGTCGTCACGGTGATCATCGGCATCGCCGGCATGTTAATAGCGCTTTCTCAAAATCGGATGATCTTCTGGTTCGTTCTGTTTTCCTGGTCAGGTCTCGGCGCCACCTTCGGTCCGGTGATTCTGTGCTGTCTCTACTGGAAGGGCACCACGCGCGCGGGCGTGGCCGCGGGCATGCTGGCGGGATTCCTGACCACCGTCTTGTGGGTGCAGTACCTGAAGTCCTGGTCGCTGGGCCTGTACGAATTGATCCCGGCTTTTATCGCCGGGCTGCTGGCCACTGTTCTGGTCAGCCGCACGACGTCCAGGCCGCGGTGGAATCGCAGCTAGAGGTCCTGGACGTGCAGCACCATCTTGCCGCGCGTATGCGTGCTTTCCGAACGGCGGTGTGCTTCTGCCGCGTCTTCCAGTTGCAGGACCTCGATCTGCGGCAGCGGCAGCAACTTCTCTTCATATAGCGCGAGCAGGCGGCCCAGACTCTCGCCGTCCGGCCGGTGGTGAAGGAACTTGGTCCTGATGTTCCGTTCAGCGATCTCGGGCATGTCCGGCGGTTCGTTGTTCATGTAGGCCACCGTGCCGCCGGACTTCACCAGGCGGATGGCGTTTTCCACGACGGCATCGCCGGTAAGCGATTCCAGGACCACGTCCAGTCCGTCCGGTTCGCGCTGCCGGATGTAATCGAAATAGTCTGTTTGCGTGTAGTCGATGGCATGATCCGCGCCGCGACCGCGCACGTAGTCGAAATTCCGTTCCCGCGCCGTAGTGTAAACCGTCGCGCCAAGGTGCTTGGCAATGGCAATCGCGGCGCTGCCCAGGCCGCCGGCGCCGGCCTGTATCAGCACCGTCTGTCCGGCCTTCAGTTCGGCGTATTCCGCCAGGGATTCCCATGCCGTCAGGCTCACCAGCGGCAACGCCGCGGTCTCGGTAAAGGAAAGGCTTGCCGGCTTGCGCGCGATGGACGCGGCTTTTACCGGTACGTATTCCGCATAGCTGCCGTGATGCAGGAACCAGGTGAAGGCCAGGCCGGCGATATCGTCACCGGTATTCCAGCCTGCCACGTCCTTGCCAATCTTGACGATACGGCCGGCCACATCCCAGCCGGGGATGATCGGCCATTCGCGCTGGAAGAAATCCTGCAGTTCGCCGTTGCGCAGGCGCCGATCGATGGGGTTCACACCCGCCGCGGCTACCTGTACCAGCACTTCGTCGTCGCCGGGTTCCGGCATCGGCCGTTCGCCGACCTTAAGAACGTCGGGTGTCCCGAACTCTTCGTAGAAGACTGCCCTCATGGTGTTGCTCCTTTGTGTCGCTGGCTCTCTGCTCAAGACACCTTCCGTCCGGAGGCGCGCGCGCGGCACGCATCCCCGAACGCCCTCCAAATGGAGGTGTAAAGCGGATATTTCTCGAATTCCCATTCCGGGTGCCACTGCACGCCCAGGGCAAAGGCCTTTGCGTCCTTCACGGTGACGGCTTCCACAGTGCCGTCATCGGCTTTGGCCTCCACTTTCAGTTTTTCCGAGACGCGATCGATACCCTGGCCGTGAACGCTGTTGACCGTCCGTCTCGTATCGCCCGCGATCCGGCTCATCAGGGTGTCCGGCTCAATGCTGATTTCGTGCGCCGGTGCGAATTTCTGTTCCGGCGGCGCCGGGTCGGGCGCGCGGTGATCGTTTCTTCCTTCTACATTGTGTACTTCCTGGTGCAGGGTACCGCCCAGGGCGACGTTCAGTTCCTGCAGGCCTCGGCAGATACAGAGCATGGGCAGGCCCGCGTCGATCACTTTTCTGATCAGCGGCAGCGTGGTGCTGTCGCGGGCCGGATCCTCGGGATTGTTCTCAGGCGCGGGACCGCCCTCGTAATGGTGGGGCTGGATGTTGGTACGCGAGCCGGTAAAGACAATGCCATCCAGGTGTGCGACGAGTGCCTCCATGTCCAGGTCTTCGGCCAGCGGCGGGATGACCCAGGGCAGGCCGCCCGCGCCTTTCGCTACGGCGTGGGTATAGTAAGTGTACACGGCGGAGGCCGGGATGACGTCCCGGATCAGAATGGAGTCGCTGGTAATGCCGATAACGGGCTTAAGATGTTTTGTTACCATGGGGGTGGACGATTCGCGGTTGAGTGGTGATTATACCGGGAAGATGTGGTGGGCGTTTATCAGGAATAGGGTGCCCGCTACGCGCGCGCTTTATTTAACTGGGTCCTGGAACTGCCGCCGCCGACTTACGCCGGCTTTGTTGTTCCAGGATGACGATGTAGGGAGAGAGTGTAATGAAAGCAGTGGTGATCACCGGGCCGGACGGCCCCGACAGCGTCAAGGTCCAGGATGTGGAAACGCCCGAGCCGGCTGCCGGCGAGGTGCGAGTGAAAATTAACTCGGCGGCGCTCAACCGGCGCGACTACTGGATCACGCAGGGCCTGTACCCCAATGTAGCGTTTCCCGTGATACCCGGTTCCGACGGCGCCGGCACCGTGGACGCGGTGGGCAAGGGTGCGGATCCGAAATTGAAAGGCAGGGAAGTGGTGATTTATCCCGCCCGTAACTGGGGCCCGGATCCGCGCTGCCTGGGACCGGATTTCCGCATCCTGGGCATGCCCGACCAGGGTACGTTCGCCGAATATATTTGTGTGCCGGCGGATGAGGTTTATCCCAGGCCCGCGCACCTGGACTGGGAGCAGGCCGCGGCGGTGCCGCTGGCGGGGCTGACTTCCTGGCGCGCGGTCATGACCCAGGGAGAAGTGAAGCCCGGCTACAAAGTGCTGGTGACCGGCGCAGGCAGCGGCGTGTCAACGTTTTCTATCCTCTGGTCGGTGCAGCACGGAGCCGAGGTGTGGGTGAGCAGCGGCAGCGAGGAGAAGATCAAAAAGGCGCAGGAGCTGGGTGCCAAGGGTGGCGCCATTTACAAGGACGCGAAATGTTACGAGACGTTGAAGGAGAAATCAGGCGGGTTTGACGTAGCCATCGACAGTGCCGGCGGCGATGCCATGAACGATATTATCGACACGCTGAATCCTGCCGGCCGGTTCGTGTTTTTCGGCGCGACCCTGGGGAACCCCTCCAGGGGGCTGGAGCTGCGAAAGATGTTCTTCCGCCATACGCGCATCCAGGGTACCACCATGGGGACGCCGGATGAATTCAAGGCGATGCTGGATTTTCTGTCGGCGAAGAAGCTTGAGCCGGTGGTGGACCGGGTGTTGCCCATGGACCAGGCGTCGGAGGCGTTCCGGCTGCTGGATACGTTCAGTCAGACGGGGAAAGTGGTGTTAAAGATTGCTTGATCGAATATTGGTCGCTGTAGCGGGTATTCCCCCGGCTTAATCTCGCCGTACATCCATGTACGGCTCGAATCAGTTCCGCGCGCTATACACGTCCCTGTAACGCGCGCTCCACATGACGCCGGTGAAATACCCGCTACAGCGACCTGACGCGTCGCGGGTTCCCTGGCTGCGTCATATGATTTTGTCCTTCCGTAAGCGTGCAATTTCCGCGTCCGACTTGTTGAGGAGGCGTTTCAAAACCTCATCCGTGTCTTCACCAAGCATCGGCGGAGCCTTTTTGTATTCCACTGGAGTTTGTGAGTAGCGGATGGGATTGGCGATGCCCGGCACCTTGCCGCTTATCGGGTGGTCCAGATCGATGCGCATGCCGCGCGCTTTCACCTGGGGTTCATCGAAAACTTCCGCGATGGTGTTGATGGGCCCGCACGGGACGCCGATGCGTTTCATCGCCTGGATCCATTCTTCGCTGCTGCGGGTGGCGGTGACTTTTGCCAGCAGTTCGCCCAGTTGCGCCTGGTTGGCAACGCGATCCGGATTGGTGCGGAAGCGCTTGTCGTCCGCCAGTTCCGGCCGATCTATTTCCGCGCACAGGCGTTGGAACTGGCCGTCGTTGCCGACCGCGATAATGACCCAGCCGTCGGTTGTCGGGAACGGCTCGTAGGGCGCGAGGTTGGGATGGCGTGCGCCGGTGCGCACGGGACACTTTCCGCCCACCAGATAATTGAGCCCCTGGTTGGCCAGCCAGCTTACCTGCACATCCAGCAGGGCCATGTCGATGTACTGTCCTTCGCCGGTGCCGGCCCGGTGGTACAGGGCGCCCAGGATCGCCACCGCCGAGTACATGCCGGTGGTCAGATCGCTCACCGCCAGGCCGACCCGCAACGGACCGGCGCCGGGCTCGCCGTCGGGTCTGCCGGTGATGCTCATGAGCCCGCCCATGCCCTGGATCATGTAATCGTAGCCGGCATCTTTGGCCTTGGGGCCGGTCTGCCCGAAACCGGTGATGGAGCAATAGATGATGTCCGGTTTCACCGCCCGCAGGTCGTCGTATCCGAGCCCCTTGGCGGCGAGTCCGCCGGTCCGGAAGTTTTCGATGAAGACATCCGATTCAGCCGCCAGGTCCCGCGCGATCTGCCGGCCTTCCGGTTGGCTGACATCCAAAGTAAGTGAATGCTTACCCCTGTTTGTGCTCAGGTAATAAGCGGCTTCCGCGGTCGGCTCACCGTTACGGTCGCGCAGCCACGGCGGTCCCCACTGGCGTGTGTCATCGCCACTGCCGGGCCGCTCGATCTTGATGATTTCGGCCCCCAGGTCCGCCAGCATCTGGGTGCACCAGGGACCGGCCAGCACCCGGCTCATGTCCAGTACCCGGATGCCCTTTAATGGTCCTGCCATATCCTGACTACCCTCTTAAAAGAACCGCGAAATCTGGTGGCCGATGTGAACAAGCCTGGGTCCGATATCCTGTACCAGGGTCTCGAGGCCGACGCTGAACGCGGGCGCGCCGAACCCCAGCGCCATGACCGTGCGCCGATCCGGGGAAACCAGGGGGACGGCTACAGTGCGCGTATCCCGCCGCCATTCCTTGTCCACCAGACAGAATCCCCGCTCCCGCACCTGGTTTACGGCATCTTCGATGCGGCGCTGCAGATCCGGCCACTCAACGCCATAACTTTCCCGGAAATCCGAACACAGCGCCTCCCGGTCCGGATCACGGATCCCCGCGAGCCAGGCCCGGCCGAGCGCCGAGCGGCACATCTCCACCCGCGCGCCCACGTCCACCCGCAGGGACAGCGACGGGTCTTCGCAGGCCTCGTCCACATAGACCATGCTGGCGCCGTCGGCTGCGGCGAGTCCGACCGTGCCGCCGCCGGCGCGCGACAGCTCCGCCATATATTCGTGGGCCACGTGGCGGATGCGCAGCCCACTCAGCAGGGGATAACCCAGCGACAGGATTGCAGGGCCCAGTTGGAACCTGCCGGTGTCGGCATCAACGCGCAGGTATCCCAGTTCCTTCAGCGTAAAGGTGATGCGGCTGACGGTGGCCTTGGGCAGCCCGGTCAACAGGGCCAGGTCCTTGTTGCCCAACGGCCCCAGGCGGCGCTGAAAAGCGGCGAGCACTTCTATTCCCCGTGCCAGGGAGGTCATGAATTTTCGATCCCCGCGCTCCGGGTGATTACCGGCGGGGAAGTCCATCACCAGGGGATGCAGGGCCGCCCGTGGCAGGGGTTTTTCCTGGTCCGGGTTGTTCATGCTGGCAGGGGCTGGATCATGGTTTCGGGCGCCGGGTGGTAAAAT
>CAZNWR010000003.1:32809-37815 GCA_964576645.1 uncultured Enterobacteriaceae bacterium | reverse complement strand
GCTGTAAATACATCCCTGTACGCTCGATCGCCGCGTCCCTGCGGCTCACGGTCCGTCACCCGGATACCGCAACACGCATGGCCATCCGGAAGACGTGCCATAGATATATGTGGATGCCCGCTATGGTCATTGAGCGAACAGGGCGCGGATTGCCGCAACGGCCTTTTTCATATCGTCATCGGGGCGTGTGGCTTTGGCGCCGGCCTCGCTCCCGGCCAGCAGACCGCGTTCCCGCAACAGTTGGTGATAAAGGTTGAAATTGCGGGGCGGTTTCACCAACCCAACCTCCACCAGCCAATCCAGGACCGCGCGGGCGCGCCGCCGCACCGGGCCGGGGGCCGCAACCTCGGCGCCGCCCGTCAACCAGGCGTGCAGCAGCGTCTTCGGCCCGTATCGCCGTAACGGGCGCATGGGCCAGTCGAAAATAGATACCGGCTTGCCGGCCTGGACGGCCTCGGCAACCAGGGAGGCGCTGTCCGCGGTGACCATGAATCGATCCGCCAGCCCGAGAAAGGCGAGATAGGGATTGTCCGCATCATCGGGACGCCACGGGTACTTGAAGGCAGGTTCGCGAACCGCCTTGAACAGCGCATCAACGGCGGTAGCCGGCGTACGCGGACTGGTCGTCACCAGCAGTGATCCGCCTGCGGCGGCTGCCAGGTCCGAGGCTTCGCGGCCGAGCCTGTCGGCCACGCCGGTGCCCAATAAATAACTGGAACTGCTGCCGCCCACCAACAAGGCCAACCACGGCCGTGGCAGGTGCGCCAGTCTCGGCGCCCATTGTCCGCAAGCGGTTTCGATACGCTGTGCCGGGATCCGGTTCAGCGGCGCCAGGATCCGAACGACATTGGGCCGTTGCGGCAGCGCGTACTGAGGCGTGGTGATGATCAGGTCGAACCAGCGAAGCGGGGCCATGGCGTGCAGCAGGTGAACCAGCCGGGTGCGGCCCCCGGAGCGAGAGCGGATCCAGCGCGCTACCGGCACACTGCGGCGCGACGCGGCGATGACCAGGTCCGGCCAGGGTGGCGTCAGGGGACTGGAGCGCCGGACATTGAGACTGAGCAGCGAGGCATCAAGCAGCAGGTTGGGGAGTACGTTGAGCGGGTTATGGGCCAGTTGCTTTGCCTCGAACGGCCAGCCCAGGGCGCGGGCCAGTTCCAGCATCTGTGCATTACCGCCGGCGCCCTTGCCCAACAGCACCCAGACCGTGGGGTCCCGTGAATTCACCGGTGCGGCACCGGTGTGAGGCTCAGTCATCGCTGAACCCGAGCATTTCGCGCACGCGTCCGGCGACATCCACATTGGTATCGGGGCAGGGGGGCGGCTGCCAGGTCCCTTGCGCATCGTCAATGTTGAAATAACGGGCCAGGCCGGCGCTGACCAATGACTCGTACAGATCATTCAGATCACGTGGAGGCTGCACGATGTTTTTCTCGATCAGTCTCGCGCACAGGTATTCCAGACCCTGCTGCGGCCGCACCGTGCCGCGCCGGTTGCGCGGGCGAGCGTGCGCGCGGCCGACCACCCAGGCCGCAACCCGGCTGCGCATTCCCGCCGGTCGCTCCGGCAGGCGGTAGATATAAACCGGTTTTCCGGTGGACACCGCTTCGGCAATCATCGATTCGCTGTCCCCGGTGACCACCAGGATCTCGGGAACCGCCAGGATGCCGGTAAAGGGATTGGCCGGATCCTCGCGCCGCCACGCATGCAGGAAGGCGTCCGGCCCCAGTGCCTGCTTCAGTGCGTTGGTTGCGGCCGCGCCGGTGCGGCGGCTGGTTACGGCGAAAACACTGCCTCCCGCGGTTGCGGCGAACGCCGCCACCGAGCGTCCCAGTTCCGTGGCCGCGGTCTCGTCCAGGCAGTGCAGTTCGGTGGTGCCGCCGACCAGCAGGCCGATGCGCGGCGCAGCCGCGCCTTCAAACAGGGATTGCCACTTGTGCCCCGCCTGCTGCAATTCCGCGCTGGTGATCCGATGCGGTGGGATGAGCGTTTCGATGCGGCGCGGGTGTGCCGGCAGTTTGAAGTGCCGGCAACTGATGAGGATATCGTCACCCTGGGCCAGGGCCGCGCCCTTGCGGCCCAGCAGCACAACGCGGGACCGCCCGCGGCTACGATTCCGGATCCAGCGCGCGATGGTGGCGGGGCGCCAGCCGGTGGCGATGACCAGGTCGGGCCAGGGTGGAAGCAGCATGGCGCGCGAGTCGGGGGCGAGCCCTGCATCCGTCGCTTCCGTCAGCCCCAACAGCCTGGCAACGCCGCGGGCCAGGTAAGCCGGCCAGCGGAACTGCAAGCGCTTCACCTGGTAAGGCCAGCCGATCGCATCCGCCAGTCCCAGCGATTGCGTTGAATGGCCCGGCTTGTGGTAATCGACCACCCAGACGACAGGCTGCCGGCCCAGGCGTCCGCCTTCGCGCAGATATGTGATCTTTTTCGTCGTGGCGTCATGCGCGATCAGTTTCCAGTACAGCGCCGGATAGTGCATCGCCGCTCTTTGCATGCACCGTGCCCACCACTCCGGCGCGCGCGGGCGTGCGCTGAAGCGGCCGGCCGGACCCAGCGCCAGATCCCGCGGCCGGGACTGAACCGCGACTACAACGGCGCGTCGTGCACGCTTGAAGAGTTCCGCCAGAACCCAGGGCACATCTTCATCCGGCAGGTATTCCAGCGTGTCGACGCACAGGATTGCGGCAGGTAGTGATGGGGGGGGATGGCTGGATGCAAGCGCCTCCAGGGAAAGGTGATCCTTTGAATCGGCACCGGCGTGTCCGTGCAGGCACAGGTGCAACACTTCGTGTCCGGCATCCGGCGGCCTGCGTTCCAGTTCCTCACGCAAATATGCCGCCGGCGGTTCGCCGGCCGCCAGGCCCGCGCCGCCTTCATGCAGCCAGTCCATCAGTATCCTGAAGTTACTGCTGGGCGAGACCGCGCTGAAGATCTGAAAGCCGGCGGCGTCGGCCGACCGCTCCAGGTCCAGCCACACTTTGCCTTCAGGACTGTCCTGGTAGGCGAACAGGCCGGGGAACGGGCGCCATGGCTGTGTGTGCAGGGCAGTGTAATGGATAAGATGTGAACTGCCGGCCTGGTACTCTTCGTCGCGCGCGTTCCATTTGCCGTCCAGTTTCCCCCACAGTCCGGGCGCTTTTCTGGCCGCGGCGAGCAAGCGGTTTTTGTGGCGGGTGCGGGCGCTGTCCAGGTTCCATAACGGGGCCATCCGCGCGCAATCCAGCAACATCACCGAGGTATCGTTGTCGCTGACCGACAGGTAGCCGTGTGCGTCCATGTCCAGGTCGAACATCAATGCGGGATCAGCCAGGTAAATCTGATCCTCATCGTTGTATATGGCCCGTCCCCCGCGTCCCGCGAAGTCGGGTATGGCGAACCGGTAGTTGGTGAAGCCGGTCAGCCAGCGCCGGCGATCGAAACCACGGAGTTCTTTCATGAGATATATTTCGTATTCCCGGGAGCGGTCGCGCACCTGCTCTATGGACCATACGAATACCCGTTCGGCCCGGTGCTGGGCCAGTTCCGTGCCCAGATAGATCCGAACCGGCGCCCGGGCGGCGTCGGCTGCTTTTTCGCGGGCGGGCAGCAGCACCCGTTCCGGCTCGGAACGTACGTCCAGAGTGCCGTAGTCGGGTTCACGCGGCCACAACACCGCCAGGATGCGGCGGGTCAGGAACGCCATGGCGGATTAAGTTGGCCGCGCCGGGACCTGCCGCGGCAAGAGAGACGGATCAAGTGATCACCCCATGCGTAGCGCTGAGGTTGGCAGGGAAGGATCTTTGGGCATGCGGGGCGAAACGCGGTCTTGTACCTGTTGGTGGCCGTATAGTTTAACATCCGGCCGTCACACCGCTTAACCGCGAATCGCCGTCTAAACACTCCTGTCCGGGTCATGAAGTGCTGAACATTGAACGATATATAGCGCGACAGGTGGTCAAACCCCTGCTGGCCGTGGTCGGCATCGGCGCCGGGTTATTCGCCACTTTCAGCGCGGCGCGCTACCTGGCGGAGGCTGTCACCCAGTCGCTGGGACCGCTTACGCTGATCAGCCTGGTGCTGCTCAAGACGCTGATCGCACTGGAGGTGTTGGTGCCGGTCGCGCTTTACGTGGCCATTATCGTGGGCCTGGGCCGGCTGCACCGGGATCAGGAGATCATCGCGCTGCGGGCGTCCGGCATCAGCGGACTGCGGGTCGTGCGGGGCGTGTTGTTGCTGGCGGTCCCGGTGAGCATCCTGGTGGGGGCCTTGTCACTGTTCGGCCGTCCCTGGGCCTACCGGGTCAGCTACGATCTGGATGCGCGAACGCGTGCCGAGATTAACCCCGAGCACCTGGATCCGGGACGCTTTTACGGTAATGAAGACAGCGGCAGGGTCACCTACGTGCAGGAGCGGACCGACACCGGCTCTGCCGCGCGCGGCGTGTTTCTGTATCGAGACCGGGGTGATCGCAGCGAAATCGTCATGGCCCGGAGCGCCACCGAACACCTGCGTCCCGATGACCGGCACCAGTTGGAGCTTCACGACGGAAAGATCTACAGGGTGTCTCACGGCGTTTCCGGGGACACGATCGTCCAATTCCGCAACCTTGTGTTGAATCTGAAGGAGCCGGCCGCGGTAGTGGGATACAAGCGCAAGGCCGCGGCGAATTCCGTGTTGTGGCAATCATCCGACCCCGAGGATACCGCGGAGCTGCAGTGGCGCCTGTCACGGGGGCTCGCCACCTTGCTGCTCGCTTTGCTTGCGGTGCCGCTGAGCCATGTCTCTCCACGACACGGCCGCAACGAACGGGCGTTCCTGGCGGCGGTTGTATTCGCCGTCTACTACAACCTCAGCGGCCTGGCGCGAACCTGGGTGGAGCACGACGTGGTGGGGAAGTTTCCGGGCGTGTGGTGGCTGCATGCCGTCATGTTCCTGCTGGTACTGATGTTTCTCATGCCTGAGATAAGGGGAGACCTGGCTGCGCGCGCATGAATACAGTTGAAAATTACCTTATGCGTCGCATA
>CAZNWR010000003.1:28921-32799 GCA_964576645.1 uncultured Enterobacteriaceae bacterium | reverse complement strand
CGACGTGGGCAAGGGTCTGTACCAGGCGAGCGACGCATTCCAGTACGTATTGCTGATGTTGCCCAGGCGCTTTATCCAACTGACCCCGTTTATTGCGCTCATCGGCAACGTGATTGCCCTTGGCCGCCTGGCGGTGAACAGCGAGCTGGTGGCCATGCGTGCTGCCGGACTCTCACCGCTGCGAATCAGCCGGGCTTCGCTCAAGGTGGGATTCGGGTTGCTGGTCGTGCTGTTGGTCCTGGAGCAATCACTGGCGCCCTGGGCGCAGCAGCAGGCGCTTGCGTTGCGCGCCAGGGCCCTGGAGCAGAGTACCAAGCTCGGCCACGAACTGGGGATCTGGACCCGCGATCCCAGGCACTTTCTCAGGATCCGCTCCATGGCGCACGGCCGGACCGCCAATGACGTGGAAATCATGCGGCTCGATCACCAGGGCTTTCTCGCGGAGTATATCTATGCACACTCGGCCGACATCATCAGTGGCAAGGAATGGAAATTGAAGGATGTCACGGACAAGACCATCAAGGACGGAAAGTTTGAAGTACGCACGCGGCAAGTCATGTCCTGGCGTCCGTTTCTGAAACCGGATCAGGTTTCCACCCTGACCCGCCCCCCGCAAAGCCTTTCTCCTCTGGAGCTGTACCAATACGTGCGCTACCTGAAAAAAACCGGCCAACAATCGGAAGCGTATGCGCTGGCGCTGTGGCAGAAGTTGGGAGGCGCGCTGACCACGATTGCCATGGTGCTGTTGTCCGTTCCGTTCGTGTTCGGCTCGCCCAGGACCGGTTTCGCAAACCGGCTGGTGCTGGCCACCCTGACCGGTATCGGCGTATTCCTGCTGGATCAGATCCTGGCCAACGCCGGCCTGATCCTGAATTTGAACCCGATGCTGGTGGCGCTGACACCGGGTCTGCTGCTCATCGGCGCAGCCTGGTACTGGCTGGCGCACGGCACATGACCGGTACCGTGCCGGGACGGGTAGGCATCCTGTGCAATCCCGGGAGCGGCAGGGCGTCGCGGCACCTGCCGCGCCTGCGTCGCTACGCCGAGGCGCTGCCCGGCGGTCTTTACCGTGAGGCCACGGACCTGCCGGCCATGGCCGGCGTGGTTCGGGAATTCATGGCGGCGGAGATCCAGACCCTGGTCGTCGTGGCCGGAGACGGCACGCTGCATGCGCTGATGGGGTTGATCCTGGAGAGCGGCGCCCGCCAATTACCCGTCGTGGCCGTGGTGCCGGCCGGGACGACCAATATGACCGCGGCGGATCTGGGAGTGCGCGGCTCCCCGGAGCGGGTGCTGGCGCGCACCATAAAGCAACTCTCCGGCGCCGCGCCCGCGAGTATCACCACGAGAAGCGTGCTGCGCGTGGAGTCCTCACCTGACACCATCCATTACGGCATGTTTTTCGGCGCCGGCATTATTGCCGCCGGCGTGCGCTACTTTGAAGAGCGCGTGCGTAAATTCAAAATGACGGGCGAGACCGGGCCGGGTCTGGTCATGGCCCGGTTCATGATCCCCCTGTTGCTGGGGCGTGGCGCCGGGGCGTCAACGCCGGTGCGGATGGTGGAGAACGGCGTCGACGCGGGATCCGGTTCCAGATTGCTGGTGTTTGCCACCACGCTGGATCGACTGCTCCTGGGTACCCGGCCGTATTGGGGCGGCGAACCGGCTCCCATTCACGCTACCGCCATCGCCGCGCGGCCGCGCTATCTTTTGCTGCGCCTGCCGGGTATCCTGCGCGGCCGCGGCGAGGGGCTGCGCGAGGAGGCCGGATACCACAGCCGTAATCTGGATTCTCTGGAACTGGATATGCAGGGTGATTTTGTTGTGGACGGCCAGTTGTACAACGCGGTGCAGGGGCCGGTGCGTATCACGGCTGATTCGACATTGCGATTTCTGGTGCCGCGGGCGGGCCGATGAGAATCGATGCCGGGACCGACAAGTCGGAACCGCCGCAGGCGTTGCTGAACGTGATTGCCGGGCAATCGGGACGGCCGGTCTCGGCGCAGGGCAGCGCCCTGGCGCAGGCCATCCACACAAGATTCGGTCCTTCGCTCATGGCGCTGCTGCTGTACGGTTCCTGCCTGCGTGCCGACGATCTGGGCGAGGGCGTGGTCGATCTTTATGCGGTGCTCGACAGGTATGACTACGGCCGGGATAAAAGTCGCTCCGCGCCGCTTCGTGAATGGCTGCCGCCCGATGTCTATTATGACGAGTTGCACGGCACGGCCGGGGCCATGCGGGTGAAGCTTTCCGTCATTTCAATAGCGGATCTCGAACGCGGTGCCAATCGCTGGTTCCATTCCTATATTTACGCGCGCTTCGCCCAGCCGGTCCGGCTTCTCCATGTCCGGGATGCGCAGGCGCGCACGCGGATACATCGAGTGCTTGCCGCCTGCGTAGTGCGGTTTCTGAGGGAAGCGGCCGCAGCGGCAGTCGGCGATAAGGAAGCCGCGGTGGATCAGCTATGGAGCGCCGGACTGGCCCTGACCTATGGCGCGGAACTCAGGCCGGAACCCGGCGGCCGGGTCAACGACCTGGTGACGCGGGATCGTGACGACTACGCGGCGCTCACTTCCGCCGCTGTCCCGGCCCTGTCCGGGACCTTTACGGCATTGGGAAACGACCGCTATCGCTGTACATTGGATCGGCGTCAACGCCGGCGTCTGCTGAAAGCCTGGCGTGCCAGGCGCTGGCAGGGGCGGGTGCTGTCAATACTGCGTTGGATGAAGGCGGCGTTCACCTTTCAGGGGTCCATCGACTACGCGGCATGGAAAATCGAACGCCATACCGGGGTCCGGATCGAAGTGACGCCGGCATTGCGCCGCTTTCCCCTGCTGTTCGGCTGGCGTGTGTTGTGGCGCCTGATCCGGCGCGGCGCGCTGCGCTGAAATATCCGGCCTTTTTATGCTGAAGTGATGACGACGATGAAACGGAGTTCTAAAAGAATCTCTCGCCAAGACGCCAAGAACGCCAAGGAGATCCAACAGGCTGCACCAGTTGCGTTTCTTCGCGGCCTTGGCGCCCTTGGCAAGAATCATTTATTGAGAAGCCAGGATGAATGAAAACGTCAAGCCGCCCCGGGAGGGCGCAGCCCAGCCTTCGAGACGCCGGCACCGTCCCAGCGTCGCCATAGGTTTATGGCTGATCAAGCGCGTGGAGCGGGTGTTGGTCCGCTATTCGCGGGTCCCCGACCAGCCTTTCTTTGCCGCCGGCCAGTTCCCCTGGGCGGCGACGCTGGAGGCGAACTGGAAGACTATTCGCGCGGAGCTCGATGAAATCCTGAAAACGGCTGAGGATTTGCCCAACTTTCAGGACATTTCTCCAGATCAGAAAAATATTACACAAGATGATCGCTGGAAGTCGTTTTTCCTGTACGGCTACGGCTACAAGATGGAAGGTAACTGCCAAAGATGCCCGCAGACCACGCGCATTATTGAATCCATTCCGGGCATGTTCACCGCATTTTTCTCGGTATTGGCGCCGGGCAAGCATATTCCGCTGCATCGGGGTCCCTACAAGGGTGTTTTGCGCTGCCACCTGGCCCTGATCGTGCCGGAGCCCGGTGAGCGGTGCTGGATCGAGGTGGGTGGTGAAACCGCGCACTGGGAAGCCGGGCGCTGTCTCGTGTTCGATGATACTTTCAAGCATCAGGTCGGGAACGACACCGGCGGCACTCGGGTGGTGCTGTTCCTGGATATTGTCAGACCGCTGCGCTTTCCCGGCTCCCTGCTGAACCGCGTGGTGCTGCAGTTGATCAAGTGGTCGCCCTTCATACAGGATGCGCGCCGCAACCAGCGTGCCTGGGAGCGCAGACTGGGTTGCTGACCCGGGCTCCAGGGCGCCCCCGATTCCGGCATACACAGCACCGAGTGCCTGCT
>CAZNWR010000003.1:0-28821 GCA_964576645.1 uncultured Enterobacteriaceae bacterium | reverse complement strand
GGTTCGCGCGCAGCGATATGGGTCTCTAATCGCGGAGCGCGGACCCGGGATCCAGCGCTCTGGATTCTCCAGTATGGCCGCTATGGTATTTTCAAATGAGCAGGCCCTTGCGGTGTTCCGAGGGGCTCAGCGTGTGGGTTTCAAACACCCGGCTTTGCAGCGCGGGCATCTGCTCGAAATAGGGGCGCACGATGGGCGAGTCCGACGCCTGGAAATCCTCGAACGGCCCGTCGAAAAAGACCCGGCCTTCGTTGAGCATGACGGTTCGCGGCCGCAGCCGGCTCAGCAGATCCTTGTCGTGGGTGATGATCAGCGTGGTGCGTTTCTTCATCGCGTGATGGGTCTTGTAGATGAGATCATGTACCTGGACTGAACTGACGGGATCGAGTCCGGTGGTGGGTTCGTCGTAGAAGATCACCAGGGGATCCATGGCGATGGCCCGCGCCACGGCCAGGCGCTTGGCCATGCCGCCGGAGAGTTTGTCCTGGGGCTGGGAGAAAAAATCATCGACGGAAGGCAGCGCTACCGACTGCAGGGCCCGCCTGGCGATAGGCGCGATCTGTTCGTCGCTCATGCCTTTGACTTCGCGCAGCCACAGCGCGATGTTGTCGTACACGCTACCGGAAAACAGGGCGTTGCGCTGAAATACCACGCCCCAGTGCTTGTGTATATTGTCCAGTTCGAATATGCCGACGTCGGCCAGGTCTACCAGCGGTTCACCGGACTGGTCATGGTCTACGACCCGGACAGTGCCGCGGTCCGGGATCAACTGGCTCAGGATATGGTTCATGAGAACGGTCTTGCCGCAGCCGGAACCACCGACGATGGCCAGCACATCGCCCTGGTAGATATCCAGATCGATGCCGGTCAGCACCTGCAGATCGTCGAAGGCCTTGCACAGCCCTCGTATTTCTATTTCCACTTTCATGACCACCGCTCATCCCTGGGCCGGACCGGGCCAGACACCTGGCGCCAAATCGAGTATTTCATTTAAGTAAGTCCTTTAATCTGTTGATTATCAATTTATTGTTGCGATGCAATATCTATGGCATAATAGACGTATGCAATTCCGGCATACGCCCCAAGCCGAAGACCTCCCATGAGCGTCTTCAATCTGGACTACCTGTTCCGTCCTGCATCGGTGGCCGTACTGGGCGCTTCGGACAACCCGGCCAAGCTCGGGCAGGTGGTCATGCGCAACCTGCAACGTGGCAGTTTCAAGGGGCCGGTGTATCCGGTCAATCCCAAGTATCAAACAGTTCTGGATATGCAGGCCTACCCGGACGCCGCGGCTCTGCCCGCGGCGCCGGACCTGGCAGTGATCTGTACTCCCGCTGATACGGTCCCCGACCTGGTCGGGCAACTGGGCGAGAAAGGGACAAAGGCGGCCGTGGTGCTGAGCGCCGGGCTGCGCAGGGAAGTCCAGGGTAAATCACTGGAGCAGCAAATGCTCGACGCGGCCCGTCCCCACGGTCTGCGCATTCTTGGGCCCAACTGCGTCGGGTTGATGGTGCCGGGGCAGTCGTTGAATGCCAGTTTCGCCCACGTGGATCCGCTGCCGGGCAAGCTGGCGGTGGTATCCCAATCCGGCGCGCTGTGCACCTCCATCCTGGACTGGGCGCGTTCCCGCGGGATTGGATTTTCGTGTTTCGTTTCCCTGGGTGACTGCGCCGATATCGATTTCGGCGACGTACTCGATTACCTGGGTTCGGATCCGGCAACGCGCGGCATCCTTCTGTACATGGAGTCCATCAGGGAGGCCCGGAAGTTTTTGTCCGCCGCCCGCGCCACGGCGCGCAACAAGTCGGTCATCGTGATCAAGTCCGGGCGCTTCCGGGAAGGTGCGCGCGCGGCCGCGTCGCACACCGGAGCGCTTGCCGGTCGCGACGACGTATTCGACGCGGCCATACGGCGCGCGGGCATGTTGCGCGTTTATTCCATCGAAGATCTTTTCGGAGCGGCGGAGACCCTTGCCCACGCGCGGCCGGTGCACGGCCGCCGGCTGGTGATCCTGACCAATGGCGGCGGGCCGGGCGTGCTGGCGGTGGATCACCTGGTGGAGCAGGGCGGCATATTGGCGGATCTGGATCCGGACCTGCTGTCAGAGCTGGACGCTGTTCTGCCCGCTAACTGGTCGCGCGGCAACCCCGTGGACATCATCGGCGACGCCGATCCGGAGCGTTACCTCAAAGTGCTGCGGATATTGCTTGCCCACCGCAATTACGATGGCCTGCTGGTCATGCTGGTGCCTACAGCCATGGTCGACAATGAAGCCGTCGCCCGCGAGCTGGTTCCGGAAATCACGGCGACGCGCAAACCGGTATTGACCTGCTGGCTAGGCGGCGATGGCGTGGAAGGCGCGCGCCGGGTATTTGCCGATGCGGGGATCCCCGGCTACGAAACGCCCGGCGCGGCGGTGCGGGCTTTCCTGCAAATGAGCGAATACCAGGAAAACCAGTACAGCCTGATGCAGACGCCGGCTTCCATGCCGGAGGACTTTCACCCTCAGCCTGCTCCGGTGCGCACGCTTATCGACACGGTGCTGGGGCAGGGCAGGGAGTTGCTGGATGAGGCTGAGGCCAAGTCGGTGCTTGCGGCCTATGACATCCCGGTGGTCGACACCCGGATTGCACGGGATGGCGCACAGGCCGCCGAGCTGGCCGGAGAGATCGGCTATCCGGTGGCCCTGAAAATCCTTTCCCCCGATATCAGCCACAAATCCGATGTGGGCGGTGTCGCGCTGGACATTGAATCCCAGGATGCACTGGCCCGGGCCGTTGATTCCATGCGCTCGCGCGTTCACGCGCTGAAGCCGGAGGCCCGCATCACCGGTTTTACCGTGCAGTCCATGATGCGCAGGCCGCGTGCCTGGGAGCTGATCGTGGGCGTTGCCGAAGATCCCATCTTCGGTCCCGTGATCCTGTTCGGGCAGGGCGGCACCTCCGTGGAGATCATCGGCGACCGCGCCGTGTCCCTGCCGCCGCTTAACATGGCCCTGGCCGAGCAGCTGGTTGCGCGCACCCGCATCAGCAGGCTTCTGCATGGTTACCGCGACGTGCCCGGCGCCGACGTAGACGCCATTTACCTCACGCTGGTGAAGATCTCGCAGTTGATCTGCGATCATCCCGAGATCGCGGAGTTGGATATCAATCCGCTGCTGGCGGACAGCGAAGGCGTGCTGGCGCTGGATGCCCGCATACGCGTGGCCCGGACCGGAAGCAGCGGCACCGACCGGCTGGCCATCCGCCCCTATCCGCGTGAACTTGAGGAGACGGTGGAAATCGACGGCACCCGGATGATGATCCGGCCGATACGCCCCGAAGACGAACCCGCGCATCAGAAATTTATCAGCCAGTTGTCGCCGACCGACCTGTATTTCCGTTTCTTCCGCGCCATGAACGATATGACCCACGAACAACTGGCGCGCCTGACGCAAATTGACTATGACCGGGAAATGGCGCTGGTGGCGACCACGTTGCCGGCCGATGGTCACGGTGAGACTCTGGGCGTGGCCAGGGCGGTGTCGGACGCGGACGGCGTGGAAGCTGAATTCGCCATCATCGTGCGTTCAGACTGGCACGGCAGGGGCGTCGGGCATGTTTTGATGGAGCGCCTGATAGGTTACTGCCGGGCACGCGGCATCTCCCGCCTGGTGGGGCAGACGCTGCTGGATAACGAAGCGATGGTCAAACTGGCCAAGAGCCTGTCGTTCGAGACCAAGGCAGACTGGCAGGATCACCTGGTCAATCTCGAATTGCGGCTTAAGAAAGTATCAGTTAAAAGTTAAAAGTTAAAAGGTAAAACTGTTCCTTTTACTTTTTAACCTTTAACTTAGATAAGCTCCAACAGGCCCGCAAGGGGCACGTCCACCCAGTCGGGCCGGTTGTCCATTTCATAGCGCAATTCGTACAGCGCCTTTTCTATGGCGAAGAGCTGTATCAGCCGGCGAGCATGATCGCGGCGGCGCGGCTGGCAGCACGCACGGCCCACGCCTTGCACATAGCCCTTTACGAAAGTCTGCGACGCAAGCCTGACCCAGTCATCCGCGAACGGTTGCAGGCGAGCGCGTTCGGACTGGCGGTCAGCCGTATGGCGCGTGAGCGCGACTGCGCCGGCATAGGAAAACGATCGCAGCATGCCGGCTACATCGCGCAACGGCGAGCTTTTGGCGCGGCGTTCCTCCAGTGACCTGGCCGGCTCGCCTTCAAAGTCGATGATGAGAAAGTCATTTTCGGCGATGAGCACCTGGCCCAGGTGGAAATCGCCGTGATATCGGGTCTTGCAGGCCCTGATCTCCCGGGGTATCAGCCGATTGAGCCGGTTTTCCAGGCGGCGCCGGTGCGCGAGCAGCGCCGTGGCGGCTTTTCGTTGAGGCTCGGCCAGATTGGGGCGCATTTCGGAAAGCCGCTCGAATGTCTCGCGGGCGTCCTCGCTGACCCGGTTGCGCCACTCGTTCAGATCGGCCTCCGTGATCGGCTCCGGGTCAAAGGCCGGATCGCCGCTCTGCAGCGCCAGCGCCGCGTGCAGCTCACCGGTGCGTTGCCCGAGTATGCGTGTTTGGATTAGATACGGCTCATGTTGACCCGCGGCCTGGGCCAGTGTCTCGTCTGTCGCGGTGACATGGCTGCCCTCAAGAAATCGGCCCAGGTAATCCAGTGCATGGGTCCAGCAGTCGCCCTGGTTTTTCTTGTATCCCTGCAGTACCGCGATCGCCGACGAGGTGCCGTCGGCATCGATGAATTCAAGGCTGCCGGCCATGGGAACCACGTTGGAATAGGGGGTGACCTCCGTCAGGTAGCGGCCCATTTCAACTTCAAGATTGACGCCCGGTTGCAGGCGCCGGTACGCCTTCAAAAACAACTGGTCGCCGAGCACCACGGTGGTATTGCTGCTTCCGGCAATGAACTTCTGGTTGGATAACTCGGGCTCCCCCGCAAGTTCGGTATAGCAGGCCGCGCGCGTCCCACGCAACCAGCTTGAATCGAGTGATATTTCCCGGTCGGCGCCGATGGCGCTTACCAGGGCGTTGCAAAACGCCGAGTTTGCAAATGCCTCATAAAGCCAGCCGACGCGTGCGCGCAGGCGAACCTTTGCGAGCGTAACCGGGCGCGCGGCGCGCAGCCGGTCTTCGTCCTCGTCTTCCCAGGCAACCGACAGCGGGACGAAATATCTGTGCTGGTCTCCCCCCGCCAATTGTACGTCAACCATGGCCAGCCACCAGCGGTCCGAGGCGGCGCCCCATTCACAAAACCGGCCCAGGCTGAAGGCGGTGATTTCGCGATCCTTGGCCGCGAACCAGCGCTGCGTCGCGAGCCATACCGGGAACACTTCCCGTTCAAGCTGATGGCGCAGGCGCGCCACCAGGTCGCGGCGCATTCCCGGCGTGTCGCGCGACAGACTTTCAGCCCAGCCGTCAAACAACACCAGCACCGGCAGCTCCGCCGGCGCCAGGCGCTCTTCATGCCACAGCGGAATTTCCGCCTGTGAAGCCATGCGGAACCAGTAAAAACCGTAGCCCGGCAAAGTCAGCAGGTACGGCAGTTCGCCGACGGGCGGGAACGGCGTGCGGCCTATCATTTCAACGGGAACGCGGCCGCGGAAACGGGCCAGGTCGAGCTCCACCGGCTGTGCCGTGCGCGAGAGATTGGCCACGCACAGAATGGCGCTGCCTTCATATTCCCGCACGTATGCCAGGATCTTGCGGTTGCCGGGGCGCAGAAATTCCAGGCTGCCGCGGCCGAACGCCTGCTGGGTTTTGCGAACCGCCAGGATCCGGCGCATCCAGTTCAGCAGCGAAGAGGGATCGCGGTTCTGCGCTTCCACGTTCAGCGCTTCGTAGCCGTAAATGGGATCCATGATCGGCGGCAGGTACAGGCGTTGCGGATCGGCGCGGGTAAAGCCAGCGTTACGATCCGGGCTCCATTGCATGGGCGTGCGTACGCCGTCGCGATCGCCCAGGAAAATATTGTCACCCATGCCGATCTCGTCACCATAGTAGATGATCGGCGAGCCCGGCATGGAAAACAGCAGGCTGTTCATGAGCTTGATCTTGTCCACGTCGTTGTCCATGAGCGGCGCAAGTCGGCGCCGGATGCCGAGATTCAGGCGCGCCCGGGGATCGGCGGCGTAGATCCCGTACATATAGTCGCGCTCGCTGTCGGTCACCATTTCCAGGGTGAGCTCATCGTGATTGCGCAGAAAAATCGCCCATTGGCAGTTCTCTGGGATATCCGGCGTCTGCTGCATGATTTCCACTATCGGGTGACGATCCTCCTGGGCGATGGCCATGTACATTCTCGGCATCAGGGGGAAGTGGTATGCCACGTGGCATTCGTCGCCGTCGCCGAAATAATCGCGTACGTCCTCCGGCCATTGGTTGGCCTCGGCGAGAAACATGCGATCGCTATAGCGGGCGTCCAGCATGGCCCGCATGCGCTTTACCACCGCGTGGGTTTCCGGCAGGTTTTCACTGCTGGTGCCTTCGCGTGCCACCAGGTAGGGAATGGCGTCCAGCCGCATTCCATCCACGCCGATGTCCAGCCAGAAGTACATGACGCGCATGACTTCCTTGAGTACCTGCGGGTTGTCGAAGTTGAGATCGGGTTGATGCGAGAAAAACCGGTGCCAGTAATAGGTGCGCGCGACCGGGTCCCAGGCCCAGTTGGAGGTTTCGGTATCGGTGAAGATGATGCGCGTGCCGCTGTACCCTGTATCGGTGTCGCTCCAGACATAGTAGCGGCGCTTGGCGGAATCCGGAGGGGCGCGGCGCGCCGCCTGGAACCAGGGGTGCTGGTCCGAGGTATGATTAATCACGAGCTCGGTGATCACTCTCAGGTTGCGGCGATGGGCCTCGCGGACGAAGCGCCGGAAGTCCCGGCGCGTACCATAGTCCGCGTGCACGTTGCGGTAATCCGCAATGTCGTAGCCGTCGTCGCGCAGCGGGGAGGGGTAGAAGGGCAGCAACCAGATTGTATTGGCGCCCAACTCCTCGATGTAATCGAGCTTCTCGATCAGGCCGCGAAAATCGCCGATGCCGTCATTGTTGGAGTCGTAGAATGCCTTGACGTGCAGCTCGTAGATGACCGCGTCCTTGTACCAGAGCGGGTCGCGCATCCAGTCCAGTTCCGCTTCGGAATTCGCGGAATCCGGTGCCTTGTCGGTAAGCCTGTCCATCTAGTGCCGTGAGTAGTACCCGGAAAGGTTTACATGAAATATGCAAAGTCGCGTTCGGTGCGGGTATGGCGGCGCAGGCGGAACACGTGCGCCGGCATCTCGCCGGGATCCAGTTCCAGGTAGTTCCGCGATCCGTGCCACAGGTAACGGGCGCCGCTGATCTGGTCGTGGAGCTGGTAGGGGCGATCGACGTCAATCCCGAAGGCTTGCAGGGGCAGATCCACCCAGCCGCTCTGCCGGTAATTGGGATCGAGGTTGACCACCACCAGGACGATTTCGTCGAGTTCCGGCGTGTGCTTGGAGTAGCAAATCAGCGCGTCGTTATCGACCTGGTGGAAGTTCAGGGACCAATCACTCTGCAACGCCCGGTGCTCGCGGCGTATGCGGTTGATGCGCGCGACCAGCGTTTTCAGGCTGTCCGGCCGGTTCAAGTCCCAGTGCCGGACCTCGTATTTTTCCGAATTCAGATATTCTTCACTGCCCGGTTCGCGCGGCTCCCGTTCGATCAATTCGAAGGCTGGACCGTATATGCCGTAATTGGCGCCCAGGGTGGCGGCGAGAACGAGCCGGGCCATGAATGCCGGCCGCCCGCCCACCTGCATGTGTTCGGTGAGGATGTCGGGCGTATTGGGCCACAGGTTGGGGCGCAGATATTCGCGCACGTCGGTGCGGGTCAGTTCAGTGAAATACTGTTCTATCTCGGATTTTGTATTACGCCAGGCAAAATAGGTGTAGGACTGGCTGAAGCCGAGCTTGGCCAGGCGCTTCATCACTTTCGGGCGGGTGAACGCCTCCGACAGGAAAATGATTTCCGGGTGGGTATCCCTGATGTCGTTGATGAGCCACTCCCAAAGTGAAAACGGTTTGGTGTGGGGATTGTCGATGCGGAAAATGGTGACGCCCTGTTCAATCCAGTATTCGACCACGCTCTTCAGTTCCCGGTGCAGCGACTGCCAGTCGTCGGTTTCGAAGTTGAACGGGTAGATATCCTCGTATTTCTTCGGCGGGTTCTCGGCGTACTGGATGATGCCGTCGGGGCGCAGCTTGAACCACTGCGGATGCTCGCTTACGTACGGATGATCCGGCGAGCACTGAAAGGCGATGTCCAGGGCGATGTCCATGCCGAGTTCCCGGGCGCGCGCCACCAACCGTTGAAACTCCTCCAGCGTGCCCAGTTCGGGATGCAGCGCCTTGTGTCCGCCCTGGTCAGCCCCGATGGCCCAGGGACTGCCCGGATCGTCCGCTTCGGCTGAAAGGGCGTTGTTGCGCCCCTTGCGCTTGCTGGCGCCGATGGGATGGATCGGCGGCAGATAAAGCACATCGAAACCCAGGTTGGAAACATAGGCCAGCCTCTGCTCCACGTCCCGCAGGGTACCGTGGCGGTTCGGATCGCCGGAGCTGGACCGGGGGAACAGTTCGTACCAGGCGCTGAAGCGCGCCCGCACCGGATCGCAGATCACGGGGACCGCGCGCTCATACATGACCTGGAAGGGCCGTTCGGCGGAATTTGTCATTAACGATTGCAGATCGGGATCTTCCGCGACGGCGATACGCGACTCCAGCGGCGTTTTCGGATCAAGCAGCGCGGCGGCGAAGGCGTGCAGGCGGCGTGCGTCTTCGCCCTTGATCCTGCCTGCCGTGGATTCGATCAACGCTGCGCCTGCCTGCAGGGCGACGGAAATATCTTCGGCGTCGGTTCGCCGCACCAGCTCGTGACACCAGGTGGCGAAATAATCGATCCAGCCGCACACCGTGAATTCCCAGCGGCCGAGTTCGGTCACCGTGAAGCTTCCCTGCCAGCGATCGTTTTCCAGCGGGTGCATCCAGGTTTCGTTCCATTCCTTGTCACCGCGGCGGCGCCACAGGAGCACGGCGGCAAGTTCATCGTGACCATCGGCGAAAATGTCCGCTTCCACCACCACGGACTCGTTCACGCTGCGCTTCGCCGGGAACCGGCCACCGTCGATTTCGGGGCTCACCGCCTCGATGGCGACGCGCCGTCTTCCCTCGTTGTCATCCCGGTTGGGCATGGCTGTATCGGTCAGCCGTTTCTGAGGTAGACGGCAGCCAGGGGGGGCAGGGTCAGGGAAATGGAATGATAGCGGCCGTGCGCCGCAACGGGGGCGGCCTCCACGCCGCCGAGGTTGCCCCAACCGGCGCCGCCGAAATGCGCCGCATCCGTATTCAGGATCTCTTCCCACCAGCCGCCGTTGGGGACGCCGACGCGGTAGTTGGTGCGGGGTACCGGCGTAAAATTGCATACAACCAGCACATTGGCTCCGGTCTGTGGCGACTTGCGCAAAAAGCTGATCACGCTGTCCTCCCAATCGCTGACGTCGACCCATTCGAACCCGTCATTTGAGAAATCCTGTTCGTGCAGGGCCGGCTGCTCACGGTAAACCCGGTTCAAGTCCCGCATCAGCCGGTGCAGGCCCGCGTGCATATCGTATTGCAGCAGGTTCCAGTCCAGGCCGGTTTCGTGATACCACTCCGAGCGGGTACCCAATTCGCTGCCCATGAACAGGAGCTTCTTGCCGGGGTGGGCCCACATGTAGCCGTAAAGCAGGCGCAGATTGGCGAACTTCTGCCAGTCGTCGCCCGGCATCTTTTCCAGCAGGGAGCGCTTCCCGTAGACGACTTCGTCGTGGGAAAGCGAAAGCACGAAGTTCTCGAAGAACGCATACCAGATGCTGAAGGTAAGCTGGTTATGCTGATACTTGCGGTAGACGGGATCTTCCGAAATGTATTTCAGCGTGTCGTGCATCCAGCCCATGTTCCATTTCATGCCGAATCCGAGCCCGCCCACATGCGTCGGCCGGGACACCATGGGCCAGGCGGTCGATTCTTCCGCGATGGTTTGTACATCCGGATGGTCGCGGTAAATGCTTTCGTTGAGTGTGCGCAGAAAGTGAATGGCCTCGATATTTTCCCTGCCACCGTACTCGTTCGGGATCCACTCGCCTTCCTTGCGCGCATAGTCCAGGTACAGCATGGACGCTACGGCATCCACCCTCAGGCCGTCGATATGAAAGCGGTCCAGCCAGAACAGCGCGCTGGAAAGAAGAAAAGCGCGCACCTCGTGCCGGCCGTAATTAAAAATGTAGCTGTGCCACTCGGGGTGGTAGCCTTTTTTTGAATCCGCGTGTTCGTACAGATAGGTGCCGTCGAAGTAAGACAGACCATGCTCGTCATCGGGAAAGTGCGACGGCACCCAGTCCAGTATGACCCCGATCCCCTGGTTATGCAGGTGATCGACGAAATACATGAAATCCTCGGGGGAACCATAGCGGGAACTGGGCGCGAAGTAGCCGATGGTCTGATATCCCCAGGACCCGTAAAACGGGTGTTCCATGATCGGAAGCAGTTCAACGTGGGTAAAGCCGGTGTCGCGCACATATTCGGCCAGCGCATGCGCCAGTTCTCGATAACCCAACAGGCGGCTGCCGTCCCCCTCGCGCCGCCAGGAACCCAGGTGCACTTCATAGATCGACCAGGGCGCATCCAGCGCGTTGTGGCGTGAGCGGGTATCCATCCACTCGCGGTCGTGCCATTGGTGGCTGGGATCGCAGACAATCGATGCGGTACGCGGCGGTTCCTCCCAGGAAAAGGCGAATGGATCGCCCTTGTTGACCTGGTAACCGTGGTAACGGGATTTGATGTGATACTTGTAACGCGCGCCGGTGCCGATGCCGGATATGAACCCTTCCCAGATCCCGCAGTTGTCGGAACGCTCCTGCAGCTCGTGAGCACCGGATTGCCATTGGTTAAAGTCGCCGACTACCGAAACCGCGGAGGCATTGGGCGCCCACACGGCGAAGTGCGTGCCCTTATCGCCGTCCATTTCCAGGCAATGAGCCCCGAGTTTTTCATACAGGCGGCTGTGCGTGCCCTCCCGGAAAAGGAAGATATCGTGTTCGGTCAGCAGGGATGTGTCGGTAGGATTATCCATACATTTTAAAATACGAGGGGCATATAGGGATTTCAAGCGTTCAACCGACTTGATGGCCCCGATCCCGTAAATTAAGCTGAAAAACAATGACGTCTGATATTTCTCAACTGATGCGTACCGGTTTTGAACACCACCGATCCGGCCGGCTGCGCGAGGCGGAATCCGTCTATCGCACCATCCTGCAGCAGGAGCCGCGGCATCCGGACGCACTGCACCTGCTGGGCATGATAGCCCACCAGACCGGGAATAATGATACCGCCGCGGAATTAATTGAAAACGCAATCAAAGTTAAACCCGGAGATCCGGGTTTTCTCAATAATTGCGGAGAAGTCTACCGCGCTTTGCACAAATACGAGTTGGCCGTAGCCCGTTATCAACAGGCCATTGCCGTCAAACCCGATGCCGCGGGAATTCATAACAACCTGGGAAACGCATACCGGGAGATGGGGCGACTGGAAGACGCCATTGCCTGCTATGAGCGGACCCTTGCCGTTGATCCCGGTTTTGCCATGGCCCATAACAATCTGGGCGTGGTGCTGAAAGAGCAGGGCAGGCTGGATGACGCAGTTGGCCACTTCAAACAGGCCCTGGCCATCGCACCCGATTACGCCGATGCGCATAACAACCTGGGCAACGCGCTGCACCAGGCGGGGCAGTGGGAAGAGGCGGTCGCCCACTACCAAAGGGCGATTGCGATCATGCCCGGCTACGCGGAGGCCTACAGCAATCTGGGCAATGCCTTGCGGGCGCTGGATCGTACCGCGGAGGCGGTGATGAGTTACCGGCAGTGTCTGGCGATCAGGCCGGACTTTGCGATGGCGCATAATAACCTGGGGATCGCGCTTGATGAGTTGGGGCGGCCGGAACAAGCAATCGCCAGTTACGAGCACGCCGTGCGCTTACAGCCCGATTATGCCGAAGCGATTCATAACCTGGGATTCGTTCTGCAGGAGCTGGGCCGGAAGGATGAAGCCGTAAATCGCTTCAAGCAGGTGCTTGCGCTGCAACCGGGCTACGCCGCATCGCACCTGCATCTATCGATGTTGATGCCGGAGCAGGAGCAGGCAACCGTGATCGAGCAACTGCTGGCGGACCGTTCGCTGCCGGACAATGACAGGGCACTTTGCCACTTTGCCCTTGGCAACATTTATAACCATGGCGGGAAGTTCGACGAAGCGTTTGCCCAATTCAAACAGGCGAACAAAATCAAGCGCGGAGCGATTGCTTACAAGGCAAAGGACTTTTCCGCCTACACGGACAAACTGGTTGCCGTGTACTCCAGGGAGTTTTTCCAGGGAAAGGCGCCATGGGGAACTGATTCGGATTTGCCCGTATTCATTATCGGCCTGCCGCGTTCCGGCACCACCCTGGTGGAGCAGATCCTTTCCAGTCATCCCCTGGTTTACGGGGCGGGCGAGCTTGAATCGATGGGACGGATCCAGAAAATCATCAGCGCCGGCGCCCCGGCGTCAGCCCGGTACCCGGAGTGCATGCGTTCTTGCGAGCCGGGTTTCATCCGGGAACTGGCCGCGACGTATTTAAAGGAGTTGCGGGAACTCTGCGCGGATGCGTCGCGCATTACCAGCAAGGATCCAGGCAATTTTCACAGAGTGGGCCTTATCAAGCTGCTGTTCCCGGGCGCGCGCCTGATCCACTGCCGCCGCAACGCCATGGATACCTGCACTTCAATTTATTTCAACCATTTCTCCAGGGGCGGAGAGTACTCCTTCGATCTTCAGGAGCTTGGGCAACTTTACCTGGACTATGAAAAGCTGATGGCCCATTGGAAAGAACTGTTTCCAGCGGACATCCTGGAGGTGCAGTACGAGGAGCTGGTCGCCGATCAGGAAGCGGTCAGCCGGGCCCTGATCAATCACCTGCGCCTGGATTGGGATGATCGGTGCCTGGACTTTCACGAGAACAAGCGTGCGGTGCGAACGGCCAGCAGCGCCCAGGTGCGCCAGCCCATCTATAACCGATCCGTCGGCCGGTGGCGACACTACGAAAAGCACCTGGCGCCCCTGGCCGCCGTTCTCGACGGCGGTTCCCGGCGTCCCCAATAGGTGCGCGGAATTCCGCGACACCTTGCGCCAGCTGCTCCAACACCCTGAGCCGTCCCTGGCTCGGTCCTGCGCCCGTCCATGGCGCTAGTCGCTTCAACACCATGGCTCCATCCTTTACACACAGCAGGTGTAGCGGAATGCGAAACATCTATTCAGATGGAGCACCTATTGGAAGTGGGTTGTCATCTCCAGGTGCAGCCGGATCATGAATACCAGCGCATCGGGCAGAGTCCCGCCGGGGTTGATCACGTATTGCAGATCAGGCTGAAGGCTCACGCCGCCGCTAAGGGGAGCGACGTAGGTTGCCTCCAGGGCCGTTTCCGCCGCATGCGTTCTGATATCCTGGCGCGTAATTCCGAGGCTCAGGCGATCGCCGGTTCTGCCTGGCAGGGGAGAGTCCATCGTTGCCCCCAATGCCGCGCTGAAGGGCGCCTGGCTTCGGGGGCCGGGGCTCGCGGCCAGGTGCGCGAACAGTACCAAGCCCGGGGCGGCATCGATGGGGACCTGGAGGCTCCCGTAAAATCCCCAGGTCCGCACCTTTCCCTCCGGCGCCCCGGCGTTACACCGGCACTGCCATAGACCCATTTTGAGGCGCGGGGAGTCCGAACCTGATCTGTATCCGAACGGCTGCCATTCAACGATGATGTTTCGGCCGTTGTGAAACAGGGTGTCGCGCTTTACCGGATCACCCTGGAACACGCCCACGCTGAAAGCCGTGCCTCTCTCCCGCCAGCGCGCCATCGCGCCGAACCCCGGTTTGGGATAGATGGCCGCCGGCATATTGGCTGAAATTCCGGGAGAGATGCCGAAGCTGCTGTTTACCAGGTCACCTGCGGATCCCAGCACATCGAAGTACTGGTTGAAATCAATCACGCCGGCGCGTAACTGTAATCGCTTTGATGCAAAATCCTGCCTGAACCAGAACTGGTAAATGCGTGTCGCCGAGTGAGCCGCGATGTTGGACACCACTTGGGCATCACCCACCAGATTTTTGCTGGGTCTGCCGCTGTCGATTCTGATTATCGATAGTTTCAAGCGGCCGCCGGGCGGCAATCCCATGGCATCGCTGTTCGCTGCAAAGCCCGCATGAAGCAGGGAGTCTTCCGTGGCACCCGTTTTTATGCCGCCGGCCAGGTTGCTTACAATCTCGCCCGACCACGACATGGCGGCGTAGAAGGGTGTGTTCAAGCGCGGCGGCGGAAGTGTGCGTGCCGAGGCCGGCGCCGCCTGCAGGGTGTTGGGCTGAGCCGGCCGATTCTGATCGGCCCGGACGTTTGCCGCGGCGAACAGAAACGCCAGGCAGGCGCATGCGATGTTCGTGATCCCGCTTGAAGTCAGAGCTCTCATTGCCCTGATGATAGGCGCGCAGGCCATAGCCGGCATTGCCGCGATCATGCTCAGGATCCTTGCTTTACTCGGCATCGATCCACAGATCATTCTTTCGACAACGCTCCTGTCCCTGGGCGCGGGTCTGTTGCTGGGCAGCGGCGTCGTTGCGCGCATGGTGCGTGTTCACCCGGAGAACGGGGAAAATGCCGATGCTTTCACGGGCAGGGTGAGCAGACAGTTTGCCATGGGCGCGTCCGGTCGCCAATCGCTGATAGGCTTTGGCGCGGTTCTATTGGGTATTCTCGGCTTGCTCAACTTTGCACCGCTGCTCCTGGTGCTTACCGCCCTGCTGGGAATCGGTCTTGCAAATTTTGTCAACGGCTCGGCGATGGCCAGCCGTGTGCTGAGCGTCTTCGGAGTGAGCTGACCGGCCGAAAGGATGCCCCCCGGCATTAACGGGGGGCATGCCCCGTTCTTGATCTAAATCAATAGAGTCCGGTCAGAACCTTCTACACTCTTTATACAGCCTGTCGAGGGCAATCCTCGATACAGGATGTTCGACTAGGGAACAGGAGGAAAGCTGAACAGCAAATTACGAACCTTCATTACATAGTTTGCGACGCCGCCTCACGCATAGAGTGTCCTCATCTCTTGCATCACCCCCCAAAGCCCGTGAGGCGGCGTTTTTTATTTCTTATTTCAATTCGTTGTTTTCGCGGCAGCACCGGACGGCATCGCATTTTTCCCCGAGGAGCCACCGGCGCATTGAAGTCCGTCCAACTCCAGAATGTGTACAGCACGCCGATCGGCCGCGATCAATCCCGCTTTCTGGAACTTGCTGAATACGCGGCTGACGGTTTCAATGGTCAGGCCGAGGTAGTTGCCGATTTCCTGGCGCGACATGCTTAACTTGAATTTATGGGGGGAGTAACCCATTCGTTTAAACCGGCCTGACAGAGACAGGATAAATGCCGCGACGCGCTGCTCCGCGTTTCTCCTGTTTACGGTCAGCAGCAACTGGTTCTCCTGCGAGATTTCCCTTCCCATAACCCGGAACATCTGGTCCTGCAACGATGGCACCTTTTTGCAGATCTCCAGGAGCCGCTCGTATGGGAACGCGCAGACCGAACTTGTCTCGAGGGCGATGGCGGTGCAGGTGTGCTGCGCGCCGCCGACACCGTCGAGACCCAGGATTTCCCCGGGAAGATAGAAGCCGGCAATCTGCTCATCACCGTCATCCAAGATGCTGCACAGCTTCATGCTGCCGGATCGGAGCGCGTACAATGATCCCAATGAATCACCGGTGGAAAACAGCCGCTGGCCACGCTGCAGGGGTTTGGTATGGCGGACGACCTGCTCGAGAATGTCCAGACTTTCCTTGTCGAGACCCCGCGGCAGGCAAAGCTCCGAAAGACTGCAAGTCTCGCAGCTGGTTTTGACGCTGGCCAGATCGAGCTTTTTCAAATTAGAGGATATTGCCATGGCCGAACAAATTGTTCACAAGATGGTGACGGAGGTCATGACTCCGTATCTGGTAACCTGCGCCGGCTATTCCAGCCTGGCGCAGGCGCTGGAAATCATGGAAAAGAATCACATCCGGCGCCTGCCGGTCGTGGACGACGGCGGCGCACTGCTGGGTATCGTTACCCGCAGCGACATCCTGGAGGCGCAACCGACCGAGGTCGGCCGCCCTCCGGACCGGGAACAACTGCAGCGGGCGCTGTCCGGCATACCGGCTGAGGCGGTTATGACGGTGAATGTTCATACCATATACCAGACCGATACCTTGGGGCACGCCGCGGAAATCATGATGAATGAGAAAATCGGCGGGCTGCCGGTGCTGGATGCCGACGGCAAGCTGGTGGGGCTCATTACGGAATCGGATATCTTTCGCACAATCGTCAAGCAATGGCGTACCGACAATCTGTTGTTCTCAGGAGCCGGGTGATTTGGCGAACAGTATACTCAAATCAACGGCCTTGCCCCCAATGCCGTTCAGGTTAAATTCTGCCTGGGCTGCGTCGCTCCCGGTTTGAAAGGGCGCGGGCCGCCGCTGGCCCAGTCCAGTAGTTGTACCGTGTGAACGACGGGAATGTCCAGAGAGTTTCGCAACTGCAGGGCGCAGCCGAGGTTGCCGGTAGCCACCACGTCCGCGTTACAGGCCAGCAGGGTCGCGGCCTTGCGTTGCCCAAGTTCCCGCGCCAGCGCCGGTTGCAGCAGGTTGTAGGTCCCCGCCGATCCGCAGCACTGGCCATCGTCCGCCGGGGTCACGACCCGAAAACCGAAGGCGCGCAGCAGGGCAGCCGGTTGCCCGCGTACCTTCTGGCCGTGCTGCATGGAACAGGGGACCTGGCAGGCTACCAGCAGATCCCGGGGTTCCATCGGCAGTGACGCCGGCACCGGCTGCTCCGCGAGAAATTCAGTGATATCACGAGTTGCCGCGGAGAGGTCCGCGGCAGCTTGTGACCAGGCCGGATCGTTTCTGAGCAGGTGACCGTAGTCCTTGACCATGGTGCCGCAACCGGACGCATTGGAAAGAATGTAATCGAAAGGCTCCCGGGCGCGGCGCGCGGTCCAGGCGGACAGATTCTGCCGGATCCGGTTCAGGGCGGCGGATTTGCCGCCGAGATGATGTTCGATGGCGCCACAACAGGCGCTTTCCTCCAGCAGCGAAACATCGTAGCCGAGGCGGGTCAGCAGACGTACGCTGGCAAGATTGATTTCATTGTCCAGGGCGCGCTGTACGCATCCCGGCAGGACCGCGACGCGGCCGCGCCGCTCGCCGCGAGCGGAGAGGGAAAGCGCCGCGGCCGGGCTTGCCGCCGGCACTGCGCGCGCCAGGTCCAGGGCCGGGCGCAGGAACGAAGGCAGGACCGGGGAAAGGGCACACAGGGGCCGGGCCAGTTTCACCGCGGCGCCGACCAGGCGCGGGCGGGTGAGCAGCCCGGCCAGCAGCCGCCGCCTGGCTCTTTGCGCCAGCGGCCGTTTATGGCGGGTTTCCACATAGGCGCGCCCATGGTCGATCAGGTGCATGTAGTTGACGCCCGAAGGGCAGGTTGACATGCAGGACAGACAGGACAGGCAGCGATCCAGGTGCCGGACCACCTCGGCGCCCGGAGTGAGATCGTTCTCCAGCATTTCCTTGATGAGATAAATGCGCCCGCGCGGCCCGTCGGTTTCATCGCCCAGGATGCGGAACGTGGGGCAGGTGGCGTTGCAGAACCCGCAATGCACGCACTTGCGCAGTATGGCATCGGCTTCCTTGAGATCCGGATCCAGAAGCTGGCTGGGTGTGAACCGGGTTTGCATCAGTGATCGAACAGCCGGCCCGGGTTCAGTATGTTGCGTGGGTCAAAACTCTGCTTTACCCGCCGCATCAGTTCCAGTTCGGGGCCGGCAGAGCGCGAGAACACCCCCAGCCGGCGCTTGAGCGCGGCGGGCGCCCTGAACAGCACAGCGCTTCCGCCGATTTTCTCCAGGCGCGATCGTATGGCGGGCACCAGTTTTTCCGCCCGTGTTTCCTGCAATCCCATCCACAACCAGCCGCCGGCCTGGTCGACCAGGTAGTCGCTGTTGGAGTCGTTGTCGAGCAGTTCCAGGATCGATAATGCGCTGGCCGGCGGCAGAGATACCCGCAGGATCACCGGTGATCGGCCTTCATCACCCAGTACGGTGACGTCACGCACCGCCTCCCACAATTGCCGTGATCCGTCTTCGGCAACCATGCCGGGATGGATGTTCCCGGGGCCCAGTAGCCGAATCGCATTTACGCAGGCATTTACCGATGCCGGGGATCCTTCCAGCCGTATCAGGGTCAGGCTGGCCGTGGCGGCGGTGCCGGACGGGGCGGCGAGATCGCGCGCCGCCGGAATGTAGGCCAGGCCCGTGGCGGTCGGAATGCGCCCGGCGATCCGGCCCAGCAGTTCCAGCCCGGCGCTGCACGGCATATCGGTATACACAAGACTGGCGCTGGTTTCGGGCCCGGGCAGGACCTTTACCCAGAACTCGGTGGCCACCGCCAGGGTGCCCCAGGATCCCGCCATCAGCTTGCTCAAGTCGTACCCGGTGACATTTTTGATAACGCGGCCGCCGGACTTGAACAGTTCGCCGCGGCCGCTCACGCCGGTGACACCGAGCAGGTGATCGCGCGCCGCGCCCGCCACCAGTCGCCGCGGGCCGGCCAGGTTGCCCATGATCGCCCCGCCCAGCGTGCCGTCGCCGGGGTTGCCGTAAAGGCGTCCCAGCCGGGGCGGCTCAAAAGCCAGGTGCTGCCCTTCGGCGTTGAGGGTGCTCTCTATTTCCTGCAGCGGCGTGCCGGCGCCGGCGCACAGGACCAGTTCCTCCGGCTCGTAAGTCAATATCCCTGACACCGCGGCCATGCTCAGATTGCAGCCGTCGCCCCGGGTGCAGCCGAAGCCATCCTTGGTGCCGGCGCCGCGCACATTCAGGGTGAAGTTTTCTCCCAGCGCCTGCTGCACCAGTTCCTGTACCTGGGCGGTGCCGGCGGGTTCGACGTGCGCCTGCATCAGAACCGCGGCAGATCCGGGAACGGCAGTTGCCCGTGATGTACGTGCAGTTTCCCCAGCTCCGCGCAGCGGTGCAGGGTGGGAAACATTTTGCCGGGATTGAGCCGGCCCTTGGGGTCGAACGCGCACTTGACGCGCTGCTGCTGTGCCATGTCCTCCTCACTGAAGTATTCCGGCATCAGGTCGCGCTTTTCCACGCCGATACCGTGTTCACCCGAGAGCACGCCGCCGACGTCCACGCACAGCCGCAGTATGTCGGCGCCGAACGTTTCCGCTTTTTCCAACTCCCCGGGCACGTTGGCGTCAAACAGGATCAGCGGATGCAGATTGCCGTCACCGGCGTGAAAGACGTTGGCCACCCGCAGGCCGCATTGCCGCGACATTTCCGCGATGCGGGTCAGGACTTCCGACAGGCGGCCGCGTGGAATGGTGCCATCCATGCAGTAATAGTCGGGAGAGATGTCGCCGAGCGCCGGGAAAGCGGCCTTGCGCCCGGCCCAGATGCGCGCGCGCTCCTCGTCGGAACCGCTGGCCCTCACGACTCGTGCGCGGCAGTCGGTGGCGATGCCGGACACGCGTTGGGTGAGTTCCTCGACTTCCTCCTCCTGCCCGTCGATTTCGACGATGAGCAGGGCGGGGCAGTCGACCGGATAGCCGGCATGACAATAGGCTTCCGCCGCCTTGATGGCCAACTCGTCCATCATCTCGATGCCGGCGGGGATGATCCCGGCGCCGATGATGGCGGCGACACATTCGCCGGCATCCTCGTTACAGTCGAAACCCAGCAGCATGGCGCGCACCGAAGCCGGCGCCGGCAGAATGCGTACCGTCACCTCGGTGACGACGCCCAGCAAGCCCTCCGAGCCGGTCAGCACACCCAGCAGATCGTACCCTTCCGGATCCGTGTATTTCCCGCCCAACCTCAGGATCTGGCCGTCCATGGTGACCAGCTCCACGCCGAGGATATTGTTGGTGGTCATGCCGTACTTGAGACAGTGCACGCCGCCGGAATTTTCGTTCACGTTGCCGCCGATGGTGCAGGCGATCTGGCTGGAGGGATCCGGCGCGTAATAGAAACCCCTGTGCCTGACCGCATCGGTAATGGCCAGGTTGGTCACGCCCGACTGGGCAACGACACAGCGATTGTCAAAGTCCACGTCCAGGATGCGGTTGAATTTTCCCATGCCCAGAACGATGCCGTCCTCCAGGGGCAGGGCGCCGCCGGACAGCGAGGTGCCGCCGCCGCGCGCCACGATCTTGATCTCGAGTTCGGAACACAAGCGCAGTATGCGCGCCACCTGTTCCGTTGACGTGGGCAGCACCACCAGCATGGGTCGCTGGCGGTAGGTGGTGAACGCGTCGGTTTCATAGGCGCGCAGGGCGGCCCCGTCGACGATGATTTGATCGGCGCCGAGAATCGATCGCAGCCGGCGGAGAAGGGTGTCGCGACGGGCGAGAATTTCCTGTTCAGGGACAGGCATGTGCATGGCCGGGGTCTCCGTTCAGCACTCGACCACGTTTACCGCGAGGCCGCCGCGCGAGGTTTCCTTGTAGATCGTTTTCATATCGGCGCCGGTCTGTCGCATGGTGGCGATCACTTTATCAAGAGAAACCTTGTGTGTGCCATCACCGAGCATGGCCATGCGTGACGCATCGATGGCCTTCACCGCACCCATGGCGTTTCTTTCTATGCAGGGGATCTGCACCAGCCCGCCTATTGGATCGCAGGTCAGTCCCAGGTTGTGTTCCATGCCGATTTCGGCGGCGTTTTCCACCTGTTCGTTGGTGCCGCCCAGGGTCGCCGTCAGCCCGGCGGCGGCCATGGAACAGGCCACGCCCACTTCTCCCTGGCAACCCACCTCCGCCCCGGACAGTGACGCGTTCTGCTTGTACAGCGCGGCGACGGCGGCGGCGGTCAGGAAGAAGGTACGCACGCCATCCGCGTTGGCGCCGCGACAGAAGCGCAGGTAGTAGCGCAGCACCGCCGGGACCACGCCTGCCGCGCCGTTAGTGGGGGCGGTCACCACGCGGCCTCCCGCCGCGTTTTCCTCGTTGACGGCCATCGCCCAGAGGTTGATCCAGTCCAGCACCGACATGGGATCGGGATGTTCGCTGTCCGCGGCCGTGGACAGGCGCCGGTAAAGCACGCCGGCGCGGCGGCTGACCTTGAGGCGCCCCGGCAGCAGGCCGTGGCCGTTGCATCCGCGATCGATGCAGGCCTCCATGATCGACCACAGGCGGTCAATGCCTTCATTGATTTCGTCGTCCCGGCGCCAGACCCGTTCGTTTTGACGAACCATTTCGGCGATGCGCAGGCCGCTGCCGCGGCCCAGTTCGAGCAGTTGCCGGCCGGACTTGAACGGGAAGGGAACGTCCGCATCCGGTTCACCGATCGGATTGGACTGCTGCTGCGTTTCTGCTTCGCTGAGGACAAAACCCCCGCCGATGGAGTAGTACACGCCCGATGCCAGCGTGGCCGATGCCGCGTCAAATGCGCTGAACATCATGCCATTGGAATGGAACGGCAGACGCTTACGCCGGTTGAATACGATGTCGCGATCCGGTTCGAAGGCCAACTCCCTTGATCCTGCCAGCGGCAGACGCCACTCGGCGGCGACGGCGTCCACCAGTTGGGCGGCCTGGTCGGGATCCGTGCTGTCCGGCCGGAAACCGGCCAGTCCCAGTATCAGCGCCTTGTCGGTGCCGTGGCCGATGCCGGTCAGCGCCAGAGAGCCGTATACGTCGACGCGCAGCCGGCGCACCAGCGGCAGCCGTTCCAGTCCCAGCATTTCGTCCAGGAAGCGGCGCGCGGCCACCATCGGACCGACGGTGTGGGAGCTGGAGGGCCCGATGCCCACCTTGAACAGATCAAACAGGCTGATGTCTCTCGCATCCAGCATCTGGTAATTCGTGTTTCGCTGGCGTGTGGATTAGGTTCGGGATGAGGTCATGGTGTTGGAGCGACTAGCGCCATGGACGAGCGCGGGACCGAGCCAGGGATGGCTGGTGGAGCGGAAACACCATGACCCCGTCCCGGTGAATTCCGGAGACAGTTTACCTAATCTAGTTGCCGAACAGGCTTTCGAGCTTGTCCTTTAACTTCTCCGTGGTGCTCTTGGGCTGGGCGGACTTCTTCCTGGCTCCGGTTTTGCTCGGCGCCTTACCCAGCGCGGTATCGCAGGGGTGCGGATCCTCGGCGGTCTTGTCGAACATGCCCTGGGCCAGCGCCGACAATCCGAAGGTCGCCACCGCGGCGCCGGCGGAAACGCCTGCTTTCAGTGCATTGGCGGCGTCGATCACCGGATGGGGGTGGGCGAGTGTGCCGCCTATTCTGGCGGCTCCGGCGATGGATCCCAGGTTCAATCCCACGCCCTTGCGGGCATAGGGACGAATCCCCAGGTCCAGCGCCTCGGTCTTCAGATTGATCCCGCCACTGCCCACCAGGTTCACTTTCGAGGTTTCAATGGCGATGCCCTTGTCTGTTTTCGCCAGGCCGTCCTTGATCTTGAAATTGACCACCGCGCAGTCCAGGGCCGATGTGGGTTCCTTTGAGGAAAGGGGATTGAGTTTGCCGAAGGTCTCCAGCAGCAGGTCCGCGCCGGCCAGGTTGATGCCCTTGTTGGGAATTTTCCCCGGCCCGACCTGCACCAGGAACGATCCGTTGAGGCTGCCCATGATGGCGGCCATGCTGGTTCCCGTTCCCCGTCCCACGATCCGAATGTCCGTGCTGCCGCCTTCAAGGCGGGAATCCTTCTTGAGCTGCGGCAATTGCCCCAGCACGATGTGCTTGCCGACGAGCTCCATGTCCAGTACCGGTTCGCGCCTGGCCGCATCGAGGCTCGCCTTCAGGTCCAACGTGCCGCCGGCCAGGGCGGCGCCGGCGGGTGCGATGTCGAGCCGGCCGTTTTGCAATTTGAGAGCAACATGCACCCGCGTCAGCTCCATGTCACCGTCCTTGAGCCGGTTGGCATCGAGACGCAGATCCGCGTCCAGCGAGCGCAGCGGCTTGAGCGGAAGAGGGGCCTTGGAGAAAATCCGGTCACTTTTCTTTTCCGGCTTTTTGCTTTTTCCCATAAAGGGCGTCACATCCAGCAGCCGCGAGTTGAGCCGGGCTGACAGCTTCGGGATGGCGCCGGGCTTTTCATAGGTCGCGGTTCCGCTGATGTCCGAGTCGGCCAGCTTGATATTCAGATCGTTCACCTGGGCATGGCCGGGATCCGGCGCCTTGAGCGCGGCACTGATGGACAGGGGGCCTACGGACGGAAGCTCCCCGCCGGTCAGGACCTTGAATGACGCCAGCGACGGGGCGCTCAGGGAGACTTTCATGGTCACGCCCTTGCCCGAGGCCGGGTGTTCCACCTGGCCGGAGAGGTCCAGCTTCACGTCGCCCATGGCAACCTTCAACCCTACCGGCCAGGGCTGATCGGCCGTGAGTGCGGAGAAGGAGCCCAGCTTGCCGCTGACATCCACCGGGACGTTGTTGTAGCTTAGCTGTCCATTGATCTTCGTGGGCGCGCTCTCACTGGCGGCGGCCATTTGCAGTTTCTTTATATTGACGACGGTATGTTTGCCGGTGCGGCCATCCGTGTAACTCAGGCGCGTGCTCTCTATCTCGACCGTACCCACGGCCAGGCCGGCGAGACCGTGTGCGCCGGTGGCGGCCGGCGGCTTGGCCGGCGCCGCTTTGGCGGCGGGTTTGAACTGCCAGTTGCCCTGGCCGGCTTTGTCGGTTTCCAGGTCCAGGTCCGCGTTTTCCAGCACCACCTTGCGGATGTGAACCTGGTGATGCAGCAGCGGGAGCAGGGCGACCCGGGCCTCGAACTTGCCCACCTTCAGCATCTCCGGGTTCTTCGCCCAGGACGCATTGGAGAAGGTGATCCCCTCCGCCTTGATGGTGGGTACCAGTGACAGGGCAAACCCCAGGTTGCCCTTGATGACCAGCTCGCGCCCGGTGGCGCGCTTCACCTGCTCGCTGATCTGTGGCTTGTACTGGTTGAGATTGAGTGTGGCCAGGTACACGATCGCACCGGCTATCACAACAATCAGGACCAACAGCCCGTATTTGAAGAACTTCATCATGTTTTCACTTCCGGCGCCGCGTTCATAACCTGAAACTGCGTCAATAAGGATTTGCCTCTTGGTATCTTAGTCCAACTTGCGGGTAAACTGCCCGTATCTGAGAGTTTGTTTGCAACGCACATGGGTTTCGGGGGAAACCGAATGGGCGGTATGTCCATCAAAAACAAAACAATATGGACTCTATGGCACCAGGGATTCGAAACCGCGCCCGAGACGGTGAAACTGTGCCTGGAATCCTGGCGCCGTCTTAATCCGGATTGGGAAATCATCGCGCTGGATCGGCGCTCGCTGGCGGATTTCGTCGATTTGCGGGCTGTCGTCGATCCCGGCCGCCGCGACCTCACGCTGCAGAAGATCGCGGCAATCGCGCGGCTTTGCCTGCTGCGGGATCACGGCGGCGTTTGGGCGGACGCAACTGTCTACTGCCGCAAACCGCTTGATCTCTGGCTGGCCGATCACTGTTCCAGGGGATTCTTCGCTTTTCGCGATCCCGGACCCGACCGGCTGATGTCGAACTGGTTCATCGCCGCAGATGCGGACAACCACCTTCTGGGCGAACTTCACAGGAATTACCTTGCTGTCTGGAAAAATAACTACTACTGGAACCAGAACAATTCGTTCGGAAGGTTCGCGGTGAAATCGTTTTCACCGCTGTTCAACAGGAATATCCGCAGCACTCGATTCTGGTTTTCGCTGCCGGTACGGAAATTTTTCGGCGTGTATCCGTATTTCCAGTTTCACTATATGTTCAACCGACTCATTCAAAAGGACCGGGCCTGCCGCATGATCTGGGACGAGGGCAGGGCTCTGGGGGCGCGTGAACCGCACCGGTTACAGGAACTTCAACATGAAGCCGGGGGAGCCAGGGCAGCCATTGGCGAAATAGACGCGGCCGCTTCACCGGTATACAAGCTTGACTGGAGGATTGATCCGAACTGCCGGTACTGGGCCGCGGTATTGAGACGATTGCACGCCTGCCTGCCGGCGAAACCGGGTGATGCCTTGAAAACCGCGTGCCGGCGGCGGCCGCCGGCGGAGTCGCTGCAGCAATGATCGTCGTTATTCCCAGCAACCGCTCCGTCAACCTGAAGAATGTGCAGCCGCTGATCGATGCGGGCGCCAGGTTCATCATTGTCGACGACAGCGAGGGGAGCGTGGCGGTCCGCCATCCGCAGTTCTCCGTCTACAACTGGAACGACCGGCGCAGGATCCTGGGCCCCCTGGACGCGGATTTTCCGCGCAAAATCGGCGTGTCCAGAGCGTTTGGCTTCTACATGGCCTGGAGGGACTCCGATCCGGGGGAAATTATCATCGCACTGGATGACGACTGTGAAGTTTACGCCGAGGATTTCGCCGCGCGTGCGAATGAAGTGCTGTCCGCCAATCCGAGGCCGGTGGCGAGGTCTGCCGGCACGCACCTCAACATCTTCGATCTGTACGATGATGCGCCGGACGATCTGTTCCCGCGCGGCTTTCCGTATTCGGCTCGCATCGGCTATTGCCGCGCCGAAATCGGCCCACCGTGCGATTGCAACGTGGGCTTCTGTCTGGGCTTGTGGCGGAACGTGTTTGACGTCAATGCCGTGGACAAGATCAACGGTCCCGCACACGTGCATCCGGAAATCGGATTGCGGCATGGATCGGTGGCCATTGCACCAGGCAATCTCATATCGGTCTGCTCCATGAATATGCAATTTCGCAGGGAGACCCTGCCGGCGGTGATCCAACTGCCCATGAACGTCGAAGTAATGTCCGGCTGGGTTATCGACCGCTACGGCGATATCTGGGGCGGCTTTATCCAGAAATCGCTGATGGACCTGCGGGGAGACGCCTTGGCCGTTGGAGAGCCCATGATCCGCCACGCCAGGGAGGGCGATTACCTGCGCAATATCTGGCAGGAGCACATCCCGCATCTTCTCAATGATGAGTTTCTCGGCCTGCTGGCCGAGGCCATGGAAGGGGTCAGGCCCGGCGACTACCTGGAGATGGTCGGCTCCCTTGCCGACCAATTCGAGCGGGTATCGGGCCGTGGCACTGCGCTGTTCCGACCCTATGCAAGACACCTGTTGCGCACCCTGCGCGCCTGGAGACAGGCGCTGAGCCGGGAAGGCGCCTGAGCTTGCCGAGACCGCCATCGGACGGCGGCGAAGAGTCGGCGGCAACCGGCTGACCCACCGGGGATTTGTGCATGCAGGTGAATCTCCGGGTCCGGGGCTGGGAAGGGGGCGCCAGGGGATCCGGCAGCCCCTGACTTCGAGGCCTTGGCCGGCCACATATTCTATTTAACATAATATACATTATGCGCATGTCTGAGTAGGTCTCCAGGGCCAAACCTGCCGCGCCGGCCGCCCGGCGCAAGCTCCCCCCTGCTAGAAGCAATTTCAGGAATACGTCCCAACTATCAGAAAGTAAGAGGTTTTTACATGCACACTTCGCGTATGGGTTTTACTTAGTATCTTATTCACCATGACGCGAACGGACACGGACGCCCTGCACCTGCTGAATACGGTTTTCGGTCACGCGGAATTCATCGGCGCCCAGGCGGAGATCGTGGCGCATGTCACAGCCGGCGGCGATGCCCTGGTGCTCATGCCGACCGGCGGCGGCAAGTCGCTGTGCTACCAGATACCCGCGCTGCTGCGCGACGGCACCGCGGTGGTCATCTCACCGCTGATCGCATTGATGCAGGACCAGGTGGCGGCGCTGCGCCAGCTTGGCGTGCGCGCCGCCTTTCTCAATTCCTCCCTGGACGCGGCCGCGGCATACGCCACGGAACGCGCCCTGCAGAACGGCGAACTGGACCTGCTGTACGTGGCGCCGGAACGGCTGGTGATGCCGCGCATGCTGGAACGCCTGGACCAGGCCTGCCTGGCGCTGTTCGCCATCGACGAGGCCCACTGCATATCCCAGTGGGGCCACGATTTCCGGCCGGAATACCTGGCACTCTCGCTGCTGCATCAACGCTACCCCGGCGTCCCCAGGGTCGCCTTGACCGCCACCGCGGATCCGCAGACCCGTGCCGATATTATCCAGCGGCTTGCCCTGGACCAGGCGCGCGTGTTCGTGTCCAGCTTCGACCGGCCCAACATCCGTTACCAGATCGTGGAGAAGCGGGACGGCCGCACCCAGCTTCTCCGGTTTATCCAGACCGCCCATCCCAACGAGGCCGGCATCGTCTACTGCCTGACGCGCAAGAAGGTGGACGAAACGGCGGCGTGGCTGGCGCAACAGGGTGTGCACGCGCTTCCCTACCACGCCGGTATGAACCCCGCGGACCGCGCGGAAAACCAGGCACGGTTCCAGCGCGAGGAAGGCGTGGTAATGGCGGCCACCATCGCCTTCGGCATGGGTATCGACAAACCCGACGTGCGCTTCGTCGCCCACCTGGATCTGCCGAAAAGTATCGAGGGCTATTACCAGGAGACCGGCCGCGCCGGCCGTGACGGCCTGCCTGCCGATGCCTGGATGACGTACGGCCTGGGCGACGTGGTGCAGCAGCGCCTGATGATCGAACGCTCAGAAGGCGGCGAAGAATTCCAGCGCGTGTCCCTCGTCAAGCTGGACGCCCTGCTCGGCCTGTGCGAAACCGCGAACTGCCGGCGGGTGCGGCTGCTGCAATACTTTGGCGAAACCATCGCGCCGTGCGGCAACTGCGACAACTGCCTCGATCCGCCGCAAACCTGGGACGCCACCGAGGCGGCGCAGAAGGCACTGTCGTGCATCTACCGCACCGGCCAGCGCTTCGGCGCCGTACATCTCATCGACGTGTTACGCGGGCAGAATACCGAGCGCATCGCCCGCTGGGGCCACGATCAGCTCAGCGTGTTCGGGATCGGGGCGGACATGGATAAGGAAGAATGGCGCGGCGTGTTCCGGCAACTGGTGGCCCTGGGTTACGCCTACCCCGATCACGGCGCCTGGGGCGCCCTGCGGCTGGCGGACACGAGCCGGGCGGTGTTAAAGGGCGGGCAACGGATCTTGATGCGCCGGGTGGCGCGGGCACGCGCCCCGGCCACCGGGCGGCGCCCGGCGCGCGCCGCGGCATCAGCTGCCGACGTCGACGCCGATCTGCTGGCGCGGCTGAAGGCCTGGCGCCTGGAACAGGCGCGGACGCAGTCGGTGCCGGCCTACGTGATTTTCCATGACCGCACCTTATCGGCCATCGCCGCGCAAAAACCCCGCGACCGGGAGACACTCGCCGCCATCGACGGCATCGGTGAAAAGAAGCTGGAGCGCTACGGACCCGCCCTGCTGGCGCTGGTCAGCGGCACGTGAGTGGTCGGCGGATCACCGTTGGTGACCACCTGGATGATGTCATAACGAAGCTGGTCGTATTCCCCGTCTTCCAGCCCCCCAAATGAGGTATGGCGTGCGGGCGCTAGGCCGGGATCCCTCGGGCGGGTCGGTACAGGGCGAGGCCGGTGCCCGCCACAAGTGCCAGTGCGGCACCGACAACAAAGGTGATCTCCGGTGAAAACGCCTGCCACAACTCGCCGGCAGCCACGCTGGCGGCCAGCAGCGCGAGCCCGCTCACCAGGTTGAAAACACCGAATGCGGTACCGCGCAGCGCCGCGGGTGAGGCGTCCGCCACCAGCTTGGATAACAGGCCCTGGGTGAAGCCCATGTGCAGCCCCCAGAGCGCGGCGCCGAGAAGCGCGGCCAAAGGCGTGGTCACGAAGGCCAGCAGCAGGTCAGCGGCGAT
>CAZNWR010000002.1:0-39924 GCA_964576645.1 uncultured Enterobacteriaceae bacterium | reverse complement strand
TTGCACAGTTCCGTCTTGCCGACGCCGGTGGGTCCGAGGAACAAAAAGCTCCCGTTAGGCCGATTGGGATCCGAAAGGCCGGCGCGCGAACGGCGAATGGAGTCGGCCACCGCGGCAACCGCCTCATCCTGGCCCACCACCCGCTTATGCAGCGCCTCTTCCATGCGCAGCAGTTTTTCCCGCTCGCCTTCCAGCATTTTCGCGACAGGTATTCCGGTCCACTTGGAAACGACTTCCGCAATTTCGTTTTCCGTCACCTTGTTGCGCAGAAGGGTGAGCTTGCGCTGTTCACCGGGCTCCGCCGCCTGGAGTTCCTTTTCCAGTGCCGGGATAGTGCCATACTGAAGTTCCGACATGCGGTTCAAGTCACCGGCGCGGCGCGCGGTTTCGAACTCGAGACGCGCCTGCTCCAGCCGTTCCTTGACAGCGTGTCCGCCCTGCAGAGCCGCTTTCTCGCCTACCCAGATTTCCTCCAATCCACGGTATTCCTTCTCCACGTCGCGGATCTGCTCCTCCAACTTTTCCAGCCGTTTCCTGGATGCTTCGTCGGATTCCTTTTTCAAAGCCTCCCTTTCCATTTTCATCTGGATGAGCCGGCGCTCCAGTCGATCCATGGATTCCGGTTTGGAATCCATCTCAATACTGATGCGGCTTGCCGCTTCGTCGATCAGGTCTATTGCCTTGTCCGGAAGCTGGCGGTCGGTAATGTAGCGGTGCGAAAGAGTGGCCGCGGCGACGATTGCCGGGTCGGTGATCTGTACATTGTGATGCACCTCGTAGCGCTCCTTCAGCCCGCGTAGTATGGCTATGGTGTCTTCCACGCTGGGTTCGTCCACCAGCACTTTCTGAAAGCGGCGCTCCAGTGCGGCATCCTTTTCGATGTTCTCCCGATATTCATCGAGAGTGGTGGCGCCGATGCAATGCAGCTCGCCGCGGGCCAGCGCGGGTTTGAGCATGTTGCCGGCGTCCATGGCGCCCTCTGCCTTGCCGGCGCCAACCATAGTGTGAACCTCGTCGATAAACAGAATGATCTGACCTTCCTGTTTTGCCAGATCATTGAGAACGGCCTTCAATCGCTCCTCGAATTCGCCGCGGAACTTCGCGCCCGCGATCAGCGCTCCCAGGTCGAGCGCCAGCAGCCGCTTGCCTTTGAGTGCATCCGGTACTTCCCCGTTGATTATGCGCTGAGCGAGCCCCTCGACGATGGCGGTCTTTCCGACGCCGGGTTCGCCGATGAGTACCGGATTGTTCTTGGTGCGGCGTTGCAGGACCTGGATAGTACGGCGGATTTCCTCGTCACGCCCGATGACCGGATCCAGTTTGCCCTGTTCGGCGCGCGCCGTGAGATCGATGGTATATTTTTCCAGGGCCTGGCGTTGTTCTTCCGCGTTTGGATCGTTGACGTTCTGCCCGCCGCGCAGCTTGTCCAGGGCAGCTTCCAGTCGCGCGCGGTCGGCGCCGCAGGATTTGAGTATGCGTCCTAGTTCGCCCTTGTCTTCCAGTGCTGCCAGGGTGAACAGCTCACTGGAGATGTAATCATCGCGGCGCTGCTGGGCGTACTTGTCAGTGAGGTTCAGAAGTCTTTCCAGGTCCTTGGATACGTGGACTTCTCCGGCAGTGCCCTGGACCTGGGGAAGCCGATCGAGCGCCTCGCCCAGCCTGGAGCGGAGTTGTGCGCCGTTCACCCCTGCCGCGGCCAGCAACGGCCGGGCGGTGCCGTCTTCCTGGTCGAGCATCGCCGTCATGACGTGGACAGGCTCGATGAACTGGTGATCGCGGCCCAGGGCGAGGCTCTGCGCCTCGGAGAGGGCCTGCTGAAACTTGGTCGTCAGTTTGTCGGCGCGCATGGATGAAGTACCTGGATCAAATTATGCCTTCCCTAACATTGGGGCGAATTGCTACAGATCAAGTTCGGTTCATGGTGCAAGGTGCGCGGTGCACGGTCACCGCGCACACCGCCTACCTAGTACACCCCGATATCAAAGTACGAGCGGGCAATCTTATTGATTGCAACCACGTAGGCGGCGGTACGATAGTCGTCGATCTTGTCGTTGGAATGGCGCACTTCACTGATTTCCTGAAAGGCGTTGCGCATGGTGTCGTCCAGACCGGATCGCACCAGATCGAGTTCATCGGCGCCATGAATAATTTCAGCGCGCATCCAGTCAGGCACGTTCTTCTGGCTCAGAGTCTCCATTGCGCTGATAAGGTGTTGGCCGTGCATTTCATCGTAACGCCGCTGCATGCGCCCGAACCTGATGTGAGACAGGTTCCGTATCCACTCGAAGTAGGACACCGTAACGCCACCGGCATTGACGTAGGCATCCGGCAAGATGGTTATACCGCGCTGACGGAGGATCTCGTCGGCCTCATAGGTAACCGGACCGTTGGCTGCCTCGATTATCAGCTTGCAGTTGATCCTGGGAGCGTTTTCGGCGGTTATCTGGGCTTCCATTGCGGCAGGAATGAGTATGTCGCAGTTCATTTCCAGAACGCCGGCGCCGTTTTCCGTGAATTCAGCATCGGGAAATCCGCGTATGGTCTTTTGGGAGTTGATGTATTCGCGCACGCGCTGGACGGAGATGCCGTCCTGGTTCACCAGCGCGCCGTCGCGTTCGACGATGGCGATGATCTTGGCGTCGTCTTCCTCATCCAGCAGTTTCGCCGCGTGGTAACCGACGTTGCCCAGTCCCTGGATGACTATGGTCTTGCCGCCCAGGCCGCCGTCCAGTCCCGCTGCTTTCACGTCCGGACCGTGCCGGAAAAACTCACGCATGACATAGACGACGCCGCGGCCGGTGGCCTCGGTGCGGCCGCGTATGCCGCCGTGGTGAATCGGTTTGCCCGTCACGCAGGCGGCGTAGTTCATGTTTTCCGGGTGCAGTTGCTTGAAGGTGTCGGCGATCCAGGCCATTTCCCGCTCGCCGGTGCCCATGTCCGGCGCCGGCACGTTGGTGGACGGACTCAGGAAGTCCTTGCGGATCAGCTCCCGTGCAAAGCGCCTGGTAATGATTTGCATGTGTTCGCGGGAATGTTTGGACGGCTCGATCAGCAGCCCGCCCTTGGAGCCGCCGAAAGGCACGTCGACGATGGCGCACTTGTAGGTCATCAGCGCCGCCAGTGCCGTGACCTCGTCCTGGTTGACTATGGGCGCGTAACGGATACCGCCCTTGGCCGGCAGCCGGTGTGTGCTGTGAACCGCCCGCCAGCCGGTAAATACGTGTATTTTGCCTTCCAGGCTGACGGGAAAGTTCACCTGGATGATCGATTCACAGGCCTTGATGGCGTTTGCTACCCCCGGATCCATGTCCAGCACCTCCAGCGCGCGGTCAGCCATTCGGTCGACGCTCTGGCTGAAGGAAAGGTGCTTGTGGTGCTTGTTTTGTTTGTTCGGCATTGTGATCTCCCCCGTGGATCCCCGGTCATATCCGTTCCGGACGATGACCCAAGTGCAATCCGGCGCCAATTAAACTAGCCGCCGGCCATCTGAAGCATCCAGATAGGTGTTCGGAATTCTGAAACAAACGGTGTCGCGGCGGTATCCGGGTAATGGGCCGTGGGCCGCAGGGACGCGGCGATCGAGCGTACAGGGAAGTCTTCACAGCATGTCCGTCACCCGGATACCGTAACGCCCCTAACCGTGTGTATCACGTTTCGGAACAGCCATATTAGATTAATCTTCTTATGAACGCCCTTCCATCCAGATAAGGCTGGCCATGCGGCCGGTAACCCGATCGCGCCGATAGGAGTAATACAGCTCGTCGCGGCTGAAACAGCAATGAGGGCTGGCAAAACAAGCGGTTACGCCACATTCGGCCAGTGCCGAGCGAACCAGGTAACCGAGGTCCGCGAACCAGTGGTCGGCGCCGGCGTCGGTAAATCCGGCGGACGCCGCGGCACTGGCAGTGAGGCAGGCGTTTCTTACGTCGTCCCCCACCCGATAATGAGCGGGGCCGATATGGGGCCCCAGCCAGGCAAGCAACATGCCTGGTTCGGCCCGAAAGCGGGCGGCCGCTTTCGCGATTATGCCGCCGCTCAATCCACGCCAGCCGGCGTGGACGGCGGCGATTTCCGTGCCGGACCGGTTACACAGCAGAATCGGAACACAATCGGCGGTCAGCACCGCGCACACTTCTCCCGGACGGTCAGCCCAGGTGGCGTCCGCGCACGGACTCCCGGTTTCCGATGCATCCCGGATCGCAGTGCCGTGCACCTGCTGCAGCCAGTGCGGTTCCGCGGGCAGGCTCAGGCGGCGGCGCAGTGCGGCGCGGTTGCGCTCGACTGCGTTCGGGTCGTCGCCCACGTGGGCCGCCAGGTTGAATGAGTCGAACGGGGTCCGGCTGCACCCCCCCAGCCGCGTGGTGACGCCGGCGTGGATATTCGCCGGGGCGGGCCAGTCGGCGTCAATCCAGCACGATGTGTCCGGGGTGTTGGGCATACTGGAAGGTAAAAGTGAAAAGTTAAAAGGTAAAGGTGAAAGATACTTCCTTAGCCCTTTTACCTTTTACCTTTTAACTTTTCACTTTCTTTCAGTGCCTCCAGCAATTGACTCATGTCTTCTGGAAGCGGTGCCTCCCAGCGTACAGCGTCACCGCTGACCGGATGAGTCAGGGCCAGCATGAAAGCGTGCAGGGCCTGCCGTTTGAATGCCGTGAGTACGGCGCGCAAGGTCTCGCCGGCGCCGGCGGACAGGTGGCGACGCCGCCCGTAGACCGGGTCCCCGAGCACCGGGTGTCCAATGTGGGCCATGTGTACCCGGATCTGGTGTGTGCGGCCGGTATCCAGCATGACACGCAGGTAAGTGTGGGCGTGAAAGCGCTTCAGCACGCGATAATGGGTCACCGCTTTGCGCCCGGAATCGTCCACGGCCATCTTCGTCCTGTCGCGCGCGTGGCGGCGCAGGGACGCATCGACCGTGCCTCCCGCCGTCAGTACGCCGCTGACGATTGTCCTGTATTCCCGGGTTATTCGCCGCGCTTTAAGTTCAGAAACCAGGAACGTGTGCGCTTCCGGCGTTTTCGCAACAACCAGCAGTCCCGAAGTGTCCTTGTCCAGCCGGTGTACTATGCCGGCCCGGGGGACGTGCCGCAGTTGTGATGAGTGGTGCAGCAAGGCGTTCATCAGTGTGTGCTCCGGGTTGCCGGCCCCGGGATGCATGACCATGCCCGCTTGCTTGTTGATCACCAATATCGCGGCGTCCTCGTGGACGACATTCAGCGGCAGTGGCTCGGGCCGGGCCGGCGTTTTAACCGGGTAGGGTACTGCTTCCAGGGATACCAGGTCGCCGGCCCTGACCGGGTCGCGAGGCCGCCGAGCCTGTCCGTTCACCGTAACCTGTCCCGCGCGGATCCAACTTTGGAGCCGCGCCCGGGAATGCTGCGGGCAGAGAGCAGCCAGGGCCTGGTCCAATCGCCTGCCGTCCCATTCCGGCCGGATCTTCAGGCTGAGTCGTTCCGGTTCCATGCGTGTTCAGGGCCAAGGCCGCCGGGTCGAAGGCTTCCGGGAGACACCGGATCCGCGACCGGACAACACTTGGCTTTTGCCTGCTCCTTGTCCTTGGTTTAATCTATTCACATGCGTCTGGCTGTATTTCTGTTGGCCGTCCTGTTGGCGGGTTGCTCCTATTTCGGAAAGTCCAAGGAAGATCCCGCCAGAAACTGGACCGTCGACCACCTCTATAACGCGGCCAAGAGCGCGCTGGACGCCGGCTATTACAGCAAGGCGGTAAAGTATTACCAGTTCCTGGAAACCCGGTTTCCTTTCGGAGTGTACGGGCAGCAGTCCCTTCTGGACCTGGCCTATGCCTACTATAAGAGCAACGATCCCGATTCAGCCGTTTCATCCTGTGACCGTTTTATACGCCTTTATCCGCAGAACCCCAGAGTGGACTATGCCTACTATCTACGCGGCGTTGTTAACTTCAACCGCGGCAAAGGCTTCACTGAACGTTATCTTCCCATAGACCTGGCCCAACGCGACGTTTCAACGGCAAAGAAATCGTTCAAGGACTTTTCGGTTCTGGTGTCCCGGTACCCGAACAGCCCGTATGCCAAGGATGCCAGGCAGCGCATGGTGTACCTGAGAAATCTCCTCGCCAAGCACTATCTGGATGTGGGCCTCTATTACATGCGCCGCGGTGCCTACGTCGCCGCCGCCAACCGCGCCAAGGAGATAATCGATACGTATGAGCATACCACCTCGGTGCCGGGTGCCCTTGTGCTGCTGGCCAGGGCATACAAGGTGCTGGAAATGAACGATTTGTACAATGACACTCTGCGTGTTCTTAAGCTTAATTACCCAGGCTACCCGGGGATCCGGCAACTCCAGGAGATTCGGGTCAACTGACCGTCACCCGCCACTCCCCGCACTCAGAGTCCACAAAAATCCGGGCTAGGTTTCCCGGTACTGGGAGGTAATGGGGTAACGCCGGTCGCGCCCGAACGCGCGTTTGCTCACTTTTATGCCGGGCGCCGCCTGCCGGCGCTTGTATTCGTTTCGGTCCACCATGTCCACGACGTGGCGCACTGTTTCCTCGTCGTAACCGGCTGCGATGATTTGCTCGGGGCTCTGGTCGCATTCCACGTATCGCTCGAGAACGGCGTCCAGCAACTCATAGGGTGGCAGGGAGTCCACATCCTTCTGATCCGGACGCAGTTCGGCGCTGGGCGGGCGTTCGATGATCCGGCGCGGGACGGGCTGCCCGGACCGGTTGCGCCAATCGGTCAGCCGATACACGGCGGTCTTGGAAACGTCTTTCAGTGGTGCAAATCCGCCTGCCATGTCTCCGTATAAGGTCGCGTAGCCGACTGACATTTCACTCTTGTTGCCGGTGGCGAGCACGAGTTTCCCGGTCTTGTTCGAAACAGCCATGAGCAGAATGCCGCGGCAACGCGCCTGGATGTTCTCCTCGGTGGTATCGGCGGCCATGCCGTGAAATACCGGTTCCAGTATTTTCGTAAACGAAGAGAAGGGTTTTTCGATCGGCACCACGTGATGGCGGACCCCGAGCGCGGAAGCAAGAGAAATTGCGTCCTCCACGCTCATGTCCGCCGTGTAGCGTGACGGCATGATGAGAACTTCAACCTCGTCGGCGCCCAGTGCGTCCACCGCCAGGCACAGAGTCAGGGCGGAGTCGATGCCGCCTGACAAGCCGATGACCGCACCTCGAAAGCGGTTTTTGTATACGTAATCCCGGATCCCCAGCACCAGTGCCTTGTAAACATTTTCAACTCGGTCGAGCGCGGGGCTGATGCCGTTCTCGCTGCTTAATCGGACGGCACCATTGGAGACCGCCGTGTCAACGGTGTACAGACCCTGCGCGAATTCCGGCGCCACCAGGCGGAAGGTACCGTCGCCTTCAATCGCCATGGAACCGCCGTCAAAAATCAGTTCGTCCTGGCCGCCGACCAGATTCGAGTAAATGAAGGCCAGGCCGGTGTCGGCGACCCGCTTTGATAGCAGTGTCTTTCTCTCGTCCAGCTTCTCCGCGTGGTAGGGGGAGGCGTTGATATTGATAACCAGGCGCGCGCCCGCAGCGGCTGAGTCCCTGGCGTGTTCCGCGGTCCAGAGGTCTTCACAGATGCTGAGGGACGTGCTGATACCGTCCAGTTCCAGCAGGCACAATTCCGTACCGGCCGTGAAATAGCGTTTCTCGTCGAACACGCCGTAATTGGGGAGGACGCGCTTGCGGTATGTGGCCAGTCGCGCTCCCGCGCGGTAGTAGTCGCAGCTGTTATAGATCTGCCCGCCACTCTTCTCCGGGTAGCCGACCAGCACGTCGATGTTCGCAGATGCCGATCTGATCCTTTCCAAGGCGGCATCCACCTGCCGGTACAGGCCTGGCCGCAACAGCAGGTCTTCGGGCGGGTAGCCGGTGACGGCGAGTTCCGGGAACACGACCAAACCCGCCCGGTGCCGGTTTCTCGCTTCCTTCACGAGTTCGAGCATGCGGCAGGTATTGGCCTCGATATTACCGACGATGAGGTTTACCTGTGCTAAAGCTATCCGCATGGGGTCAAGTGGAAAGTTAAAAAGTTAAAAGTGGAAAGGCGAAAACCACTTTCTCTAGCCCATCGAGGCGTTTGATAAAAGCAATGGCCCGCCTTTCTTTTAACTTTACAATTTGAACTTTATAACTTCTCTGCGAGGGTTTTCCCGAGCAGGGCGGGGGAACGGACTGTGTGCACACCGGCAGCCTCCAGGGCTGCAAACTTCTCATCCGCGGTACCCTTGCCGCCGGCGATAATGGCGCCGGCATGACCCATGCGCTTTCCGGGCGGCGCCGTGACGCCGGCGATATAACCGACCACCGGTTTGCTCACATTCTCCTTTATGAATGCAGCGGCTTCTTCCTCGGCCGCACCGCCGATTTCTCCCACCATGATTATGCCGCGGGTATGCGCATCCTGCTCGAACAACGCAAGGCAGTCGATAAACTCCATTCCATGAATGGGATCACCGCCTATTCCAACACAGGTGCTCTGCCCGAGACCTGCCAGCGTGGTCTGGTGGACTGCTTCATAGGTCAGTGTTCCGGAGCGCGATACTATGCCCACGCCGCCGGGCTTGTGGATGCTGCCGGGCATGATGCCGATTTTGCAGGCGCCCGGCGTAATTACGCCCGGGCAGTTAGGGCCGATGAGGCGGACATCGGGATACTGTTGCAGACTGGCGCGGACCCTCAGCATATCCAGCACCGGGATGCCCTCGGTTATGCAGACTATGATGTGGATCCCCGCATCAGCCGCTTCCGTGATTGCCTCCGCGGCGAACGCGGCGGGCACCATGATCATGCTTGCGTCGGCCCCGGTTTCGCCAACCGCGTCATACATGGTATCGAATACCGGTAGATCCAGATGTCGCTGACCACCACGGCCCGGAGTTACGCCGCCGACCACCTTGGTGCCGTACTCCAGTGCCTGCTTTGCGTGAAATGTACCCTGCCGGCCCGTGAATCCCTGTACCAGCACCTTGGTATTGCCGTCGATGAGAATAGCCATCAGTCCTTACCTCCCGGCGCGGCTGCAACCACCTTCTTCGCGGCATCAGTAAGGTCGTCGGCCGAAATCACTTTCAGGCCGCTGTCATTCAGAAGCTTTTTGCCCTGGTCAACGTTTGTCCCTTCCAGCCGTACCACCACAGGTACCTTCACCCCCACATCCTTTACCGCGGCGATGATGCCTTCCGCGATCAGATCGCAGCGCACAATGCCGCCGAATATGTTAACCAGTATGGCCTGGACCTTGGGGTCTGAAACGATCAGCTTGAATGCCTCTGTTACTCGCTCGGTGGTGGCGCCGCCTCCCACATCCAGAAAATTGGCGGGTTCACCGCCATGCAGCTTGATTATATCCATGGTCGCCATGGCAAGGCCTGCGCCGTTAACCATGCACGCGATGGTCCCGTCCAGCGCCACATAGTTGAGATCGAACAACTTCGCCTTGTTTTCCTTCTCGTCATCCTGTGTTGGGTCACGCCACTCTTCAAGCTCAGGCTGTCGGTACAGCGCGTTGTCGTCGATTGAAACCTTTGCGTCCAGGGCCTCAATCTTTCCATCGCCGGTTATTATCAAAGGATTGACTTCGACCAGGCTCAGGTCCTTTTCAAGGAACAGGCGATACATGTTTTTCAGAATTGCACCGAGTTGCTTGCGTTGATCCGGGTTCAGCTCCAGGGCAAATCCGAGCCGACGGCATTGGTAGTCCTGCAGCCCCATTACCGGATCCACAATGAATGTGAAGAGTTTTTCCGGTTGCGTGGCCGCGACTTCCTCAATATCGACGCCGCCGGCGCTGGAAGCCATGACCGCGATTCGGCGCCGGCCCCGATCCACGAGCATGCCAAGGTAAAGTTCGGATTTTATTTCGGAAACCGTTTGTACCAGAACGCAATTGACGGGTTTGCCCTCGGGTCCCGATTGCTTGGTTACCAGCCGGGTGCCGATCAGCTTTCTGACAGCATCTTCCAATTCCTGTTTGCCGTTGACCAGTTTGACGCCGCCCGCCTTGCCTCTACCGCCCGCGTGCACCTGGGCCTTTACCACCCATTTGTCCCCGCCCAGCTCGGCGGCCTGGCGCACTGCCTCTTTAACCGAGTGGGCCGGTCTGCCATCTGGAATCGGGATGCCGTATTCTGCGAACAGGGCCTTGGCCTGGTATTCGTGTAAGTTCATGAGGGTTCCCTGTGTGTTCGGGGATTGTTGTCAGCCACCGGATCCGGTAGCCGCGGATTTTTCGGCGACGAGGTCGCATCCCCGGATTTTTCGTTGATCTTCAAAGCGCTACAGTTTACACAGTAATCGTGCAAAACTAAACGGCAATGATTCGCCTGCTACTTTTTCTGGTACTTGTTCTGTTCGTTTACGGACTGTTGACGTCCAGGCCACGGGCGCGACAGGGACGCTCCGCTGCTCGACGCGCCAACCGCAGCCGAATGGTGAGATGTGCGCGCTGCGGGTTGTTTGTTCCTGAGTCTGATTCCATCGTCGACGGCAATATTTATTTCTGTTGCCGGGACCACTACCTCAGTAAGAGGTCGGAGGGTGGCCCGTGACAACGAAAATGATCGCAAAGCCATCGGCGGAGATTTCCTGGCAGGCGCTGACCTACTTCGAGTTGTACAGGTTCTTCGTCGCGTTTCTGTTCGTGTCCCTGTTCTGGATCGGCAGGTTGCCTCAGCCCATCGGTGACTACGATGCAACAATGTTCTTCGTGTCCGTGCACATCTACCTCATCGTTGCGCTGGCAGCCATCGTCTTCACCCATCTCCAGGTGCCACCCTATCGCATCCAGGTTGCGGTACAGGTATTCCTGGATATAGCACTCATCACTTTCCTGATGTATTCCAGCGGCGGTCTGGACAGCGGCTTCGGTATGCTCCTGGTTATCGTCGTGGCGGGCGGCGCCCTTCTGAGTCCCGGCAGAACCGGAATTCTGTTCGCCGCCATGGCGACCATTGCGGTTCTCGGTCACGAGGTCTATTCCCAGTTTCACAGGCTTTTCGTACAGCCTAACTACACCCATGCCGGCCTTCTCGGCATGACTTTTTTCGGCACGGCGTTTGTCAGCAACGCGCTGGCGGCGCGGGTGCAGAAATCCGAAGCCCTGGCCAAGCAACGGGCTATTGATATTCAGAACCTGTCACGACTGAACGAACATATTGTTCAGCAGATGCAGACGGGCATTGTTTTATTGGACGATCAACTCTGTGTTCGCCTCGTGAATGGCTCTGCGCGCAATTTGTTGGTGACGCGGGGTGATGTGATCGGTAAAGACGTAGGCGTACTTTCCATGGATCTTGAACGCAAGGTACGGAGCTGGCTGGACGGTCTTGGGGTTCAGACGACAGTATTTTTCCATACCACGGGTGGCGTTGAATTGCAGGCGTCATTCAGCCAGTTGAGCACCGAAAACCGGACCGACATACTCGTTTTCCTGGAAGATGTCGCGACCCTGAGGCAGCGCGCCCAACAGTTGAAGCTTGCCTCTCTTGGCCGGCTTACCGCCAGTATTGCGCATGAAGTGCGCAATCCCCTTGGCGCCATCAGTCATGCCAGCCAACTCCTGTCCGAGTCCGGGTCTCTGGACGAGGAAGACCGGCGCCTTACCGCCATCATAGATGAGCACTCACGGCGCGTGAACAGCATAGTGGAAAACGTCCTCAGCATCGGGCGTCGTAATGCGAGCCAGCCGGACAATTTTAAATTGCCGGCATGGTTGCGCACTTTCTCGGAAGAATTTCTTGCGCGCCACGGTCTCGGCAGCCAGGCACTGGCCCTGGAAATCGAAGATGAAGGTATCCAGATACAGATGGATCCGCCGCAGCTCCACCAGGTGCTTTGGAATCTATGTGAGAACGGAATAAGATACAGCCGGCGCGAACCGTTGCTGGTGCTGCGATGTGGAATTGAATACGCAACGCAAAAACCATATATCGATATCGTCGACAATGGACCCGGCATTTCAGCCGAACGGCGCGACCAGCTTTTTGAGCCCTTTTTTACTACGGAAGCGCAGGGCACGGGTCTTGGATTGTATATTGCGCGAGAGATGTGCGAGGCGAACCAGGCCAGTTTGCATTTGTTTACAAATACTTCCAATGGTTGCTGTTTCCGCATAAATTTTGCCCGTCCCAGCAGGCAACAGGTGATCAGGTAAGCGTATGCGTACGGCAATAATAATTGATGATGAGCCGGGGATCCGGGAACTGCTTGAGATTACACTCAGGCGAATGGACATCTCCTGCACGTGTGCCGAAAACCTGGAGCAGGCTAGAGAGTTGTTGCGGCGCAAGTCATTTGATATCTGTCTTACTGATATGAAGCTGCCGGATGGAAGCGGTGTGGAATTCGTACCTTACCTTCAGCGCCTGTATCCGCGCATGCCGGTCGCCGTAATTACCGCGCATGGCAACATGGAAACCGCCATTCAGGCGCTTAAGTACGGCGCTTTTGACTTTCTGACGAAACCCGTGGACCTGTCCCTTCTGCGCCCACTCATAGAGAGTGCCTTGAAGGCAACAGAAGATCAGGAACGGTCTCCCACGGGTCTTATCGGCGACAGCAGGGTGGTGCAGGAGATACGCGCCAAGATAGGCAAAGTGGCTCGCAGCCAGGCCCCGGTTTACATCAGTGGTGAATCGGGGGTGGGAAAGGAACTGGTGGCCAGAATGATCCACGACCAGGGCCCACGCTCGACACAACCGTTTGTACCGGTGAACTGCGGGGCAATACCCGAGGATCTCATGGAGAGTGAGTTATTCGGGCACCGCAAGGGCAGCTTTACCGGCGCTGCGTCGGACAAGCAGGGTTTGTTTCAGGCGGCTGAGGGCGGTACCTTGTTTCTCGACGAAGTTGCGGAGTTGCCGCTTAACATGCAGGTAAAATTACTGCGTGCAATCCAGGAAAAGCACATCCGGCCGGTGGGATCGCAGCAGGAAATTCCTATCAATGTGCGCATATTGAGCGCCACCCATAAAAATCTTTCCGCGCTGGTTAAAGAGGGAGCCTTTCGCGAGGATCTCTTTTACAGGATCAATGTGATTGAACTGCATGTTTCTTCGCTGCGCGAGCGCAGAGAAGATGTCGGGTCGCTCATAGAACATATTCTTGCACGTCTTTCTGAACGCGCCGGGATGCCGGATGTGAAATTGGAGTCCGCCGCGCGGCTGGCTCTGGAAAGTTATGATTTTCCCGGAAACGTTCGGGAACTTGAAAACATTCTGGAGCGGGCGTTGACGCTTTGCGAAGGTTCGATTATCCGGGAAGACGACTTGCAGTTGCCCGCTGCAGTTGGCGCTATCTCTTCGGAAACAGAAGAGGGAGAGCAGGATCTGGAGAGCCTGCTGGGGGACGTGGAGCGCCGGGCGATCCTGGATGCACTGGAGCGAACCCGCTGGAACAGAACAGCCGCGGCCAGGCTGCTTGGTATAAGTTTTCGCGCACTGCGCTATCGTCTCAAGAAGCTGGAACTTGAATGACGCCGCGCCGCCCGACCGGCCAGTTGCCGCATACAAGCGTGATCCTCCTTGACCGCTGAACTTTCAATCATTGTCCCTACCTTCTCGGAACGGGGAAACGTAGGCCGTCTGCACGATGCTCTCAAGGCGGTGCTCGTGGATTGTTCCTGGGAGCTGGTATTTGTCGATGACGATTCTCCCGACGGTACCATTGAAGCAGTGTGGGATATCGCGGCCGCGGACCCACGGGTGCGTGGTATTCAGCGCCTGGGGCGTCGCGGTCTGGCGTCGGCGTGCATTGAGGGAATTCTTTCTACATCTTCGCCGTACGTGTGCGTCATGGATGCGGACTTGCAGCACGACGAATCCATTATCCCGGCAATGCTCGAACGTTTGAAATCAGGAACAGCCGACGTGGTGATTGGCAGCCGGTATGTAGCCTCGGGAAGCACCGGTGAGTTGTCGCGAATGCGCGTCTGGATCAGTCAGGCCGCGACCTTGATGTGCAGGCTCGCTACCGGTGTCCGTGTGTCTGACCCCATGAGCGGGTTTTTCATGCTCACGCGCGGAACGTTTAACAGCGTGATGCGTCGTCTCAGCGGCCGCGGATTCAAGATCCTGCTCGATATACTGGCAAGTTCCCGGGAACCGCTGCGTTGCGAGGAAATTCCGTACGCGATGCGTGTGCGAATGGAGGGGGAGAGCAAGCTGAGCACAGGTGTGGTATGGGACTACCTGGTAATGCTGATGCACAAGGCGGCAGGAAGGCTCTTCCCTTCGAGGTTTATCTCCTTTGCAACAGTAGGATTGAGCGGCGTGGCCGTGAATCTCTTCGTGTTGTGGTTGTTGCACAGGCTTCTTACCGCCGCATTCGTGCCCGCCCAGGCTATTGCCACGGTGATCGCCATGACCAGCAATTACGTGCTCAATAATACCTTCACCTACCGGGAGCGGCGATTGCGCGGAGTTAAATTTCTGCGCGGACTCATCAGTTTCTATCTCGCGTGTTTTCTCGGCGCGCTGATCAACGTTGCATTGGCCGGCTGGTTATTCGAGACCGGAGTTACCTGGTGGTTGGCGGGCATGCTGGGTGCAGTCGCGGGCGCGGTCTGGAACTACGCGATTACCGCCATGTTTACCTGGAAGGAGCCGGTTGCTTGAGAGGCGGTGTAAGCAGACGGTGATCCTGAGAAGCCGTTTGGATGCGAGGGATCGCACTCGATATTTCCCGCATCTGCTTGTGGTGTTCGGTCTGGTTCTTGCCAATGGTCTGGCCAGCGCACCGCGCGGAATAATGGTTGATGACGATGGTTACTTCGTCCTCGAAGCTTTTTTCAACGGCGTTGCTCACCCTCCCGGCTACCCACTTTATACCGCACTCGCGCACCTGGCTACGCTCGTTCCGATAGGTTCGGTCGCGTACCGGGTGCATGCGCTCAGCGTTTTATTTGCCGCCGGTGCAAGCGCCATATTGTGGGTTCTTGCCCGGCGCCTGCTTCGGTCATCTTCCCTGGCCTATATCCCCGCACTCGCATTCGCCTGGTCGGATGTTTTCTGGTCGCAGTCCATCGTCGCCGAGGTGTATTCACTGAATGCACTGTTGTTCTTCTCGCTGTTGCTGATGTGCGTGAACTACGGTCGGGATGTTGCGATTGCAAACCGAAGCCGCACACCATATTGGATCGCGCTGTTGTACGGGGTTTCTCTCAGTAACCATTGGCCGTTGATAGTGCTGTCCACCCCTGCGCTGGCGCTGGTGTTGTGGCCGAAGCGCAAGGAATTCTTCAAGCGCTGGCCGCTGCTGATCGCCGCTGTCGCATTGGGGCTGACGCCATATCTGTGGATGGTGGTGCGTTCACGTGTTTCGGAAATCAGCTTCTACGGACCGATCTCGAATTGGCACGACTTCTGGTTCTACGTGAGCCGCGAGGGCTATCGGACGGTGGACCATGATATAGGCGCGGGCTGGTGGGACAGGTTGCGGTTCGGCGGCTACGTGCTGAGGCAGACCCTGGAGCAGTTCGGCCCGCTGGGGTGGGCGCCGATGCTGCTGGGGCTGGTATGGCAGTGGAGACGGTGGCGGCGCTGTGAGAGTTGGGGTCTGGTGCTGGGCTACCTGGGCGGAACTTTCGTTTTGATCGGATTGCTGGGTTTCGACTATGACTTGCTGCACCGGAATGTGTTCCGGGTATATCCGGTTTTGTCATACGGGATATGCGCGCTGTGGCTGGGGCTGGGGGCGCAGGTGATGATCGGCTGGTTGGAGGGGAAATTGGAGGGGTGGGCGAGGACGGAATACCTGCGCTGGGGAGCGGTGCTGTTGCTGGTGGGGACGACCTGGTTGGCGAATGCCGGCAACAACTACCAGGCCCGGGACCACTGGGCCGAAGATTATGCCCGTACCGTTCTGGACACGCTGCCCAGGGGCGCCGTATTTTTTGCTTCCGGAGATTATGTAGTCGGTCCCGTTGGCTACCTGCACCGCATCGAACACGTACGTCCCGACGTTAGCATGTACGTTGTAAGGGGCCAGCTGTTTAAGAACAGACTCTACAGCGCCTACAATCTGAGCAAGGCTACGGTTCACGCCGCGGTGGACAAATTCCTGGCGCGTACAAAATCCCCGGTCTACTTTGCCATGGAACTGCCGCACAGCGGCGGCAGTGTCTTTTACGGATTGTATTGGCGCGTCTACAGAAATCATCCGGTCACAGACGAGGTGGCGATTCTGACCCCCAGGATCCAGGCCTATTTTGATAATATGTTCCGCGCGGGGCCGCCCCGGGATCTGAGCGAATTGATACACTATCGCCAGCTAACTGACATGTATTGCCATCTTCTGTCCGCCTTGAAAATCCACGCGCCGTCTCCGCTTGAACAGCGACGGTTGACCCGGATGCTGGCACTTCGCTGCAGCGATTATCATGGGCTACTGGAGCGCGCGACCGCGAGACTGAACCAGCCGCATCCGGATGCCGCCGCCGTGCTGAAGCTTCTGCAGGATGCGCGGCGCCAGGCCGACCAGGCGGTGACGGTCGATGACCGTGCCGGGTTGGAAACGCAAACGGGGCGCGCCGAACTTGCGCTCGGGCACCGAAAGTCGGCGCATAGATACTTTGCCCAATCCATCTCAATCTGGAACTCTTATAAGAATCCCGCTTACCGCCTGTTCAGGGAAACGGGTACGGGGGATTCAAACAAGTAATTATCACTTCGGATGTATGTGCCTGTGGGGCGGCGGCGCCGGTGGGCTGCGATCCGGGAGACGGCTGGACGGGACAGGGCGGCGTTGATCGGGTACCGTAACTTTTTATGAAAGTCGCAATCAATTTCCATTCGGGCGGTGCCGGCAGGTTTAGACCAGTGTTGCGGCCTGTTCGGGATACGTCAAGCGCGAGACAAATGTGCCTGCCCATTGGCGCTGTCCGTGCGCAAACATGGCGGGATCTGCGATTTTCTCCAATACTGCCCCGATGAATCTCGGGGCCGGGGTGCATTTCTGATGGTTGTCCCCCGCTTCATTGTCCGGCGGGGTTGGAAACTGCCGGCCGCGATCTGCCTCCTTGTGTTTATCGTGCTCATGGGCGTATTCGTTAACAATGTCCATTGGTACCTGTCCTCGTCGACACCCAAACTTGGCACGGATTTTGGGTATTTTCTACCGGCGCTGCTCAATGGGTATTTCTGGTTTCTGCACAACGGTCCCTGGGCCGTGCCCTGGTTCACGCCGGCCATTTGCGCGGGCCTGCCGTTCGTGCCGAATCCCCAGAATCTCTACTACTCGGTACCGCAGGTCCTGACGCTGCTGGCCGACCCTCGGAGCAGCGTCTTTCTGACGGTGGTGCTGTTCGCCGCGGCCGGTTTCTGGGGTTTTTTTGCGCTGTGCCGGATCCGCTTTCACCTCTCTCTGGCGACGTCCCTGTTTGCGGCCGCGTGTTTTCTGTTCAACAGTTTCTATATCAATCGCATGCTGGCGGGTCACCTGACGTTTCATTCCTTCATGCTGGTGCCCGCGATTGCACTTTGCCTGCTGTCGCCGCTGCCCGCCGGGGATCGGTTCCGTATGTGGAAAGCCGTTGCGGGGGCGGTGTTGGCGGCGCTGATGCTGGCGTACCTGCTGCTGTCGGGTGGTGCGGTGATTTACGGGCCGTCACTTCTGGGTGTGGTGGGGATATGGGTTCTGGCGGAGCTGCACGGCGGGCGCCGTACCGCTTTCTGGCCGTGCTTTGCGGCTGCCGTGACATTCAGCCTGTGCCTGGCCGCCTTCAAGCTGGTCCCGGCCATGGCTTTCCTCTCGCACTTCCCCCGGGACCTGTACCCGGTGCCGGGTTTCAGGGACTTCAGGACCTCCTTCCTGGTGGTCCTGCATTCGCTGTTTTCAGCAGGTACTTACATTCCGCGTCCCGGGCTGATTGTGCACACCAACTATTTCGTGGAACTCCACGAGTTTCAGTACAGCGTGACGCCGGCGCCGGTATTTGTGTTTCTGGCGGCGGTAATGGTGCTGGCGGTGCGACACGGCGCAGGAGATACGCGCCGGATCCGGCTCAGCGCATTTACACTGCTGCGGCTGGCGATCCTGGTTGGGGTATGTCTGTTGCCGGTGATCATGAACATTCATAGTCCCGGTCTGGATGCGCTGTTCAAAAAGTTGCCATACCTGGAGAGCACCTTCCTGTTCCTGCGCTGGATCGCCGCGGACATTCCGGTCGTTATTCTGATTTCGGCCATGGTGTTGGACAGGGTCGATTCAGCAGCGCTCAGGTCAGGGCTTGCAGCCGCCGGGATCGCGGGAGTTGTCGCCGTCAACCTCCAGGGTTATGTGGTGCCGAACCGTGTTCTGCTCTACGATCCGCGCCCGGTCACGCGCAGTTACTTCAGTGTACGGAAGAGCGGGGACGTTCCGCCCGTTACGCGTGTAAAGCAGCCCTTTGACCAGATCGGCAGGGCACTGAACGACCGCTTTGTCGACGGGACCAGTCCGGTGCCCTGCTACCAGCCCATATTCGGGTACAGACTGGAAACGTTCCCCCGTCGCGAAGTACGTCTCGGACCGGTCGTGAATCCGCGAACGGGCCAAGTGGCGATGTTCAATCCGGCCTGCTACGTGTTCGGCAAGTCCAACCAATGCCGGCCGGGTGATCATTTCCGCATGGACCAGCGCAATGACGTGCTGGCATTTACCCACTACCGAAAATTTCCGTTTGCGATTCCCTGGTGGCAGCGTCTCGCCGATTACCTGAGCCTCGCTTCATTTGCGCTCGCGTTTACTGTACTGCTCTTGGTTTTACGACGCGCAGCAAGCAACGCGAAGCATAGCACCGGTTAGCGAGAGCCCGGACCATCGAGAGCACCGATGAAAATTGACCGGCCCACGATCCTGGCGGATCCACAACTGCCTTTGGCCACCTGCCTGTTTGTATTCCTCATATTGCTGTTGGTCTTCATATACAACACGCATCTATATATCGCCCCTGCCGAACACTATCTGGCTGCGGATTTTGGGTATTTTCTACCGGCGCTGCTCAATGGGTATTTCTGGTTTCTGCACAACGGTCCCTGGGCCGTGCCCTGGTTCACGCCGGCCATTTGCGCGGGCCTGCCGTTCGTGCCGAATCCCCAGAATCTCTACTACTCGGTACCGCAGGTCCTGACGCTGCTGGCCGACCCTCGGAGCAGCGTCTTTCTGACGGTGGTGCTGTTCGCCGCGGCCGGTTTCTGGGGTTTTTTTGCGCTGTGCCGGATCCGCTTTCACCTCTCTCTGGCGACGTCCCTGTTTGCGGCCGCGTGTTTTCTGTTCAACAGTTTCTATATCAATCGCATGCTGGCGGGTCACCTGACGTTTCATTCCTTCATGCTGGTGCCCGCGATTGCACTTTGCCTGCTGTCGCCGCTGCCCGCCGGGGATCGGTTCCGTATGTGGAAAGCCGTTGCGGGGGCGGTGTTGGCGGCGCTGATGCTGGCGTACCTGCTGCTGTCGGGTGGTGCGGTGATTTACGGGCCGTCACTTCTGGGTGTGGTGGGGATATGGGTTCTGGCGGAGCTGCACGGCGGGCGCCGTACCGCTTTCTGGCCGTGCTTTGCGGCTGCCGTGACATTCAGCCTGTGCCTGGCCGCCTTCAAGCTGGTCCCGGCCATGGCTTTCCTCTCGCACTTCCCCCGGGACCTGTACCCGGTGCCGGGTTTCAGGGACTTCAGGACCTCCTTCCTGGTGGTCCTGCATTCGCTGTTTTCAGCAGGTACTTACATTCCGCGTCCCGGGCTGATTGTGCACACCAACTATTTCGTGGAACTCCACGAGTTTCAGTACAGCGTGACGCCGGCGCCGGTATTTGTGTTTCTGGCGGCGGTAATGGTGCTGGCGGTGCGACACGGCGCAGGAGATACGCGCCGGATCCGGCTCAGCGCATTTACACTGCTGCGGCTGGCGATCCTGGTTGGGGTATGTCTGTTGCCGGTGATCATGAACATTCATAGTCCCGGTCTGGATGCGCTGTTCAAAAAGTTGCCATACCTGGAGAGCACCTTCCTGTTCCTGCGCTGGATCGCCGCGGACATTCCGGTCGTTATTCTGATTTCGGCCATGGTGTTGGACAGGGTCGATTCAGCAGCGCTCAGGTCAGGGCTTGCAGCCGCCGGGATCGCGGGAGTTGTCGCCGTCAACCTCCAGGGTTATGTGGTGCCGAACCGTGTTCTGCTCTACGATCCGCGCCCGGTCACGCGCAGTTACTTCAGTGTACGGAAGAGCGGGGACGTTCCGCCCGTTACGCGTGTAAAGCAGCCCTTTGACCAGATCGGCAGGGCACTGAACGACCGCTTTGTCGACGGGACCAGTCCGGTGCCCTGCTACCAGCCCATATTCGGGTACAGACTGGAAACGTTCCCCCGTCGCGAAGTACGTCTCGGACCGGTCGTGAATCCGCGAACGGGCCAAGTGGCGATGTTCAATCCGGCCTGCTACGTGTTCGGCAAGTCCAACCAATGCCGGCCGGGTGATCATTTCCGCATGGACCAGCGCAATGACGTGCTGGCATTTACCCACTACCGAAAATTTCCGTTTGCGATTCCCTGGTGGCAGCGTCTCGCCGATTACCTGAGCCTCGCGTCGTTTCTGCTGGCGTTTGGCATACTTCTACGGTTTGCAATGCGGAGGACAGTTGCCGCGCGCAACGGCGCCCGTAAACTTTGATTATTCATGAAAGGCGGAAGCAAATGGCGAGCGGGTCCTGCCGGCGGGCATGGTCTTCGTGCTCGCGATAGGCCATACCCGCTGTCACCCGCCCGGATCCTGTCTGGCCGTTTATGGATAATCCGGCCCGGTGCAAGTCGTAAATCATGAAGCGGTTCAGATGGCTGACGTACGATCCGGGGCCGCTTGCGTACGACCGTGTTCATCAGTCGCTCGTATTCCTGGCGGTATTCGGTTGTTACCTGTGGTCCACTACCAATTCGGTAGTGCTGGGCGACGACGGCTATTTTGTCACGGCCGCGTACTTCAACGGGATCGCACATCCGCCGGGATATCCCTTATTTATGGTGTTCGCTCATCTGGCCACCCTCGTTCCGGTGGGCACGGTGGCGTTTCGGGTACACGCGCTGAGCGGTTTGTTCGGCGCACTTGCCTGTATTGCACTTTGGCGTCTGGCTGATTTGTTGCTGCGCCAGCGCCTGTTTGCCACTCTGGCGGCGCTTTCATTCGGGTTCTCCGCGGTGTTCTGGTCGCAGGCGATCATTGCCAAGGTTTATAGCCTGAATGCGCTGCTGTTCTTTCTACTGTTGTATCTGGCCGTGCGCGGGGCGCGTGCACCGGATGAAGTGACCGGACGCCGGATACTGGTGGTCGCCCTGCTCTACGGTCTGTCACTGAGCAACCACTGGCCGCTGATGATCCTGTCCACGCCGGCGCTGGTGCTGGTGCTTTGGCCGGCTCGCCGGCAGCTGTGGCGCCACTGGCCGGCCGCGGCGGCGGGACTGGCGGCCGGACTGACACCGTATCTCTGGCTGATTTACCGGACCCATGCCGTGCCGGGATTCTGTTATTACGGTCCCATTTCCAACTGGCATGACTTCTGGCTTTACGTGAGTCGCGAAGGCTACCGGAGCGTGGACCGGGACCTGAGCGCGGGCTGGTGGGACAAGCTGCAGTTCGGAAAATTCGTGCTGGAGCAGACGGTAAACCAATTCGGACCGGTGGGCGGCGTACTGGTGCTGTTGGGCCTGGTGCGGCAATGGCGGGAATGGGGGCGCTGGGAATGCTGGGGCCTGCTCGCCGGTTACCTGGGCGGTACCTTTCTGCTGATCGGCCTACTGGGGTTCAATTACGACCTGCTGCACAGGGAAACCTTCCGCGTGTATCCGCACCTGCCTTATGGGATCTGTGCACTGTGGCTGGCTCTGGGGGCGGCGAATGTCAGCGAGTGGTTGGAGCCGCGACTGCGTGAGCGCGTGGGGAAGGCTTACGTTCGCTTGGGACTGGTGATGGTTCTGGCAGGAACAACCTGGCTGGCGAACGTATCTGAAAACTACCGCGGCCACGATCACTGGGCGCAGGAAAACGGACTTGCGCTGCTACGTTCCCTGCCCGTGGGTGCGGTGTTCTACGCCAATGCCGACTCCATAAACGGGCCCGTGGGCTACCTGCACCGGGTGCTCGGTATCAGGCCGGATATCGAACTGCAAAGTGGCAGGCGCTTTTTCTTCAAAGGCCGCATGTATCGGCCATATCTGCTGTCAGCGGCAGACGTGAAGTCATTGTTCGACCGGTTTATCAGTGCCTCGGCCCGCCCGGTTTTTTACGCCAACGATTTTCCCAACAGCTTCACCGCGGATGACTATGGGCTGTATTTCAAGGTGGATCCCCACCGCGGTGCGGAACAGCGCGTCGTGGCCGATCCTCGAATTGTGAACTTTTTTCAGCGAATCGCGGCGCGCCCCTTTCCCAGGGAACCCTGGGAGCGTATGGATGCCCTGCTGTTGCGCAAGGATTATTGCCGTCTATGGCTGGGCGTACATAGCCGGGACTTTGTCCGCATTGCGGCGAAACCGCACCCCGGTGCCTGCGATCAATATCTCGGCAGCTTGATGGTGGCGGAAAGGCTCATCGACAAGGGGCTGGTGCGTACCCGTCCGAAGCTGGTGCGCAGGCAACTGGAAGCGGCAATTCGGCTGCGTTCACAGGCATTGACCAAACGCGACCTGGCGACTCCCGCGCGCCTGGCGGGTGAAATCGCATTGCAGGAGGGCGAAACCGCCCGCGCCCGGCAGCACTTCAAAACTGCGCTGGCCATCTGGCCCGACCCACGGAATCCGGCCGCCACCCAGCTGCACGATCTCGAAGCCGCCCCATGACACCTGACGTCCCCGGCGGTGACAAAAATTGTCAGCTTTTCCTCTTTCAGGGTCAGTGCTGCGGGCAGCCGCAGGGGCGAGTCAGGAAGAATAAGGGGTCAGAAGGGCATCCTGCGTGAACCGTGTCACAAAAAACAAGGGTTGGCACGAAAGCTGCTTGTTACAGTCCGTGACCCCGTCGATGTTTTGGGGCACTGAGTGAAATAAAGCGCTTTTTTTCAACGGTAAATAATAGTCTTAAGGAGAGTAAGAATGAAGACACTCCAGCAAGGTTTTACCCTGATTGAGTTGATGATCGTGGTGGCCATTATCGGTATTCTGGCCGCCGTCGCCATCCCCTCCTATCAGGACTACACGGCGCGCGCCCAGGTTTCTGAGGCGGTGTCCCTCACCTCCCAGTTCAAGACGTCCCTGGCCGAGTTCTTTGCCGATAACGGCAATTTCGCCAGTGCGAGCTTGTCGAATCTGGGTGGTACAACGGCCGGCAAGTACGTGTCGGGTATCACGTTTACCGCCGGCAACGGAAGCACCATTGCCGTCGTAGCGAAATTCAAGTCGAGCGGCGTAGCGGCAGCTATCCAGAATGACACGTTTGCGGTCGCAACGACGGATGGCGGCAAGACGTGGAGCTGCGGAAAGGGTGGTACGGCTGGTACTTACAGCGACATCCAGAGCAAGTTCTCCCCCGGTGCCTGCAAGTAACAGGCAGGCTTCCGGTTTTAAATGTACTTGCTGATGGAGTAATTCCCGGCTGGGATGCCAAAAAAGGCCGCTGCTCAAAACGGCGGCCTTTTTTTTTGAACTACCGGAAGCGCGGGGCAGGGGTTTCGCCCGGCGAGATGGCTCATCCCCGGATGCCGGGGCCTCAGAAAGTGGGGAGAACACATATGCGCGTTCACAGAAGGCAAGGTAGTCACGGCTTCACATTGATAGAGCTGATGATCGTGGTGGCCATCATCGGGATACTGGCTGCCGTCGCCATCCCCTCTTACCAGGACTATACGGCCAGGTCAGAGGTTACCGAGGCGATTCAGTTGACGGGCCAGTACAAGACCATGCTGACCGATTATTTTTTGAATAACGGCAGCTTTGATTCCGTCAATCTCGCGGACCTGGGGGGAACGTCGTCGGGTCATTACGTGACATCCATTACAACCGGCAATGCGTCAGGTGCGACGATAATGGTAATTGCCACATTCAAGACGATAGGTGCCGCTAAAGGAATCCAGGGCAAGACCTTTTCCCTGGAAACTGGAGACGGTGGCAAGACCTGGGCATGTGGCAGGCAGGTCACCAACGTGCCCGCCACCGAGATTGGATCCAAATACTTACCCGCCACCTGCAAGTAGTATTCGGCGGGACATTTTGATGAAGGCCACGTAAAGTGGCCTTTTTTGTTTTGTGTACCGGCTGCGAACTTCGCGCAGCGATGGCAGTCAGGTAATTGACCCCGATCAAGGGGTCGCTTCCAGGCGATCGCAATATCTCAACCAGTGAAATTTCGCATTATTGACCCGCGGTTCGAGCGCCATGCCGGGCTTCTCGGATTGGCGTTGTTGCTGTGCGCGGTGGCCGGCTTGTACTGGCCCGGTCTGCACAGCGGGTATTTTCTCGACGATTTTTTCAACCTCGGCCCGCTTGAGCAGATCAGGACGTCGGGCTATTCCTGGTATGTATTCGGGGGCGTAGCGGGGCCGACGGGCCGACCCCTGTCCCTGGCCACCTTCGCCCTGCAGCACGCGGCCTGGCCGTACGATGCATTTGCCTTCAAGTTCGTGAATCTCCTGCTGCATTTGCTGACGGCCGCACTGATTTACTGTTTCGCCCGGTTGGCCGCCAAAGCACTTTCAATTCCCGGCACGCGCGGAACTGCCTTTGCGCTGGCGGTCGCCGGTTTGTGGGCGCTGCAGCCCATGCTGACGGATACCGTTCTCTACGTCGTACAGCGCATGACCGAGCTTTCCGCCCTGTTCATCATGGCCGGCGTCTGCGGGTTCATGCTGGGCCGGTCGAATTTTCCCCGCTGGAGTGCTCGTCGATGTTACCTGGTGATGAGCCTGTCCATTGTGCTGGGTACCGCATTGGCGGTCTTCTCCAAGGAGAACGGCGCCCTCTTGCCCCTATACGCGCTCATCACCGATGTCACGCTGCTGAGGGGCACACAACGCCTTCCTAAGTACCGTATCTGGCGCAGCGTTTTTCTACTTTTGCCGTTGCTGGCGATAGTCGGCTATTTCCTGCTCGACCTCGGCCCTACCCTTCACAGTTTCGTCTCGCGGCCCTATTCGGCCTGGCAGAAGCTGATATCCGAGGGTCGCGTTCTCCTGGTCTACCTGCGTAACCTGGCATTTCCGCACCCGGCCGCCTTCGGCCTTTTCCACGATGACTTCGCCGTCTCCCACGGCCTGCTGTCGCCACCCACCACGCTGTTCGCCTGCCTCGGCATAGTTCTGCTGGTCGGTGCGGCTGTCGGACTGCGCAGGCGCGCTCCCGCGTTCAGCTTTTCCGTGCTCTGGTTTTTCGGGGGGCACGTTATCGAGTCTACCTTCGTGAATCTGGACATCTACTTCGAGCACAGAAACTACCTGCCATCACTGGGCGTGGTATTTCTGCTGGCGTGGATGGTTCATCGGCTGCTGGAGCGCAAGTCGCTGCGCCTGCCGGTGGCTGTAGCGGCAGTCGGCTACTGCGTGATGGTTACAGCCGTAACCTGGCAGAATGTACAGCTGTGGAGGCAGCCGCTGCTGCAGGCGAAATTGATGGCGGAGTGGCATCCGGAGTCACCGCGGGCGCTCATGAACCTGGAAAATCGACTGCTCGTTTCAGGTGATACGGATACGGCACTCCGCTTGCTGGACGTCATGGAGTCGGATTTCCCGAAACAGGTTTACCCGGTACTGAAACGTATAGCGGTCAATGCCTGTGTGCTGGGCAAGTCCATCGACAATCAATCGTGGCAGACGGCGGATCGCAAGGCGGCGGCCGGCACGCGCCAGGTTTTCGAAAATATCGGAGAAATAGCGACACTTGTCCCTCTGGTCGCGTCGGGTGACTGTCCGCCTATAGATCATCACGAGCTGGCACACCTGATCGTGACCCTGGCGCGTCATGCGGGCAACCGGGCAGGCGCCCTGTACGAACTTGCCGCCACGCTTGAACTTCGTTTCGGGGATCTGGCGCGGGGTTATGCTAATCTGGTCAAGGCGGTGCACGCATCACCCACCGTTCACCGGCGCGTCTATCTTCTGGAGGTCAGTCTTGCGCTTCGGCTTCCAAAGGAGTCCGCCAGAGCGTATTCCGCCGTGCGAAAGGAACTGGACAAGGATCCCGTGGCGTACCTGGCCTACAGAAAAAAAGTGAACAAGCTCAGGCGGCAACTGAAAGTATTACAGCGCGAGCCGCATAAAGACATCGGGGCCGGTGAAACGGAGCCCCGATTTCCAGGGGATCGATTAAATCGAGAGGGCAATGAATAGGACGCTCAGCATTGTCATTCCGGCCCGGGACGAGGCTGATGGCCTGGCCCGCATCCTCCCCCGCTTAAAGCAATTGTTCCCGGCAGGCGAGGTTATTGTCGTGGATGATGCTTCCAGTGATACGACGGTCAGTGTGGCTGAGAGCGCGGGGGCTACCGTAATCAGGCATCCATACTGCATGGGAAACGGTGCCGCGATAAAGACCGGTGCGCGCGCCGCATCCGGCGCGGTGACGGTATTCATGGATGCCGACGGCCAGCATTCCCCGGATGATGTGACGCGCCTGTGCGCGGAAATTGAGAACGGTTACTCCATGGTCGTGGGAGCCCGCAGCACTGACTCCCAAGCGAACCTGTTTCGCCGCTTCGCCAACGCTTTCTACAATGTATTGTCGAGCTGGATCACCGGGCACCGCATCGTTGACCTGACGTCGGGCCTGCGGGCGGTGGAAACTGCCAGGTTCCGCGAGTTTCTGCATCTGTTGCCCAACGGATTTTCCTATCCCACCACCATCACCATGGCGTTCTTCCGTGCGGGCTACCCCGTTCAATATGTCCCCATCCAGGCTGCGCGGCGGGCTGGGCGCAGCCATATCAAGCCTCTGCGCGACGGACTGCGGTTTATTTTGATCATTTTCCGCATTGGCACCCTCTACTCCCCGTTGAAGATTTTCTTTCCGATTAGCCTTGTGCTGGCGATACTCGGATTCATCAATTACGGCTACACATACTTTACCCAGGACCGTTTCACGAACATGAGCGCGCTGCTGCTGCTGGCGTCCTTCATGGTGTTTCTTGTCGGATTGGTGTCCGAACAGATCACCGCGCTCATGTATCAGCGCGGGGGTGGTCAATGAACCGTAAGGAATGGTTTGTCGCCCTGGTATCCATGGCGCCGGCGCCAAAGCGGAGCCCGGGGCCTTAGGCCCGAGTTTCCCGGGGTTCGAGATCGCCAAACTGCCATTCCATGCCGTCGAAACCGGGCCTTCTGGTTATTACTTCCACCTATCCGCGCCGGGAGGGTGACACCGAACCTGTCTTTGTTCACGAACTCTGCCGGCGGGTAGCATCGGAATTTGACGTTACCGTGCTGGCGCCACATGTTGCCGGCGCTCTGACACGGGAACGACTGGATGACGTTGACGTTTACCGCTACCGTTACCTGCCTGTGTTCCTGGAAACACTGGCCTATGACGGCGGTATCCCGGCAAAGCTCAGGAGCAATCCACTGCGCTTTCTGCAGGTGCCGTTTTTCGTGATTGCGCAGCTTATCGCCTGCCTGCGCGTCCTTGCGCGAGGTAATTTCAAAATCATTCACGCCCACTGGATCCTGCCGCAGGGCGTGGTTGCCGTATTCATCAAGCGTGTCTTGCGCAGGGACGTAAGGGTAGTCTGTACGGCCCACGGAGCGGACCTTTACACATTTCGCGGAGGCCTTGCCGGGAGACTGAAGTCCTGGGTGATGCGCAATGCGGACGTTGTTGCCGTCGTGAGCGATGCCATGGTGCGGCACGCACTGGCTCTGGGAGCCCGCAGGGACTGCCTGCGGGTGGCGCCCATGGGCGTGGACACGAAATCGCTGTTTGTACCGCCGGAGAACCGGTTGCCGCGTATCCCGCGCCGCCTGCTCTTCGTTGGCCGGTTGGTGGAAAAGAAGGGCGTCCCGGTTCTACTGGATGCCTTACAGTCGCTTGTGCCCGAGCATCCGGACATCCATTTGTACATTATCGGTGACGGGCCGCAGCGGGGCGCCCTTGAGGCACACGCGGCGCGTTTGCACCTGGGGCCGCGTGTCACGTTCCTCGGTGCGCTTACGCAGAAATCGCTGGCAGCACACTACCAGTCAGCCGCCATTGCGGTGTTTCCTTTTGTCGAGGCCGCGGGCGGTGACCGGGAGGGGCTGGGTCTGGTGATGGTCGAGGCCCAGGCCTGCGGTTGTCCCGTTATCGCGTCGGATCTTGACGTTGTCCGCGACGTCATTGTGGACGGAGAAACCGGTCTGTTTGCGCATTCGGGCGATCCTCAGGATCTGGCGCGCGCGATCCGCCTGTTGCTGGACGATACAGCGCTCGCGTCCAGGCTGGCCCGCAACGGCCGTACTTCCGCTGCCGGGCGTTTCAGTTGGGAACGCGCGGCTGGGGTGTACGTGGAATTGTTCAGGGAATTGATGAGCCTCTCCACCTGACCGCGACGGGGCGGTGATACCTGTTCAGCGCCTATGCCAGGCCCATGCGCTGGCCAGGATACGGTCCAGGTCTGAATGCTTTGGTAACCAGCCAAGATCATTGCGTATGCGCGCTGCATCGGAAACCAGGGAAGGGGCGTCGCCGGGCCGCCGCGCTACCGTCGTCACCGGCACTTTGCATCCGCTCACCGCCTCGGCGCGGGCAATAATCTCGCTGACCGAAAATCCATGGTCGGTCCCGACGTTGTAAGTGGTGGTTGAGCCGCCCTGTTCCAGCCTGCGCAGCGCCAGCACGTGGGCCTCGGCTATATCATTGACGTGAACGTAATCACGGATGCAGGTGCCGTCCGGCGTATCGTAGTCGTCACCGTAGATTTCGATTTGATCGCGCTTACCCGCCGCGGCTTCGAGAACCAGTGGAATCAGGTGGGTCTCGGGATCATGACGCTCGCCCAGATCTCCATCGATATCGGCCCCGGCGGCATTGAAATAGCGCAGTGAGATGTACCGGAGTCCGGAGGCCTGGGCGTGCTGTGCCAGAACGGTTTCCACCACATACTTGGTCCAGCCATAGGGGCTCACGGGCCGGCAGGGCGCAGTCTCGCTGATGGGCACCTGGTCGGGGACACCGTAAACCGCGCAACTGCTGGAAAACACCAGTCTGGTGACTGAATGGCGGCGCATCGCCTCCAGCAGGCTCACGCTGCCGCCGACGTTCGTCCGGAAGTACGCGAGGGGATCGGAAACCGATTCACCGACGTAGGTGAGAGCGGCAAAGTGCATCACGGTTTCCGGCCTGTACTGCTCGAAGACCGCGTCCAGCGCGGCGGTGTCCAGGAGGTCCCCGGTTACCAGCGGGCCCCAGCGGGCGGCGTCCGCGTGGCCCCGGCAGAGATTGTCGTAGCATATGGGCTTGTAGCCGGCCGCGTGCAGCGCTTTGCAGGCGTGGCTGCCCACGTAGCCGGCGCCGCCGGTGACCAGAACAGACTTTGACAGGGAAGTGGAACTCAAAAGAAGAAAAATGTCAGTTTGTTTGGATAGACGTTCGAAATTCCGAAATAAAAAGGGCGTTGCGGTGGCCGGATGATGGATCGTGAGCCGCGGGGATGCGGCGATTGAGCGTACATGGATGTATTCACAGCGTGTCCGTCATCCGGCTACCGTAATGCCCCTGGCCATGTGTATCGCATAACGAAACAGCGGGATAAGCTAGCTGCGGCCATCGCATGCGACAAGACATTTGAGCATCGCCTTGTATACCCCTGGATTGGCTGCCAGGACATTGCCCGTCTGCAGGCAATCGGCAATGCCGTCCAGATCGCTTATCATGCCGCCGGCCTCCCGCACCAGCAGCATGCCGGCGGCGATGTCCCAGGGTTTGAGACCCAGCTCCCAGAATCCGTCCAGGCGTCCGCAGGCGACATAGGCCAGGTCCAGCGCGGCTGCACCGGCTCGGCGGACGCCGGCGGTTTCCTGCAGGAACATGCGGAACATATTCAGGTAGCGGTCCAGGTGTTCCTGGCTTCGAAACGGAAAGCCGGTGCCCAGCAGGGCACCCTCCAGCCCCGGCGTCCGGCTCACGCGGATACGGCGGTTGTTCAGTTGAGCGCCGTTGCCGCGGGATGCCGTGAACAGTTCCTGGCGTAACGGGTCGTACACGACTGCCTGCTCCATCAGGCCGCGGTTCTGGACCCCGATGGACACGGCAAATTGTGGAAATCCATGGAGAAAATTGGTGGTCCCGTCCAGCGGGTCGATGATCCACACGAAATCGTCCTGTCCGTGGGCACCGCTTTCTTCGGCCAGTATCGCATGGGACGGATAGGCCTTTCTGATGACGTCGATGATCGTGCTTTCCGCTTCGCGGTCGACCTGGGACACAAAGTCATTTCTGCCCTTGCTCGTCACGGGAATGCCGCTCAGGCGATCCATGTAACGCACGATCAGGTCGCCCGCGCTGCGCGCCGCACGGATGCCGATATTCAATATTGGATGCATAATGATTTCCCGGAACGGACAGCTATTGTACGGGTTTCCCTGAAAGCTGTGGAACGTCGAGATATCTGGAATGCCGCATAAAATACATTTCGTCCTGGTAGCTACCTCTCATCCGGGAAACATAGGCGCCAGCGCCCGCGCCATGAAAACCATGGGCCTGGGAAGCCTGCGGCTGGTTACGCCGTCGGGATTCCCCAGCGCCGAGGTCACCGCCCGCGCCGCGGGCGCAAGCGACGTGTTGGCCGATGCAGGCTGTTTCGACTCCCTGGCTGATGCCATTGGCGATTGTTCCCTGGTGCTCGCGACCAGCGCCCGGCAACGCAGCATTCCGTGGCCGGAATATACGCCCCGGCAGGGCGCTGAGCGCATTGCGGAGGTCACTGCGAGCGGTGCGGATGCGGCTGTGGTTTTCGGTCCGGAACGTTCCGGCCTGTCCAACACTGATCTGGGTCTTTGCAGCGGGGCCATCCGGATCCCCACCAACCCGGAGTTCCATTCGTTGAATCTTGCCGCGGCGGTGCAGGTCATCGCGTATGAGATCCGTCTGGCTCTTACCGTTCCGGAAGCGGATGGAACAAAGGGAGATTGGCGGCGGGTCACTGCGCAGGAGATGGAAATGTTGCAGGACCAGTTGGTTCAATGCATGACCGAAGTGGGTTTCTTTGATCCGGAAAATCCGCGCCGGCTCCTGCTCCGCTTGCAACGGCTCCTTAACCGACTGGAACTCGATGAAAACGAATACAATATACTGCGCGGATTCATTGCCGCTGTCCGCGGGAACGTACACGGTACAGATCCCCGGCGAAGCTGAATCAGCGGCGCCGCCTTGGCGAGGATATGTTCCGGGCGGCGCGCAAGCTCAACTGGTGTTCGGCCTAGCTGATTACATATTCCGTTACGTCTTCAGGTAACTCAGCATCACGGTGGCTGACGACTATTATGCAGCGCCCGGGGAAGGCTGCTTCGACCTTCTCCAGGATCTTTCTTGCCGCACCAACGTCAAGGGCGGAAAAGGCCTCGTCAAGAAATACTATCCCGGTGTCTTTGTACAATGCCCTGGCCAGCAGTACACGCCCCCTCTGGCCGCCCGACAAATTCGAGCCATTCTCGGCAACGTGGAATTCCGGATCGAATCCGGTTGACCCGTCAAGAAGATTCAAGCCGCATATATCCGCAACTTCAAAAAGCCGTTCCTGATCGACCGAAAATTCTCGCAGCACGATATTTTCACGAATACTGCCTTCGAACAGGTATGCACCCTGGGAAAGGTAGGATATACACGCCCACCAACTTCCGAGGTTCAACTTCGACATGGGCCTGCCGTCCAGGAAGACCTCCCCCTTTTGCGGTCTTCTCAGGCCCGCCATCAATTCCAGCAGGGTGCTTTTCCCTATACCTGACGGCCCGGCTATGCGGATAACTCCAACAAGCGGGATCTTCATGCAAATGTTGCTGAGAATACGCTTGTCGCCAATATTGTATGAAAGATTTTCGATTTCAATGAGCCTGCAGCTTTCGATATGGGATCCACCCGCCGGAACGCGCTGGATTACAGGTAAACCGTTCCATTCGTCTTCCACCTTCATGTAAACGACCATAGAAGCCATAAGGCGGTTTAAAGCGTTGTACAATTGCTGCGCGGAAGGCAGGATCTTATAGGCTGCGACTGCAAAAAGCCCCATTACAAAGACGAAATGCTGACTGCCGTGAGATGTCCTGCCTATCAGATAGGAAGCGGCGATTAGCAACGTCAAGCCCGTGATCTCGATCAAATTTCTCGGGATGGCGCCGATAATCTCCATATTTGCGACTTTCCTCGATGCCTCCTTTTTGAGATCGTCAAATCGTGACGAAAAATGGTCGAGTTGTTGGTCAACGGTGATCCCCCGGTAGCCTTGATAACTTCCTATTGCAAGCTGTTGGATCAGTTTTGTGTCGGCAAAATTTTCAGCGGCAATCCTTACGATCTTAGGCTTCACACCCAAAAAAATCGCCAGGTAGCAGGTCGATATGATGCCGACGATAACGCAGGTAACAAAAGTATTTACGTAGAGCAGCGCTGTAAGTATCACCGTAATCTGAATCAGCCGCGACAGAATTATGGTAGATGCACCGAACACGCCCGATGCTACTCGCTCACTCACGCCGTTGACATTTCGAAGAAATTCCGAGGACGGCCTCGAATAGAATTCTTCAATCGGCTGAAACAGGTATCTACGGTATACCCGCCCGGAAATATCCGCGTTGACTCGCTTGAAAAACCTCTGGCTGGCGAACAGCGCTGACATGGTGGTGACCCCGCTGAACCATACGAGGGCGAGGGCGCATAAGGTCAGTGTCGCGAGAAATACTGCCTTCTCTGGCTCTCCGGCCAGGTGATACAGGAAAACCAGATAGCCCTTTCTCACGGACGTGTCATAGTCCACCAGAGCGGAAATCACCGGGATTATGGCCATCATCCCAAGCATGTCGGTAAGCGACGCCAGTGTCGACAGAACAACAACGATAAAGTAGTCCCGCTTCTGTCTTGCGTTTAGCAGGCGAAAGCAGGAGAGAAAACTACGAATAATCATCGAAGTGAACGGGAGGTGCTAGCGCAAAGTCACCGTGGGATAAGGGACAGGGAGCGAGTCGCAGGAAAGCTCCGGATCCAGAATATCTATCCATAACCTGCCTGTTTGCCATACTTGCAGATCCCTGAAATCTTCACCTGACGTTGCTGCATTCCTGCCGCCGCATCCGGAGCCGTGTATGAGCCGCTTCAATTTGTATGACCTTCGCGATCGGTGTCGGCGTCATGTTTCGCCTCCCGTGTTGTATGGAAAACCCGCGCGGCCAGCCTGAGGATGACTTTAACCGGGTGTGCGAACGACAAATAGAGGAGCTTTCCCCATCGGCGCCTCTGGTTCCAGTTCGACGGAAGACCGAGAACTGGTTCGTTGTTCTTGTAAAATGTGTAGAGGCGGGGATACCTGGTTATGCTGGAGAAAAACAATTTCTGTTTGGAACTCAACAGGGCTATAACTGCAGCGTCCCCGGCGGCTGGCTCCAGATATTTTGAGGCTTTGTTGGCAAAATAATACCGCTGCTCCGGCGACCGTCCCAGCCGGCGAAAATGCCAATGCAAGTCACATATTTTTCTCTTTGTGTAATATGCTCGAATTTTGTCTGATTTACTTAACGCACTTTCGATAAAGTTGTCGGTTGCCCGGTAGCTTACGAAGATGTCGTTGATTTTTTTCCCGCTGTTGGTGGAAGAGGACGGGTTGTCCAGTCTGTAATTATAGAGAGGAGTCATCGTGCAAATGAGTTTATCCGCGAGAATCGTTGTTCGTACAAAAAAGTCAACGTCCTGATAGGAAATCCCTTTGTCCGCGACCACCCGGATCCCGTGATTCTCCAGAAATTGTTTCCGATAGATGGCAGACCAAATCGCAGGGGGCGAGACCAGAAACTCAGGCAACTCTCTTATGTTGAAAGGCGCGTTTTCAGGGGGGGTGGGACTAACGACCTCTGCGACACTTCCATTTGTCAGCACGTTGTACCCGCATCTGGCAATATCAGTGTCGAAGCGGGAAGCCAGATTCCAAAGGGTTTCAAACATCCCGGGTTCGACATAGTCATCAGCTTCGACTATTCCAATGAAAGCGCCAGAGGCCAGTTCCAGTCCGGAATTAACGGCTGAGCCATATCCGCCATTTTCCTGATGGATGGGTTTGACGCGTTTGTCCATCGATGCGAATTCGTCCAATATCTTCCCACAAGCATCCGGAGACCCATCATCTACGGGAATGATTTCTATGTCGGACATGGTCTGGGACACGAGCGATTCCATTGTTTGGCGTATATACGCTTCGGCGTTATATGTCGGTAAGACGACAGATACCTTAGGCCGGCTCACTGCTTCGTCCCGTAAAGAAACTCTCGTATTCGAATCGCTGTTTTGTACGCGAACAGGAACAGTACGTGCAAAGGAGTGTAGAGAGCAGAGAGAACGGGATAGTGCGTTTTCAGGAGCAGGTATAAGTATCTTTCGGAACCCCTGATTTGCCGTCCCGCATTCCGAAATCCGGATTTCTTTGGGACTATGATGTCCCCTGTCGCCGGGTCCCTTCTGACATTGCCGTGAGATAGAGCGAGATACCTGCTTCCATACTGCGTGATTAACTCTTCGTAGAGCAAATTTCTATCGTGAGAGTGGCACTTGTAATTGCTGATATTTTTTAGACATAACTCCAGTTCTTCCGCTTCGTTTTGGTCAAGAAGACTCAATAGGTCCGAATTGCCAGCATTGGAATTCAAGAAGCGTCGAATATGTTTATCAACTGTAAGAGTGTCCCTGATGTGCCTGAGGTCATGCGCAAGGCTTCGATTGTTGGAAGACGAATGCTGGCGCTGCGCGTAATAGTACATCCTCTGGGGAAGGTGGCGATATTTTTTGGCCCGAAAGTACATGGGGAATGTAATGAGTTTATCGTCCGCGACAATTATTTTTTCATCCACCGTTTCCAGGAACGAAAGACTCTCCTTGACTACCGATGAGTGAAATATCTTGTTTGCCATGATGTGCCAGATGAGCCTGGCGAGAACGCCGGCAACTATCTGGCGGCAGTTCAATTCTCTGACAAAGTGATCACACCATTCCAGCCTGCACATTCTTCCATCGGCAGAAACAGACCATAGCCCGCACTCCACGATGTCGCAATTATGCGCTTTACCTTCGTCGTAGAGTTTCTTGTACATCTCTTTATGGACCCAATCGTCCGAGTCGACAGTACCTATATACTCCCCTTTTGCCACTAGCATTCCAGAGAGGCGTGCATGGAAGGTGCCCAGGTTGGTGTCGAAATGAACATGGCTGATGCGGGAGTCTAGTTTTGTCAGGCGCGTGATTACCCCGTGGCTGTCGTCCGTGGAGCCGTCATTAACGAGTATTATCTCTATCTCCCTCAAAGTTTGTTCAAGGAGTGACCGAACGCACCTCTCGATATATTGGGAAGTGTTGAAGATCGGAACGATTACGGAAACTTTGGGATCAGTCATTGCAGGAAATCACCCTGTGTAAGGGCATTCGATTTACAGTGTTCCGGCGCATAGGTGTACGAGGCTGTTTCAGCCAGGGTATCGGGATCGAAAACCGGTTCGCTCCTTCAAGGTGCGCGTGGCCAGATGTCCCGCGACTGTGCATGAAGTTCACTTTGCGGCCGGTCTCAGAGCCCGTGCTCCGGCCTTCACGTAATACCAAAGAATGCGCAGGTATTGGGGGCCTTTCAGCCCTGGGTATGGTGTAACCGAGCGGACATCTCCTTCCTGGAACAGTGCCGCTCCATCAAAGAATATGCGGGAGAGTTCGGAATTGATATCAGAAAAGTGGCGTAGCAACTCCTGCCTTCGTTCAGGGTTAAAGTAGGCCCTTGTATCTCCGGATCGCTTCGCCGGTGCGGAGCGCAGGATGTTTCGCAGCCATCCGGCCAGTTTGTTTTTTATGGATTCCGTTGCAGGCATTCTATTGATAACTTTGTTAAGACGTCGCTTGAATTCTACGTAATCCAGATCCTTTGAGAAATTCAGTTGGGGGCACGGCGTGAATCCCAATTCCTCCCAGTTAACTGGGTCCATTGACAACTGATCGTGCAAATGCGGGCAAACCATTGATATGAAGTCCACTACCGCATCACCCCTGTAAAGCTCGTTCCTGGAAAACCTGCGCACGATGAAATCCTCGTAGCCAAGATTGAGCGCGCGCATGTAGCTCTTTATCGTCAAGAGGTAATCCCCGCGGTCTATCTTCCTGAGCCCGCCGGCCGTTTCCAGTCGGTTCAAATAGGCGTTTGCGGAATCCGCAATCCTCGTATTCTTTATATCTTCGCAATATAACGACTCAAGAAAATCATCTTGCCGTCTTATGTAGCACAGTAAAATCACCTTGCAATCATGCAACCCTGCTAAAAGGCGGGACAAATAAACTGTATCAGGCTTAAATGAGATTTCTTCTTCAGAAAGAATGTAAGTGTCAAAGTTTGTGGTATTGATCTCATCTATGATTCGGGACAGCTTTTCTCTGTATCGCCGATGAATGCACCAAACAAGCCCTGATCTGAGAAACCTTACCCCCTCTTGCTCCAGTCGCAGACGGTTCTTATAGCAAAACAACTGAATGCTGGTGGAGCCTGTTTTGGCAAAACCAAAATGTACGAATAGCGTCTTCATGGGAACGGTCTCTTGCGATCAACCTTTACCTCCGGGAGATCACTGAAAGAGTCCCATTAATACCAACATCATTGTTCATCTCGTGTTCAACCATTGCGCGTGTCATCCTTCAAAATAGTGTTTCTTATCCTTTTGGCGGTCTTTCTAAAGATGTTCTTAAAGACAAACCTGTTCGTTAAATCCCGAAATTCTCGTTTGAGGCAGGAAATTTGCGCCGACTGGCGTCCATTTTCCGCTGATAGGCCGGCAACTTCGGCGCGCAGACCTTGGATCCGCAAATTTCTTGCTATGCTTGAAGTTACGTAAAGAATCAGCAGGGATTCGTCTACGGAGCTGGCCGAGGGCAGTAAATCGGGATCATAATCAAAACACTCGAAATCCTCGGCAAACATTTCCCTGATTTTGGAGATGGTGTCTTTGCCAAGACATTTGAAGTCCGGATTGTATCCGGAGACGTTCAGCCGGCCCAGTTGACCGTCGCCTACGCCTTTCTGGCGTAGATATTCCTCGACGCTGGGGAGTTCCTCATATTTGAATATCCTGTCCCACTTCAGCGAATCATGAAGCAGGAGTCTGGTCTGGCGATCCCAGTGCCCATCCAGAGGTTTTGTAGATTGATTCTCGTAGATGAACTGCACGAAATTACGAAAATCATCGAGTATCTGGTCGGTATTCTCGTATGTTTCTCTAAGAGTGTAACCGGGCAACTTCTCCAAATATCCAATTTCTCTCAACAGCACCTTTGAGAACCACACGCTGAAGATGCGTGTATAAGGATTCCTTACGACGCAGAACCTGGCCCATGTGTCCCCGAACAGGATCTCTTCCTGTTTCTCTCTTGGGAAACTTCTCAAACTGGGAACAGGATTAATCTTCCTTTCGTGGATCAGCATCTCCCGTCTGGTTTCGGATGACTCGGCAAACTCCGCCAAGTCGCTGTTATAGCCTTTGACAGATGCCAACAGTGTTTTGATGCTGGTTCCGGCACATTTTGGAACATCCATGTAGAACAGCTTCCGCGGTTCAAGTACGTAGGTGCTGTTTTTCAGTCGATAGACATAGTCAGGGTGCTTGGTCTCCAGCAACTCAAGCCGAGTTTGCCGGTTGGTATCGGGGCGACCGTGTCTTGAGGAGGTATTCATGAAAAATCCGCTAAGCCCTGGCGTGGTCCTTTCTTATTCAAGAGTGCTCAGGCGTAAAAAGACCACAGATTACGTTATCCAGTCGATCTGCCTGGTCGGACCAGGCGGGAATATTCAGCTGCAGCACGGCCGGTTTATCAAGAAGGGAAATTGCCTTGTCCGTCAATTCCGCCGAATCTGCGGGTGTGTACAGAAACCGGTCGTGCTTTAGCAAGTCCGCGAAGACGCCCACCCGGGCGCTCAGGACCGGCACTTCGCAAGCGAGCATCTCGTAGGCCTTCTGGGGAAATGAATAGCGGCCGAAATCGTCGTCCTCCATGTAGTTGAAGGCGACATCCAGAGAATTGTAGAAGCTGTTCATTTCGGAATGTGGCAGGTTGCCGAGATAAACCACGTTACTATGTTCGGGTAACGGCGCGCGCGGATCGAGCTTGCCGGCCAGCAGGAGCTTTACGGCGGGACGCGCTGCGACTATCTGGCGGTACGCCGCGTAAACGGTATTGATCCCCCGGCTTGCATATAAAGACCCGGCGGCGCCGATGTAGATTCCGTCGGCGTCCAGGTTCAGACTGCGGCGCGCCGCTTTCTTGTCCTGCGGATAAAAATCAGATTTGTTGATCGTGCTTTCAATGGTGAACACGGATCCGCTGGCTCCGCGTATCGCCTCTACATGTCCCCGAAGCCGGCTGCTGACGCAGGTTACGGCATTGGCCCGCGTCAGGGCATGGCGGTAGAGCGTTCGGACACCCGGGATTTTGCTCAGGCCAAACGCTTCGAAATTGTCATAAAGGTCCAGAATCACTGGTACGCCGTGGACCCCGGCGATCAATGAAGCCAGGATGATGTGGGGACTGTCGGAAGCGCCGACCACCAAAGCGGGACGATTTTCCCGGAACTGCCGAAGAATCAGGCGCCAATAAGAGACGAGCGTCGGCAGTAACAGGTAATGCATCTGCAAGGAGTACCATGTGACATTACTATTCTCTTTGAAGCGCCGCGGCCGCTTGAACCCCCAGGTCATACGGTAGTTTGTCACGATGATCGTGATCTGGTGATAGCGTGAAAGGTGATGAGGCAACTCATAGAGTCGGCCATAGCGATCATCAATCACGTCCTTGTGCATGTACTTCTGCTTGCAGAGAAAGAGCAGCTGCATAATGCGTCGTCACTGTGGAAGGATGCGCCGGCTGTGCCGGCCCAGAATTCCATCAAGGATGCCCAGCGTATAAGCGTGCAGCATGTGCAGCCGGTCCGGTTCATGCACGACGGAATCGACCAAACGCACGATCACGCCGGGTAGTGTTTGCGTCCAACAACGCAGGCCATAGTATTTTTTGCCGATGAGAATGTGATTGCGTACGTCGTAGTACTTTTTCCAAGGCGGCAGAATCAGATTATAAAATCGCCGGCCCATGAAGGTGAAACTGCGGCGAGCCGGCATCGGGTGGCGCACGACGCTGTTACGCACAAGGCAAAGACTCGAACCGTGGATGCGCGCGCGCTCTATGTATTCCGTATCGTCGCCGAGTATGAAGTAATTCTTGTCCGGCAGGCCGATGGCTCGGACCAGGTCAGTATGAATAAAGAGTCCTAAAAAGGGGATATTGTGAACGGCCTGCAATGGCTCAAGCTCTGCCCTGATAAAAGCGCTGTCCAATCCCGGCCTCGCTGCGGGCCAGCACAGTTCCTCTTTGCCGCGATCGGTGTTGATGGCCACCGATCCGTAGACGTTGTGCTTGTCCGGTTGTGCGGCCAACAGCGCCCGCAAGGCGTCCTCATCCGGGCAGGCGTCATCGTCCATCACCCAGAGCCAGTCCATCCGTTCTGACACGGCATGGCGCATGCCTTCATGAAAGCCGCCGGCACCGCCGGTGTTCCGTTGCAGCCGGATCATGATTATCTTACCGCCGGCAAGTAGGCCCCGGGACTTGAGCAGTTCGGCGGTGCCGTCGGTGGAAGCATTGTCGACGACGTAGATCCGGTCCGGCGGGCGGGTTTGCCGAAGTAAGCTGGCAAGACACTCGCTCAGCAAGTCCTTGCGATTATGGGTTACAACCACGACGGCAATTTTCTGAGTTCCGGCTTGCTCAACCGATACGGCTGACTTCCGG
>CAZNWR010000001.1:32059-48422 GCA_964576645.1 uncultured Enterobacteriaceae bacterium | reverse complement strand
TGGGGCGCGAGTTTCACGCTCTGGGGATCCACCAGGAGCCTGTCTTTTCCATCCAGCCCCTGTCGCAGGTAGAGTCTGGATGTGTTCTCGCCTGGCAGCCTCTTGAGGACCAGATAACGGTCGCCGGGGAGCCGCCGTACCCGGACTTGCGGCACCGACTGGTCATACCGACGGAGGCTCTGCAGCAGCTTGTCGCGGCCCGGAATTTTCGCCAGGACGTCGCGGGTGTAGGCATTCTGGCCCTTCATCCACTTCTGCACTTCCGGGCTTTTGAGATTTTCCATGTAGCGGTAAGGATCAACCACCTTGGTGCCGTAGTACTCGGTCACGACCGGCTTTACCGGTGCCACGGGCTGTGTGACGGGATGCTCCGGGCGGGTTCCCGCGGCTGCATTGATTACCGGCAGCAACACCAACATGCCGCAGGCACACGTTACGAAAAGAAATCGATAGATAGGCATGACAATGTTCCCTTCTTTCCCAATAGTTTTGCCGCTTGCTTGACCCGGACGGATGAGCGCAGTGTTACCGGAATTCAGGGCGAATTTCCGGCCGGTTCAGTATCCGGCTTGAACATCCAGAACATGGCTGCAGGAATGATAATAAACGCCAAAGGTATCATCTCCCGGACCTCGGCGGAAATGCCGGTCAGGTAGTTGGGTATGATGAACAAGGGCACCAGCAGCAGACTTCGGGCGATAAAGTCGGGTTTCCGTGCGTAGCCGAGGTAGGCATATACCCACAGTATGCCGAAGATGAATATCGGATACAGGTACATGGCGTGGTAATAGTCAATGGGCGGCCAGGTGAGTTCATGCAAGGTGTTGCTGAAATTCGTGGGCCATTGCCACACGGGCCCCAGGTGTGGCTGATGACGGGTCAGGTAGCGAATGATGCCGGTTACCACATAGGCGGGGAGGGCGGTGATCAGCGTCGTCCCTATGGCGGGCAATAGCTGAGACGGGCGATGTCCGCGGTACAAAACGAAGAATGCCAGCGCGGGCAGACACAGCATCGTCTCGTTGTCCAACGCCCCCAGCAACAGAACGCACGTGAACAGGAGCCATCGCTCTGCCCTGATCGTCCACAGACCCAAAAGAAACATGACCATCAGCAGGGGGGCGCTTTCCTGAAGGGAATTGATGTGTATGAACGCCAGGGGCATCACGGCCCCGAGGAAACAAACGCCTGCAAAGGCGAGAGACTGTGAGAACCACTTGCGCAGGTAAAAATGAAACAGGCAAAAGGCCAGCCAGACAAACAGCCACCGTTGCAGGATATAGGCGTGCACCACGGAGACGCCGAACAGCCGGACGAACATTTCCGGCACCATGAACTGCAACAACCGCGACTGTTCATTATTGGTGTACTGGAAAGCCAGCAGCAGCGCCTGGTTGCGTTCCAGTATGCCGTTAAACCAGGCCGGCGTGCTGCCAAGCTTGATGGTCAGTTCGATCAGGGAAAGAAAGAAATATATCGGCGTGAACATCAGCAAGCCACGCAACTGCCGGATGGAATTACTGCCTGATACTTCCAAGGTGCTTTTTCCTTCGGTCCAATGCGGTGATTGATGGGCCACCGTTTACAGTATGTATACCTTACCATGCCTGGTGGTTTTCGAGGTCCTGAGCGCAGTCCTGCGGATCCCACGGACAGGTACTACGCGGGGCCGCGCTTTCCGTGCCGGCGGGAATTCCGGTTTAACAATTGGTGATTGCAGTTTTACTCCGGCCGACTAGACTTAAGTTTTAGCTACTGGAAAATGCCCCCGGTAAAAAGGGGCGGTCAAAGGCGCACAGGTAATGCGTTCGCCGGCCGCGAGGGACCGGGCATGATCAAAACGAGATATACCCCGCCGTGTCCAAAGCTGCGGGGCGGCGTGATTTTAACGCTGGCCCTGGCGGTTTGTGGTGGCTGCGCCATCGTGCCGCCAGTTCTCTCCAACGCATATACCGCGCTCTCGGGCGTCACTTATCTGCTCACAAGCAAAAGTCCCGCTGAACAGGCCCTCTCGATTGTGGCGGACAAGGACTGCTCGTTTTTCCGGATCCTGGAAGGGCGTCCCATCTGTGTGCCCAAAACCCCCAAAACCAATCAGTGGCTGTTTGCCACGCTGGCCGACATGCTTGAAAAGCAGCCCAGGGATCTGCCGCCAGGAGACCTATTGAGACAGCTCCCGCCCGTTGTCAATCCCGGATCGCCCCCGGGTACTCAACCGCTTCTGGTCATGTCGAGGGAGGTACTTGAACATCAACCCAGAGAGCTGCGCCTTCCTGAACTTCTGCACCAGCTTCCTCCCACTGCTTCTTCTGAGCTCTCTTATAATCCGGCAGTGGTGGGACTCAGGTGATCAATCGCGGGTTAGTCAGAGCATGTCGCGCAGCTTGTAGTACATCATTCCAAGCGCAATGATCTGGTTTCCTATCCAGCGCGAACCGGGCAGCCGGATTTGGCGCATTCGGGCAAACAGGTCGAATCGTTCCATCGTCCCTGTAACTGCGTCGGCCATAACTTCTCCCATCAGGTGGGTGCCACTTACGCCGTGGCCGGAGTACCCCATGCAGTAGTATACGTTGCGGTTTATGCGGCCGAGGACTGGAATGCGCCGCAGGACGATCCCCATGGTTCCTCCCCACTCGAAATCTATACATACGTTTCGAAGCTGAGGGTAGACTTTGAGCATCCGTGGCAGGATATAGGACTTAATGCTCGCAGGGTCGCGACCCGAATAGTTGCACGCGCCGCCGTACAGAAGTCGCTTGTCAGCGGACAGGCGGTAGTAATCGACGACATGGTTCAAATCGCAGACCGCAACGTTGTCTCTATTGATGGCCGCCGCCACGTTCTCTTCCAGCGGTTCTGTCGCAATGATGTAGCTTCTGGCGGGAAAGACCAGGTTTGCCAGGTGCTGCTTTTCCAACTGGATATAGGCGTTGCCCGCCAACACGACCGCGTCGGCTTCCACAGCGCCGGCGGCGGTGAGCACCGTGGGTCGCCGGCCATGCACTATGCCGGTTACCGGAGACTGCTCGAAAATCCGCACACCATGTCCTGCCGCCGCGGCGGCCTCCCCGATGCAGAGGTTGAGCGGGTGCAGATGCCCATTATCGTAACAGGCGAACCCGCCGTAAAAGGCATCAGTGCCGAGCATCTCTCCGACCTTGATTCGATCCCAGATCTCGTAGCGGTGCTGCCAGCCGTGTTCGGCACGCTCTCCGGCCTCGTCCTCGATCTCCTTGATCTGGCGCGGTTTCCGGGCGACCTCCACATAGCCATCCTTCAAGTCGCATTGAATACCATATCGCGAGACACGCTCCCTGATGATTTCGTTGCCGCGCCAACGCATTCGCCACACCGTTTCAGCGGCGGTTGGTCCGTACTTTTTCTTTATCTTGCCTAGTCCGCTCACCCCGCTGATCAACTGGCCTCCGTTGCGGCCGGACGCTCCCCAGCCCACCCGGTTGGCCTCGATGACGGCGACTGCATAACCGCGTTCGGCGAGAGTCAGGGCCGTTGCAATGCCGGTAAATCCAGCACCGACGACACAGATGTCGGTGGAATGGTTGCCCCTGAGGACGGGATAATCGGTTCGCTCGTTGGCCGTGGCCGAGTAATAGGAACGAGGGTGTTCCTGTTGCTGTTCTGATGTGCTCATTGCTGGTGTTCCTTTTCCGCCGCGCTTAAGCAGGTGGTTTCTCCGGGCGATAACGGCGGCCTTGCCGCCAGCAAACGCAGATCATAGCTTTCGAAATTAACCTCGGGAATCCATGCCTATACGCGTAGACGCGGGCGGGCCGAATGAATCCGTGGGCGCAGCACCGTCGCGGGTTTTCGGTGAAGCGCCGCGTGGCTGCCGTTACCCGTGTGGCTCGGCGGCGAAGCGGCGTCGATACTCGGTCGGTGTTTGTCCGACGTATTTCCTGAATGCAGTATAAAAAGCGGAGTTGGAGTTGAAGCCGGCCGCGAAGGCGACATTGATTACGGCGTCCCCCGTGGTGTCCGGTTCGGCGAGAAGCCGTCGCGCATGCTCGATGCGGTGGCGGTTGAGATAATCGAAGTAGCTCATACCGAAACCGGCGTTGATTACCTGCGAGAGGTGATTGACCGAACAATCGACGGCGCTGGCGAGCTCGGGCAGGGTCAACTCCGGACGCAGGTAAATCTGCTCCTGCATTAGCTGTTCCAGTCGGACCTTATATTCGGCGAGCTTGTCTTGTCCGAGGCCGGACTTGGCATATTTGGAGTGATCGCCGCGAGGGGGCCCGGAAAAAGGCGCTGTGCGTTCGGAACCCGGCAGGTAGTAGTAATCGTGAATCGTAACCGCCGCGCGGTCATGCAGGGTGATGAATTCCGCGCCATGGACGACGTCTTGCGGTCGTGATTTCCGACCGTTGGTGAGAGGGGACATCCGGTACTGAAAAGCGATGGTATTGGATTTGGCGAGTATGTCGCCGATCAGTTCGTACCGGAGGCGGGCGGCCGCGAAATACTTACGCAAGTTGGTAACCAGAGCGTCGTGCGTAAACTGTTGGTTCTCCGGGATAACGTAATACACTCCGTCGTCAGTGAGATGGTCGGCAACCCCTTCGGCGTCGCAGTGATTCCAGCAGTCGAAGTAACTCATAACGAAATCTGTCGCACGCATCCTACACCTCCCAAGCTGCTCGTACGGCAAAGAGATACCACATAACGCGGCGGGCGTCATATTTTGCCGATGTAGGCTTCCAAACGGACTTGGGCAAAAAAAACGGTGGATGCGTTCAAGGGCGCCGGTATGGCGCCTTTCAACGGCCGGAGTCAGAACTCGGGGGGCGGTGTTGCTCTCGCACGGGGTGGTGTCCAGAAGGCGGATTTCAGCCGCGTGCACCTGGCGACTCGGGAGAAGTGGCGCAATTCCTTCTCGTAGTATATCTCGGCCCAGATGTCGCCGCCGAGGTGGCGTGTTTCTATCATCGCCAGTGCAATGTTGGCTTTTACAACCGGCGACCACATGGCTGACGTCACGTAGCCAACCTCGCGGGTGCAGCGCGAATTGCGATAAAGGTGCGCCCCGTCGGCCGGGCGGTTGCCTTCCACGTCCAGGCGGGCCAAAGTATAAGCGGGCCCGCGTCGCTTTTCCTCCAGGAGCGCCCGGCGGCCGCTGAAATGTGGTTTTCGGAAATCCACGAGCCAGCCGAGATCCAGTTCGAATGGCGTCTGGTCGTGCTTGAAGTGGACCGTTTTGAGGGCCTCATTGAATTCCATCCCCGGCATGATGAATGCCGCTTCCAGGCGGGCCATGTTGGCGGCTTCCTCGCCGTAGGGCTGAATGCCGAGATCTTCACCCGCTGCGTACAAATCGTCCCACAGCGCGAGCGCGAGATTCCTGTCTGTCCACAGTTCGTAGCCAAGATCTCCGGTGAACCCCGTGCGCGAGACCATCAGGCGGGCGCCGTGGAATGGGAAATAGCGAATGTCGAACGGCTTGGCCTTGTCGATGTTGTCGAGGCCCATCCGGCGCAGGACGGTGCAGGAAGTCGGTCCCTGAACCGACAGTGCGGCGATTCTGTCACTGACATCCTCAATCGCAACATTATTGAAGCCGTGGGCGCTCTTCTTCAGCCAGGCCGCGCATGGGCTGCCGCAGACCAGCATGAAGCGATCGTCGGCAAGCCGGAACACGGTGCCGTCGTCTATGATCCGGCCCTCGTCGGTACACCAGACGCAGTAGGCGACGCGGTCCACCGGGATCCGGCGAACGTCGCGCGTGATCATCCGGTTCAGCATGGCTTCGGCATCGGGCCCGGAGATCTCGTACTTCTGCATGGGGCAGATATCGTAGGTGCCGCAGGAATTCCGTATGCAGAAATATTCGTATTCCGCTTCGTAGTAGTGATCCGCGAACTTATACCCGTTCCATGCCGACCAGGCCTCGCGCACATTCAACTCCGCCTGGCGCGGATGGAAAGGGGATAGCAGCGGTCGCTCGCCGGGAAATGGGTCGGTGGTGCGCATGGTTTACTCGTCGTAAAAGTCGTCTTCGGGCACGGTATTGGGGCGCTTCAGGTCCATGAGGATTTCCCGCGCGCAGTTCGCGCCGCAGGTGGCGGATACACCGCCGCCCGGGTGCGTGGAGGAGCCGCTCATATACAGGCGCCGAACCGGCATGCGGTACTGGCCGTAGCCCGGAAAGGGGCGATTGAAGAATAGTTGGTCGATGGTGAGTTCGCCCTGAAAGATGTTTCCCTCCGTGAGCCCCACCTCGTTTTCGATCTCATGGGGAGTGCGAACTTCCATGTGCACAATAAGATCCTTGAACCCCGGACTATAGCGTTCGATCTTGTCGACCACCACCTTACCGAAGCGGTCCCGCCGTTCGGGAGTCCACGGGCCCTCCGCGAGCTTCGGGGGGCAGTACTGAATGAAGTTGGACATCCAGTGCCGGCCGATCGGCGCGACTGTCGGATCCCAGGCGGACGGGATGACCGACTCGATGAAGGGATCCTCGGACCAGGTGCGGCGTTTCCAGGCATCGTAGGCGCGCTCCATGGTTTCCAGCGAGCCGCAAAAGCCCTGGCCGCCGCGGTTCAGATAGGGATTGTCCGGTACGCCGAGGAACTTCGGCATGCCGGAGAGTGCAATATTTACCTTACCGGACGAACCTCGGATCTTGAAATTCCTGGCCCTCTCGTAAATGCCCTCCGGTAGATCCTCCCGCGCCATGATTTGCGTGAACGTGCGCTTGGCGTCGAGATTGGAGACGACGATCCGGGAATTCAGCTCGTCGCCGTTCTCCAGGATCACGCCGGCGGCCTTGCCGTTGCGCACGATTATTCGCTGCACGCCTGCTCGGGTGCGGATCGTGCCGCCGTGGGACAGAAATGCCGAGGCAAGCGCATTGGAGATCGCGCCCATGCCGCCGCGCGCCAGGCCCCACGCGCCTATGTTGCCGTCTACGTCTCCCATGACGTGGTGCAGCAGGATGTAGGCGGAGCCCGGTGAGTAGACGCCGAGCGCCGTGCCGATGATCCCGGGTGTGGCCATGGTGGTCTTGATCAGCTCATTCTCGAAGTAGTCCTCGAGGAATTCGGCAGCGCTCATGGTGAAAAAGCGTATGTACTCGTACAGTTCGCGCTCTCCCAGCGTCCAGAACTGTCTCGCAAGGAAGAGGAATTCCCTGATGTCACGCGGGCGGAAAGACGCCGGGTCCGGCGGCGTTCGCATCAGGGTCTTACGGATTAACTGGGCATAGCGGGTGAGATCGGCCTGGAAACGCCCCATGGCGTCGGCATCATGCGGGGAGTGCCGCTTCAGCTCGAGGTAGGCGGCTGTTTCATTCTGGAAGGAAAACAGCCTTTCGTTGCCATCGCCGAAATTAACGGTGCCCAGGTATGGCACGAGCACCAGGCCATGCCTCGCCAGATCCAAATCGCGGTGGATAGCCTGGCGCATCATGCTGCACACGTACGAGCAATTGGAATAGCGCCACCCCTCGTAAAGCTCCCGTGTCACCGCTGCACCGCCGATATAGTCGTTCTTCTCGAGGACCAGCACGTTCAGTCCCGCCCTGGCAAGGTAAGTGGCGTTGGTCAGGCCGTTATGTCCTGCGCCGATGACGATTGCGTCGTAAATACCGGTCACTTGAGGATCTCACGGGCGGCGTTGCGTCCCGGTGCGCCGGTCAGATCCCCGCCGGGGTGGCAACCGGCGCCGCACAGGAAAAGTCCTTGCACGGGCGTGCGGTACTGGGCGGCTTCGTAGGTGGGGCGCATCATCAGCATCTGGTCCATCGCGAACTCGGTGTGATGCCAATGCCCGCCGGTGACGTTGAAGCGGGTTTCCAGGTCGGCGGGGCTCAGGAACTCGGCGTGCAGAATCTGCTCCCGGATTCCCGGGCTGAATCGGGCGAGGGTGTCGATGCAGCAATCCTGAGCGTGTTTGCGGGCTTCGTCGGTCCAACCGCCCTTGCGCCGGTAGGGAACATACATCACATGCGCCGACAACACGTGATGCTCCGGGGGTGCGAGGGAATCGTCATGGAGACTGGGCACCACGATCTCGAGCACCGGGTTCCCGGATGGCTCGCCGTACTTGGCCGCATCGTAGGCAAACTCGATGTCGTCCAGTGTCTGCGCGGTAAGCAGCCGGCCTTCCGGCGCCGGAAGGCCGTTGAAGACCGGCGCCCCGTCGAGAGCGAGGTGCAGTTTGCCCACCAGCCCGTCGCAACGAAGGCGGCGGATGCGATTCGTGAAGCCGATATCCAGGTATTCGGGTCCAAGCAATGAGAAAAACGTCCGGCGCGGGTCAATGGCGGACACGACCCGCTCGGCATGCAGCGTCGAGCCGTCGCCGAGCTGGACGCCCGTCGCGCGTGGGCCCTCGCCGGTGCTTTCAACCAACAGGCCGGCAACCGGTGCGTTGGTGCGAATCTCGCCGGAATGCGCCTCGACGGCTGCCTGCAGGGCTTTGACCAAAGCCGGCACCGGACCGGTTACGGTCGCGTGGCGTCCGCTTGCCTTGGTCCACCGGTACAGCATCGCGAGGACGGCACTGTTAGGTGAACGCGGCGCCAGTCTGGCGCCAATGAGGCCATCCCAACTGAGAGTTGCCTTTGCAAGTTCGCTCGTGAAGTTCTCGTCGACGAGGTCGCGGGCCGGCAGTGATGCGATGCGGAGGAACTCCAACATGTCGCGTTTGCCCAGCCACCGCAGGTTAAGACCCAGGCGCGCGAAGGTCAGGAACTCGCGTACGCGGCGTTCGCCGATGGCGGGAATAGTCTTGTGCCAGAACGGTGCCAGGGCGCCTGCCAGCTTGCCCATGTGCCGCTCGTATTGCGGATAGCGGGTTTCGTCCTCGGGCGCGCCGCCCCGCAGCCCCCCGTCCCGGATAACGACGGGATCCTGATTGTGTCCCAGGCCGACCACCGGCACCGGCTTGGTTTCCGGAACAAAGCCGTGCGATACGAGTTTCAGATCCTTCACAATCTGCGCCGGAAAGTGGCTGACAGTGTGAGCGACGGATACGCGAAAGCCCGGGTGGAATTCGTAGCCGCGCGCGAGACCTCCGGCTTCCGCAGCCGCCTCGAGCACGATTACGTGCTGGCCCGCGCGGGCGAGATACGCTGCACATACAAGGCCGTTGTGTCCGGCACCGACGATAATGCTGTCGTAAGTTGTCACTGACGTGCGCCCGGATGAATGCTGATCGCACAGGCTAGGCACCACCTGGCGTGGGGTCTTCTGTGCCTACACGCACGCAGTTCCGGCTTGTCTTCATCCCTTCGGGTGAAAATGAGCCCTATAGGCGTGGATGATGACCGTGATGGCTTCTGGTAAATTGGCTGACTGAAATTCTCCCTCCGGAGGTGCACTGTCACCCGTAATGGAGACAGTGCAGAAAGAGCGAGTCATGGAACAGGAATTCGATCCCCACGCCTGGTTATCGGAGCATGACATAGAGCGTGTAGAGATCGTCATACCCGACATGGCGGGGCTGGCACGCGGCAAGATTTTGCCCCTGTCACACTTCCTGGAAGACAATTCCAAGCTGCCGCTGGCCATCATCGGGCAGACAATCAACGGCGGCTTCTATCTTGGGAACAATAACAGCATTGACCGGGATCTTGCCGTGCGGGCGGACTTCCCAAGCCTGAGGCTGCTACCGTGGGCGAGCGGACGGACTGCCTGTGCGCTGATGGAACTGATTGACGGGCACGGCAAAAGGGTGGAGTCGGCACCGCGCGCCGTTCTGCAGAGGGTGTTGGCGGCGTACCAGCAGCGGGACTGGTTCCCGATAGTTGCGCCCGAGGTCGAGTTCTACCTTGCACCCGCCGCCACAATCCGCAACCTGAGTTCCGAGAGTGCAGGCGGGCGGGAATCGGTTTCCGAAGTGCTCGTGGATCCCTATGGGACAGACGGTGTGCACGGCCTCGCGGATTTCTTTGGAGACGTTTACGCGCAATGCCGTCTGCAGGGAATATCGGTCGGCGCGATTTCCCAGGAACTCGGGCCATGTCAGTTCGAGGTCAATCTCGACCATGGTCCGCCGCTAAAACTGGCGGACGATGTATTTCACTTCAAGCGAACGCTGAAGAAGGTTGCCGGTGCACATGGTCTGCAGGCGACATTTCTGGCCAAGCTCGACGCCGGAATTGCCGGCAGCTCCATGCACATCCACCAGAGCGTATACGACAGCGATGGAAACAACATCTTTTCAGACGGCTCCGGCAATCCTTCGCTCCGGCTTTCCCATTACATCGGGGGCCTGCAGCGATACATGGTGGATGCGCTGCTGCTGTTTGCGCCATTTCCGAACTCCTACCGGCGTTTCATCAGGCATTGGTCGTCGCCGGTCAACCTGGAATGGGGCATCGAGAACCGGACCGCCGGGCTGCGGTTGCCGGACGCGCCCCCTCAGGCGCGCCGGGTGGAAAACCGCCTTGCCGGCAGCGACGCCAATCCCTACCTGGCCATTGCAGCCACGCTGGTGTGTGGATATCGCGGGCTCGTGGATGAAATCCAGCCTCGGCCCGCCATTGCAGGGTCCGCCTACGACGTGCCTTTCGCGTTGTTGCGGCACGAATTCCAGGCCATAAACCGCCTGCGTGACTGCGCTGCGTTGCGGGAGGTACTCGGTGACGGCTTCGTCGACCTGTACACCGCCGTGAAAGCGCGGGAGTGCGTGGAGTTCGAGGAGCGGGTCCCTGCGTGGGAGCTCAGGGAACTGAGCGGTATGATCTGATGGGTCATGTCCGCGTGCGCAGGGACGAAAGGGAACGATTGGCGGCTGTTACCGGACCGTGCCGGATACCCGGGGTATTCATTGTGAATGATCGAGGCAGGCGGTGAAAGACAAACAATTCGACGTCATCGTAATAGGTGCGGGTCACAATGGCCTGACGGCCGCGAACTACCTGGCCATGGGTGGCCTGCGCGTGTGTGTGCTGGAACGGCGGCCGGTGGTCGGCGGTGCCGCGGTCACCGAGGAGTTCCACCCCGGGTATCGCAACTCAGTGGCGTCCTACGTGGTGAGTCTGCTGCGCCCCGAAGTGGTTCGGGAACTGGCGCTGGAGCGGTATGGCTACGAGCCGATACCGCTGAGCAGTTCCTTCTACGTGGATTCCCGCGGCGATTACCTGTTGCTTACCGGGGACGATGAACACGATCGCGCCGAATTCGCGAAGTATTCGCTGAAGGATTACGATGCTTACCGGGCGTTTGAACACGCCGTAGAAGCGGTCAGCGACGTTCTTGCCAAGCGCTGGCTGAAAGCTCCGCCGAGGCTGGCCGGAGGCGGTGTCTCCGATCTTGCAAGTGCGGCACTGCTCGGGCTGGATGTCGCCAGGCTCGACGACGATACGCGGTGGCGTTTCATGCAGTTCCTGCTCGGTCCCCCCGATACGATTATTGAACGCTGGTTCGAAAGCGACAAGGTCAAGGCGATGATCGCTGCGCACACGCTGCCCGCCAACTACGCCTCACTGCAGCATCCAGGCTGCGCCCTGGCTCTGCTCCACCATGCGGTAGGCGAGGTCAATGGGCGCAAAGGGGCGTGGGGAGTTGTGCGCGGCGGCATGGGTGCCATCACCCGAGCCATGGCGGAAGCCGCCCGGGAGCGAAACGTCACCATCCGCACGGGGGTCGCCGTGGAACGGATTCTCGTAGACGAGGGTCGCGTGTCCGGCGTGCAGATCGACGGGGGAAACACTCTTCTCGCACCGGTCGTCGCGGCGAATACCGATCCGAAGCGAACCTTTCTGCAGTTGCTTGGCGAGAAGCACCTTCCGGAATCCTTCGCCCGCGACATCAAGGTGATTCGCCAGGAATCCGCATCGCTCAGAATGAACCTTGCGCTGAGCGGTTTGCCGCAGTTCGCATGTTTGCCGGGCGGCGAAATCGGGCTGCATCACCGGGGCAGTATTACGTTTATCGAGAGCAAGGACCACGTGGAGCAAGCCTATCGTTCCGCACGAGCCGGCGTGCCCGCGGATCCACCGATCATCGAGGCAATCATTCCCAGTACGATTGACACGGAACTCACCGACAAGCCTGGGACGCATGTCATGAGCCTGCTCTGCAAGTACATTCCCTACGATCTCGCCGACGGCAAGAATTGGGATGACGAGAAAGCCGCGGTCACGGCGCGCATTCTCGACCATGTTGGCCGGTTCATACCTAACCTGAAGGATATTATCGTCGGGGTGCAGTGTCTGACACCCCTGGACATTGAGCGAACTTTCGGTATGACACGAGGCGACATCTGTCACGGGCGCCTGGAACCGGACCAGATGTTCAGCATGCGGCCGCATCCGGCCGCGGCCCAGTACGCTACGCCGGTAACGGGACTGTACCTGTGCGGTTCGGGGACCCACCCCGGTGGTGGTGTAACCGGTGCTCCGGGGCGCAACGCGGCACGACGTATGCTACAGGACCATGGTAAGCGGTGGTCCTCGGTGTTGCGTCGTGGTGCGGCCTCACGCAAACGCAGCAGCGCACGGGTATAACAGGGGCGTCAGGTTCCGCTTCGTCCCCGCAACGCCTCGGCGGCGGCATGCATGGCCTTGAGCTTGCCGAAAGCCGAGGCCCTGGGCAGGTACTTCATGCCGCAATCCGGTGCCAGCCAGATGCGATCGGCATCACAGTGGGGCAGGGCGCGCTGCACGCGTTCGACGATCTGTTCGGGCGTCTCAACATCGGGCGTGGACAGATCGATGACGCCGAGCAGAATTTCCTTGTCCGGCAGGGATTCCAGGATTTTGCAATCGAGCTTGGACTGGGCGGTCTCGATAGAAACCTGGTTGCAGGCAACGTTGGCCAGTTCCGGCAGGAACGAGTAGCCCGCCGGCCGCTCGTGGATGAGCGCCGCGTAGCCGAAGCAGATATGCACGCAGGTCCGGCCCCCGGCGCCGTGCAGGGCGCGGTTCAGCGCCTCCACGCCGTAGTCCCGGGCTTTCTCGGCACGGGCCTGCATGTAGGGCTCGTCGATCTGTACCACATCGGCGCCGGCGGCGAACAGATCCTTGATCTCGGCATTGAGTGCATCCGCGTAGCCAAAAGCGCATTCGCGTTCAGTTTCATAGAACTCGTTCTGGGCTTGCTGTGACATGGTGAACGGGCCGGGCACGGTGATCTTCACCTTGCGGTCCGTGTTCGCTCGCAGGAAGCGGAGATCATCTACGCAGATGGGCCGCGGGCGGCGGATAGCGCCGGTGACGCGCGGTACCGGTACCGGTGTGCCGCTGCGATCCAGGGCCGTGCCATGGTTGTCGGTATCCACGCCTTCCAGCGCCGTGGCGAAGGCATTGGAATAGCTCTCGCGCCGCTCCTCGCCGTCCGTGAGCAGGTCCATTCCGGCCAGTTCCTGGTCGCGGATGGCCAGCCGCACGGCATCGTTCCACGCCTCCGGCAGTTGCTCTGCGGCGACCCGCCATAGTTCACGCGCGCGCACCCGCGGCGGAAAACGGCCCGCCAGCTTGGCCCGGTCGATGAGCCATTCCGGCTGCGGATAGCTCCCCACCAGGGTGCAGGGAAATTGATGATCGACCAGGATCTTCTTCTTGTGCATTTAGTTACTCCATATTGATCGACCGGATCTTACCCGGCGTGGCTCAAGTTTTTGCGGAGAGAATCCGTTTCCAGCTTGATCTTACCGTGAAAGGGCTCGAGTTGCCCGGCACTGGGCTCGGGCGTCAGCAGGGAAACCGCAATGAGCAGGAATGTGGAGAACAGGGCGATGGGGATCACCGCATCCATGCCGGTGACATCTCCCAGATGGAGCGTGGCGCCCGTGGCGCTGGTCGCGGCGGGATAAAAGTGCCAGAACAGCGTAGCCACGGTGCCACCGGCCAGGCAGGCAATGGCGCCCTGCGTCGTTGCGCGTTTCCAGATCAGCGCCGCCACGAGAACCGGGGTGATCGACGTGCCGTAAATCGTGTAGGCGAGAAACGCCACGCTGAGAAACTGGTCGGAAAGACGCGAGAGCTCATAGGCGATCAATCCCAGCATCACCACGGTCATGCGCGACAGCCAGACGATCCTTTCAGGCTTGACGCCGGGATCCACGAAACGCTGATATATGTCCCGAATAAAGGAGGTTGCCGGCACCAGCAGGTAGCCGATGGCGGTTGAACACACGACGGCAAGTGAGGCCATGAGAATGATGCCCCCCAGCCATTCCGGCAGGTAGTGCACGGCAGCAAAGGGGATGATGTGGCCGGGGATAGTCAGGCCGGGGTTGCGCCAGGCCAGCGCCGTACCGAACCAAGCGATGGCGATGATCAGAACTTCGACGATCGCGACGCCGATCAGGGTGAAGAGTGTGGCTTTCCTGGCGATGCCGGCGCTGCGTGCCGAGAAAAACCGCTGGTACATGTTGGCGTCACCCAACACCAGCAGCATGGGCGGCAGGGTCAGGTTCAGTACCTGGAAGGTCGAAAATGTTCCCCACAGCCTGCTGTGCCCGGGAGGCATGCTGCTCATGGCGCCCGCAATGCCGCCGGCCTCGTGCCAGAAAACGGGCAGGGCTAACCCCAGGCCGACAAACATGGTGATGCCCATGATGACGTCCACGTAGGCCACGGAGAACATGCCCGCGACCGCGGTAAACAGGATGATAAAAGTTACCGCCAGGCAGCGCGCTGTCCCGTTGCTCAGGACAGGCACCGCGTAGTGGATCACGGCCTCCGCCGCGCGGTATTGATAGGAAACGATGATAACCGCCGTGATGATCAGCGTGATGGCGCCGAACACGCGCGCCCAGGCGTTATAGCGCTTTTCCAGAATATCCTGGATGGTGATCTGTTCAAGGTTGCGCGCCTTGCCTGCCAGCATAATCAGCAGGGCAATGCCTATGACTTCCCCGACGGGGATCACCAGTGCGGCAATACCGACTTTGTAGGTTTCTTCCGCGTTGCCAAACAGGGAGCCTGTTCCGATCCAGGTGGAAAGCATGGTGAGGAACACAACCATGGTGGGCAGGGAACGGCCGGCCACGGAAAAGTCCTCCTGGCTATGAACTCTTCTTCCGTACAGAAAGCTGACGGTAACCAGCAGCAGCAGGTAGCCGATCAGGAAGGCGGCGTAGGCGGTCATTGCGGGAGCGATGCCAGGTAGGCTGCAATGGCGATTCGATCGCGCGCGTTTAAATGGGCCACTTGTGGCCGCATCAGCATTACCGCGGGCCCTTTGCGGAAACCGTACTGGATGTCGTAGAGCTGGCGCACGATATAGCTGGGCGAGCGGCCCGCCAGCGGCGGTATGACGCCCGCGCCCTGGAGATGCATTCCGTGGCAAAGGGTGCAGGGCTGCGCACCCGCACCGTTTTCCACCAGGACCTTCCCTCGCGCGATGCTGCCCGGCGGCACGTAAGCCGTGATCCGCGTGCGCCAGTCGCCCAGGTAGAACAGTGTCGGGTCGTCCGGCAGTTCCAGGATGCGCTCTCCGATGGGCTCTTTCCCTTCCCCCTTGATGGCGGCCAGGTCGTAGCCGACGACCTCAGTTTTTGGAACCAAGGCGGCTTCCACCACGCGGGTGCGCGATCGGTATGTCAGGCGCGAGTAATATTCCGCGGCTACCTTCACCTGGGCGTCGCTCACTTGCCCGGCCGCTTTCGCCATTTCGTCCCGGCACGGGCTTTTTTCCGGCCCCGCGCACCCACGCCGTCCCGTGCGGAATTCCTGCACCTGTTGCTCCATATATTCGGCCGGCAGACCAGCCAGGGCTGCGGTATCGGGAGCGCCGACGCCAGTGGCCAGGTGGCAGAGACTGCACGCCCATTGTTTCGGCGCATGATGGCCGCGCCCCACCACCTCGGGCATGGCAGGGTGGTCCTGCGGGTACCAGTCGGGTGCATAGACGAGTCCCTTCAGCTCCTTCGGTGTAATGCTCAGGGCCGAGCCGGGCACGGTGATCCTGTCCTCAGGCAAGTGCTCGCGCGAGGTAACGGGCACGATGAATGCCCAGCCCGGTGGCGGGTCATCCGCGGGCGCGTCAGATGCGCTCAAGGACAACGCGGCGGCAATCAAGCCAACCAGGCCGGCGACAGCGGCTCTTCGCCATTGGCGGTCGAGACTGGAGATCATCCAGTCCCGGTTTTTCATTGCCGGCGACCAACCAGGCGCCGCAGCGCCGCCGTGTGTGCCGCGATGGTGCCGCAGCAGCCGCCGATGCAAGTTGCGCCCGCCGCAATCCAGTTTTCCGCAAACTCTGCGTACTTCTCCGGCGTCAGGTCGCGGCGCATCTCCAGGGCACGATCGGTGTCTTTGGTGCCATCCAGCAGCCAGTCCGCGGGAACGCGGGTAAACGCATTGGCGTAACCGCCCACCAGGTCATAGCCGCTATTCACCACTATGGGCATGGCGTCGCTGATGCGTTCGGGCAGGCAGCAG
>CAZNWR010000001.1:1969-32049 GCA_964576645.1 uncultured Enterobacteriaceae bacterium | reverse complement strand
CATCACCCCGACGGGGGAGTATTCGGCGATGGACGCGATGGCGTCCTCCAGCGATTCACCGCTGCGCAGCCGCCGGGGATCCTCGTCATGCAGGGTAAAAGAGACAACTACCGGCTTTCCCGTCGAAGCAGCGCCGGCGGCAGACGCACGCGCTTCGGTGGTGTGCGACATGGTTTCACACAGGAAAAAATCCACGTACGGCGCAAGCAGCGCCGCCTGTTCCTGGTATTGCGGCGCGAGTTGATCAAATGGCAATACCCGGTCCGGGCGGTAGCTGCCGTTCAGGGGCGGCAGGGAACCGGCAATTTTTATATGCCTGGAAGTTTCCTCGACAGCGCGCCGCGCCAGTTCCCCCGCGATCCGGTTGAGCTCGCCGTAGCGGTCTTCCATGCCGGCCTTGCGCAGGTCCGCCCGGATAATGCCATAACTGTTGGTGGTGATGATATCGGCCCCGGCATCGATGTTTTCCCGGTGAACTTCCAGGACCGCTTCCGGCGCGGCGGTCAACGCATGGGCCGACCAGATGGTTTCCGGCACTTCCACGCCGCGCATCTTCAAATCCTTGCCCATGCCGGCATCCAGCACGGCGATCTTCGTTTCGAACAGTTTCATCCTTGTGTCTCCGCACGCAGGCTTTTAAACAATGCGACAATCATGGCGACGCCGATGATCAGCAGCGGCAGGGACGCCACCAGCACGGCCGACAAAATCGCGTGCAGGCCGCCGACGATGATGAGGGTGATAGGCAGGACGGCAAGCGCAAACGCCCAGAATACCCGGTGCCAGCGGTGCGGGTTGGCGCCGGCGGCCAGATAGCGCGTGGCCGCGGAGGCGATGGCGTAGGAGGCGGAATCATACGTGGTGGCGGCGAATACCAGCGCCATGACGATGAATGCGACAAGCGGCATGGGTTGCCAGGGCAATGCTGCCATGACCTGCGCAATGGCGTCATTGGCGCGGCCCGCCGCGACCAGGGCCTGGACCGGCACCATGCCCCGCATGTCCATCCACATGGCCGTGTTACCCATGACGATATAGAAAGCGGCGCACCCGAGCGCGCCGAAGCCGACCATGGAAAGAATCAGTTGCTTCAGGGTCCGGCCGCGCGAAATCCGGGTGACGAACAGACCCATGAACGGACCGTAGGCGATCCACCATGCCCAATAAAAGATGGTCCAGTTTTCCACGAAGTGGCTGTGCCGGATGGGTTCGGTCCAGGTGTTCATGCGGATGAAGTTCTGAAGGATCAGACCGATGCTGTTGGTGCCGAGCTTGAGCAGAAAGAATGTCGGACCGGCCAACAGCACGAACAGCAGGAACAGGCCGGCAAGCCCCACGTTGATATCGCTGAGGCGCTTGATGCCGCGATCCAGACCCAGGTAGACGCTGGTGGCGATCAGGGCCACCGAGGCGGCAAACGCGGCCAGGTCCAGCCAGAATGACTCGGGCACACCCAGCAGTTTGCTGGCGCAGGCCGCGACCATGGGGGTGGTGAGGGCCAGCGAGGTCCCGGTGCCGCCCACGAGAGCGATGATGAACAGGAAGTCCACGGCCCGTCCCAGCGGGCGGTGAACGATGTCGTCACCGAACAGCCCCGCCAGCGATGTGGACAACCTGAGGTAAGGGATGTTGCGCTGGTAATAGGGATAGGCAATGGCCACGGTGGGCAGGCAATACAGGCACCAGGCGGACAGGCCCCAGTGAAATATGCCGTAGGACGCCGCCCACTCGCGGGCGGAGGGTGAACCCGGCTGCAGCCCGAACGGCGGCGCTTTCAGGTAATGGGCCCACTCAATCGCCGCCCAGTACAACAGTCCGGCGCCGACGCCGGCGCAGAACAGCATCGAGATCCATGAGAGATTGGAATAGGCCGGGCGTGCATCGGCGCCCGCCAGACGGCGGTGACCGTACTTGCCGAATGCGATCACCGCCAGGATGACGGTGGAGGCGATGGTCATCCACTGGTAGAGCAGGCCCAGCCGGCCGGCAATCCAGTTGTACAGTGCCGTCACTTCCATTGAGGCCTGTTCGGGCACCAGGATCATGGGAATGCACACCACCACGATCAGCCCGACGGCGGCCCCGAACAGAAGCCAGTCGATTTCCGGATCGTTCATCGCTGTTCCAGCAACCTGCAAAGCTGTTGATCCAGCGGTCGTGCCGCGGGCGAATCTCCCAGAATCATCGCCTTGGCCGCAGTATCCCATTGCGGCCAGTGTGGCGCGCCGGTGTGATTGGGATCGCCGTTACGGGCGAAGTCGGTCCAGTAATTCATTATTGTCGAAGTAAGAGCCCGGTCGATATTGTCAGTCGGGAGCCAACGGGCGTGGGTGTCGAACACATAAGGGATTTCAGCGCCGTGGTAGGCCCCGAGCCGGCTGCCTTCGCGGACCCGGGTGAAGTGATAAACATAGGTGGGCGCGCCGCTTGATGCGAACGCCTTTGCCATGGTCAGTGTCGGGCAATACATTTCCTGTGCCGTCGTGAGCGCCGCGATACGACGGCGCAGTGGCAGGCCGTGAAGCAGCGTCTCGATCCGTGGTGTGACCCGGCCGCTTGGGTCCGCCTCGGCCAGCACCCGCTTCCAGTTAGCTTCACTTGCGTCCTTTATATACATGAGCCACTCATCCGCGTTAGTGCCGAAAATCACCGGGCGCGGCTCGAACTTTCCACTCCGGAGCAGTTTGGCCGGCGCCTGCGGCAGCAGCCAGCCATCGACCGGCGGATCGTAATAGGAACGGTTGATGTAGGCCGCGGCCATGGCCAGCAGTTCGGATGCCGGCATTTCCCGCAGTTGCTTCAAGCTGGAGGCGCCCGTTTCCCTTAGGAAGCGTTCGCCGCCCGCCTCGGCATCGGCCAGCGTCACTTTCTGAATGGCCGGCCAACCGCCGCTTTCCGTGATGGCGCGGCGGAACAGACCGCGGCTCAAGGGCGACAACAGCAGGTAGCCGATATCACCGGCGCCGGAGGACTCGCCGAATACCGTGACATTATTGGGATCGCCGCCAAACTGGTGAATATTGTGTTGAACCCAGCGCAGCGCCTGGAGCTGATCCTGGATGCCGTAATTGCCGGACGTGTGGTTGGGAGATTCCGCAGTGAGCGTCGGCAGCGCCAGGAAGCCGAATACGCCAAGGCGGTACTGGATCGATACCACGACCACGCCTTTGGCCGCCAGGTTCCGGCCCCGGTAGTCCGGCTCGAACGACCAGCCATTGACGTTGCCGCCGCCGTGGATCCACACCATGACCGGCAGGTGGCCGCGCCTGTGCGGCGTCCAGACATTCAGGAACAGGCAGTCTTCGCTCACCTGTGGCAACGTTGGCGTATCGCCGGGTGATTTTCCAAAGCCCGCGGCCACGCGCCGGTACCACTTGACGTTGCCGTCGTCCTGCATACAGGCCGGCGGCCAGTGCGTGGCATCGACGCGCGCCGCGGCTGCCACGGGACGCGGCGCACGCCAGCGGAATTTTCCGGTGGGCGGTTGGGCGTAGCGAATGCCGGTGAATTGCATGACCTTCACACCGCCTGCCGCCATAACCTGCCTGCCGGTATAGCGGGTATCGGCGGATGCCGTCCCGCAGGCGATAACAATGGCGGCCAGGCCCGCAACAAGGCGCGATAGGATCATGGCTGAATATTGTTTTTGATTATTGCATCGACAGGTTCCGGTCATGAACCTGCCCCCAGGGGGATACTGGCCGGGTTTCGACGGATTTTCAATCTGCGGTCGCAAATGACGACGCGGCCAGGACCCGGGCCCCGATCCCGCCATGGTGGAATCTCGCGCCGGATAAGCCCGGATCCTCGGCTCCGCTTGCGCTGCGGGCCGGCATTGCCGACACTTGGCAGGTCACACCGTAACGTAACAATAACAGGGAAACTCCGCTCAATGGGGAAGCGAAGTCTGTTCGCCGAACTGAAGCGCCGCCACGTCTATCGCGTGGCGGTGGCCTACGGGGTGGTCGGCTGGCTGCTCATCGAGGTGGCCACGCAGGTATTTCCGGTATTCCACATGCCGGACTGGACCGCGCAGCTGGTGGTTATGCTGGTCTTGCTGGGCTTCCCCGTGGCGCTGGTGTTGGCCTGGGCGTTTGAGATCACGCCGGAGGGGGTGCGCCGCACCGAGCCTGTCGAGTCACCTGAAGCGCGCGGGCCCGAGCAGCATCGCCAGGTGGGGCGCAAGCTCGATCTTGTGATCATCGGGGTGCTGGTGGTGGCCGTGGCGCTGCTCGCGTGGCGCCCGTGGAGCTCCCACAAGGTCGCGCCGCCGCCCGCGGCGGCGTCGGTTGCCGCATCACCCAAGGCGAAGCCGGGTGCACCTGCAGCGGCCGCGCCATCACCGGCGTCGATCACCCATCCTGTTTCGAAGAAATCCATCGCCGTGCTGCCGTTTGAGAACCTGTCGGCGGACAAGGACAATAAATATTTCGCGGACGGCATGCAGGACCTGATCCTGACCAAGCTGGCGGACATCGGCGATTTGACGGTGATCTCGCGCACCTCCACGGCCAGGTACGCCAGTCACCCGGTCGATCTGAAAACCATCGCCGAGCAGCTGGGTGTGGCCAACATCCTGGAAGGCAGCGTGCAGAAGGCGGGTAACTCGGTGCTGATCAACGTGCAGTTGATCGCCGCACGCACCGACGCGCACATCTGGGCGCAGGCCTACACGCGCACACTGGACAACGTGTTCGGTGTGGAGGGAGAGGTGGCGGAGAAGATCGCGGACGCGCTCAAGGCGAAGCTGTCGCCGGCGGATACAAAACGCCTGGCCACGGCGCTGAGCGGCGACCCGCAAGCCAACGATCTGTACCTGCACGCGGAGTATCTGGTTAACCAGGCAGGGGTGGGTGCCAGTGTAACCAGTCCCTTGAAGAAGGCGATCCCCCTGTACCGGCAGGCCATCGCACGGGTTCCGGACTTCGCCCTGGCCCATGCCCGGCTGTCCTATGCCGAGAGTTGGCTGAGTTTCAACGGCGGCGGCGGTGAGGATGTGCGGCAGCTCGACGCCGATGCGCGGGCGCAGGCGGAACAGGCCATGAAGCTGGCGCCGGACCTGGCCGAGTCGCACCTGGCCGTCGGCTACTGCGACTATTACGGCAAGGGCGACTATGACGGGGCGCTGAAGGCGTTTGCCGCGGCGCTGCAGCTCCGGCCCAACGATGCAGACGCGCTGGCCGCGCGCGGCTATGTGTTGCGCCGCCAGGGCAAATACAACGAGGCCATCGATGCCGAGCAAAAGGCACTGGCCCTCGATCCGCGCAATGGCGTCATGGCCGTGAACCTCATCGAGACCTTCATGGCCATCGGCCGCTACGCTGAGGCGGAACAGCTGTCACGTCAGGCGCTTGCCGTGAACCCCGGCAACGACAGCGCCCGTATCAATTACGTTATCTCCATCATATTTCGTACCGGCGACCCGGATCGTGCCCTGGCAGCCGCCCAGGGAAACAGCGATTCGATGAAGGCGATAAGGGTTCATTTGTTGACCCTGAAGCGCGACTACCCTGCCGCCATTGCCCTGCTTGAGAGTATCCCTGATACGGCGGATGACTTCCGCCCAAAGGCCTATAAGGATATTTGGCTCGGTAATCTTTACCGGCTTTCCGGCGACTTGGCCCGGGCGCGGGCACATTACACAAAGGCGTTGCCGGAGTTCCGCGCGAGCTTGCCGGCAGTGGCCAAGCATCCTCTCGAAGTTGCCCAGATGTGGAATAGCATTGCCGATGCGGAGGTGGGCCTGGGCAAGACCGCGGCGGCAATGGCCGCGATCAAGGCATCCCTGGCCGCGGCCGGGAAATCCGCAGATCATTTTGGGAGCCTCAGTGTTCTTGTAGGTAACGCGATCACATACGCCAAAATTGGCCGCGCGGAGGCGGCGGTTTCGCTGCTGGACCGTGTCCTGAGCTCGCCGGGTAGCGGCGAAGCTTTGCCTCCCACCCTGCTTTGGCGCGTTCCCGATCTGGATCCGATCCACAAGTCTCCCGCTTTCCGGGCGTTGCTGAAGAAGTATGCCAAGTACCGGCCCGTGGCGGAACCCGCGACGGCAGCGAAATAAGTCGATCAGTGTTTTGGCTTCATCGGAACCAGGTTGGCGGGATGGCCGTCAAACCGGCCAGACATAGAGATCGTCATCGGACTCCTCGCCGCTCAACCGGACTTTCTTCTCGAAGACCATCCCCAGCTTGAGTAAAGTCTTCACGGCATTTTTATTGTCCGGTTCCACCAGCGCCACGATTCGGTCGAGGCCGAGTTCCCGGCGCGCATGCTCCAGTACACCCAGCGAAGATTCAGTCGCGTAGCCTTTGCCCCAATGCTCCCGCAGGAAGCGGACACCGAGCTCAATTTCATCGATGTCCGGAATGTACTTGAGGCCGGCAAAACCAACCATTTGTCCGGAGGACTTCTCGATACAGGCGAGCCGCCCGTAACCGTAAACCTCGTAATCCCGGAGCGGGTAATCCAGAAGCACCTGGCGGGATTCCTCGAGAGACACAATGGGAGGATCGCCGGTATATCGCAGAACGTCCGGATCCGAGTTCAGCCGAAGGTAGGCTTCCGCGTCATCCAGGGTGAATTTCCGTATCAACAGTCTTTCTGTCTCAATCATCTTTAAAGGAAAGTAACTGTATATACGCTGCCAGGAAATGATCTTCGCGCTGGGCTGAATTTGCAAGTATGGGGTTGTGCCATTGAACGGGGTTCCCGACCCTGTAGACCTTGCCCGCTTGATTGCTTCGCGTGCGCGCAGGCGCTGAAGCGGCTTCCTGCTTCGCCGTTGTTGGATTGAGGTTGGTGGAGATGGTTACTGCACCCGGCTGTAATCCGATGCGGCCACGTGGTCTGGAGCAGGGATGACCGCGTGTCGAACCGGCGGCCTATCGGGGCGTACCGAGGATCCTGAAGCTCGACAACATGCGCTGGAACGTCGGGTAGATGTCGAGTTGTCGCACCGGCGTGATTGGATCCGTGATCCGGCTCCGGAGCGGGCTGAACACGATGACGGCATAGCAGCCGCCACGGGCAGTCACGAACACGATTTCATGTTGTCTGCCCTTTCCCGGCGGAGTAGACGGCGCGCTATAGACTACATCCAGTGCCGCCATGCCGTTCAGTGTTGCCGGACGCGCTTCCAGGATGTACGCGTCACGGCTGTTGGTTGTCTCGAAGCGGCGCAACCAGGACCTGTCGTCCACATCCGCGGGTTTGTCGCGCAGCTTCTCTACCTGCACGTGCCCGTTATATCCAGGCGGCTGGAACATGACGACGGTGTTGTCCGGCGCTTCCAGGTCTTCACAAGCCGCACAGCCTGTTGGCTTCCAGTCGGCCGGATAGTTGATTTTCCAACCGGCGCGGCTAGAAAATGTTTTCCAGCCATGCGGGACCGCGGCGTTCACCGCCGCTGAACTCACCACAGCGATCAGTAAATACAAAAGAGGTTGTGCGAACATCAGCTTCATTTGCCTGCATCTCCCATCGTACAAGCAGCGGGTCGGCGCATCGCGCGCAACGGATGCCGGCGCCCGGATCCACACGTCAATCCCATACCGTTGTCGGCTTCACGTGCAGCGCCTCGACTGCTGACTGGGCCGCGCCTTCTCCCGGCCCGGCAGTTGGAAATGTTCAGAGCGCGCGGAGCATGAAACCGTTTATCGGAGCCGCGCCAGCAGGGGCTTGACCAGCGGTGGGGTCAGCACGCAAGTCACCGCCGAGACGAAGACGATGGCGGCAAAAATCTCGTCAGGGAGGACTCCGGGACCCATCGATCTGGCTGTTCCTGCGATTACCAGCATGATTTCGGCTCGGGGAACCAGACTCATCCCGATCGCCAATGCCGCAGGTTTTTCGAGATATTTCAATGCCGGCAACGCGCCCCCGAATACCTTGCCGAGTACCGCGGGAACGATAAGGACCCCGCCAATCTTGATGCCGGCCATGAACAGGGTGGGTTCGATGGCCATGCCCACCGAGATGAAGAAGAACGGCGCGAAAAGGTTGTAAATGGGAATGATCATCTTGTCGATATGGGCGGCTTCCGGGTTCCTGCTGAACACGAGGCCCGCAAACAATGCGCCCACGGCAAGCGACAACCCCAGTCCCTGGGCGAGGGCCGCGATCATCACGCCGGTGCCCACCGTCAGCAACATGAGGCACGAGTCCGTCTGTGCAATTTTGATGAAAAAGCCCGTAATGGGCGCTTCCAGGTATCTGGCGAATAGGAGGCATCCCGCGCTGAAGAGAAAGAAGTCGAGTACGAAAGTCCCCATAGCGTTGAGAATTGCGCCGCCGTCCAACCCGGCGTTAGCCTCCAGCATTGGAACCAGGGTCACGATTAGCGCCAGCGCCGCCACGCCGGACACATCGTCCATCTGCACAACGTTCAGGAGCAGGTTCGATTCGCGGCGGTGAAGCATGCCGCTCTCGCGCCAGACGCCGATACTGATCGCGATCGAAGTAGCCGTAAAGGCCGTGCCGATGACCAGGCTTGTTACGAGTTCGAGATGCAGCAGATACCGGGCGGCGAGGAAACCGGCGACGCCGCTCAGAAGGAAATTGCCCAGCCAGATGACCCCGGCTGGACCGAGTTCCTCCTTAAGTCGGCTCAAATTGCTTTCCAGTCCCGTGCGGAACAGCAGGACGATCAGACCGACGTTGCCCAGAAAGCGAAAGACTCTCTCGCCACCGGGGTTGATGAAGTCGTACTTGGCGTCGACTCCCGTCAAGGCAAGCCCGAGCAGGATGAAGCCCACCAGTTCCGGGATGTTGATTTGCCTGAAGAAATGGCGCAGGAGAAACGTCGCAACGACTACTGCGCCGACGGCAAAATGAAGGATGTAGGGAGAGCCGTATGATTCCATCGGAGACCCCGGCTTGTGGAAGATGGGGCCCGGCAGTGTATCGTTGAACGGGCGCCTGGCAAAGCTCCTTCGTCGTGCCGGTTGTTCGGCGTGTCATCCTCCTGCGAAGCCGTAATGGTGACTCTGAATCCTGGGGGCGTTCCACGCTTATGTGGCTGATTGGGCCCGGCGTCAGGATATTGTGTTCGTGCATTGCCGGGCCTGCAGGCGTGAGGTCCTGCCTTGATGCCGTCTCCGCATCGAGTCGGGCGCTGGAATAGGCAGAACCGGCCGGGTGAGGGCGGGCTGCCGCGATATCTGCTTATGCAGGCAAGCTGATATTCAGGCAGCCGTGCCGCCGACGGTGAGTTCGTCGATGCGGATGGTGGGCTGGCCCACGCCCACCGGTACGGACTGGCCGTCCTTGCCGCACACGCCGACGCCGGGATCCAGCTCCAGGTTATTGCCCACCATGGAGACGCGCGTCAGCACGTCCGGGCCGTTTCCGATAATGGTGGCGCCCTTGACCGGCGCCGTGACCTTGCCGTCCTCTATCAGGAACGCCTGGCTGGCGGAAAACACGAACTTGCCGTTGGTGATGTCTACCTGGCCGCCGCCGAACTGGGTGGCGTACAGACCCCGCTTAACCGAGCGGATGATTTCGTCCGGGTCGTGTTCGCCCGCCAGCATGTAGGTGTTGGTCATGCGCGGCATGGGCAGGTGGGCGTAGGATTCGCGCCGGCCGTTGCCGGTGGGTTTCATGCCCGTGAGGCGCGCGTTCAATTTATCCTGCAGATAGTTGCGCAGGATGCCGCGCTCGATCAACGTCGTGCATTGGGTCGGGGTACCTTCGTCATCCACGGTGAGGGATCCGCGCCGGCTGGCGATGCTGCCATCGTCCACCACCGTCACTTCCGGCGTGGCAATGCGCTGGCCCATGCGGCCGGCGAATGCGGAAGTGCCCTTGCGGTTGAAATCCCCTTCCAGGCCATGGCCGATGGCCTCGTGCAGCAGGATCCCCGGCCAGCCGGGACCCAGCACCACGCTCATGGTGCCGGCGGGCGCCGGTTTTGCGTCGAGGTTGATCAAGGCCTGGTCAACCGCCTCGTTGACGTAGCTCTCGGCGATACCGCCGTCCAGGAAATAATCGTAATTGAAGCGTCCACCGCCGCCGGCGCTGCCTTTTTCACGGCGTCCCTCCTGCTCGACGATGACGCTGACATTGAGCCGCACCAGCGGCCGTACGTCGGCGCTGAAAGTCCCGTCCACGCCGGCCACCAGGACGGTGGTATGGGACGCGGCCAGCGACGCGATGACCTGTTTCACGCGCGGATCTCTTCCTCGCGCCAGCTTGTCCAGCCGCTGCAGCAGCTCCACCTTGCGTTCGGAAGTGATGGAGTTGAGCGGATCATCCGCCGCGTACAACGGCGTGACCTGGCGCCGGTGCCAGCTCTGCAGACTGTTTGCGCCACCGGCATGGGAAATGGCCCGGGCGGTCTGGGCGGCGCTGGTCAAAGCGGGCAGCAGGATCTCATCGGAATAGGCAAAACCGGTCTTGTCGCCGCTCACCGCGCGTACGCCCACGCCCTGGTCGATGCTGTGGGAACCTTCGCGGATGATACCGTCTTCCAGCACCCAGGATTCGGATCGGGCAGCCTCGAAATACAGATCGGCGTGATCGATATCGTGGGCCATGATCTGACCCAGGGTCTTTTCAATGTGTCCGCTGTCGAGCCCGACGGGCTCCAGCAGAGTGCTTTTGGCAAGTACAAGTGGAGTGTTCATTAATATATAACCTATATGGTCAGTTTCCGGTGTTTCAAGACCGGGAAGGAGCGGCGCAAAGCCTGCAGGCGATCGAAATCCAGGTCGGCGCAGGCAAATCCAGGTCCCTGCTCCACGCAGCACAGGACTTCTCCCCAGGGATCCACGATCATGCTGTGCCCCCATGTGGTGCGGCGTTCGTTGTGGCGTCCGCCCTGGCCGGGGGCGATGACATAACTGAGATTCTCCACCGCCCGTGCCCGCAGCAGCATTTGCCAGTGCACCCGGCCGGTACGCTCGGTAAAGGCCGATGGCACGGTGATCATGGTTACGCTATCGCCGGCCATGCGCCGGTACAACTCGGGGAAGCGCAGGTCGTAGCAGACCGACAGGGTCACGTCGCCGAACGGCGTGGCCGCCGTAACAAGATCCGTGCCCGCCTTCATGGTGGCCGATTCGTTGTAGCCTTCTTTGCCCTCCACGTCCACGTATACGTCAAACAGGTGGATCTTGTCGTAGCGGGCCACGCATTGGCCTTTGTCATCGAACAGCAGCGAGCTGTTGTAGACCCGATCAGAGTCACCGGAATCCAGCGGTATGGTGCCGCCCAGCAGCCAGACCCCGTGCCGCTGCGCCTGGCCGGACAGAAACGCCTGCAGCGGCCCTTGGCCGAATTTTTCCCGAATGGATAGCTTGTCGCGCTCGTTGATGCTGATCATGGGGAAAAACTCGGGCAGCGCCAGGAAACTGGCGCCATCGGCGGCCGCCTGCTCCACCAATTGCCCGGCACAGGCCAGGTTTTCGTCCACATCGGCGGTGGAGACCATTTGCAGGACGGCGGCGCGCAGCATGGTAGAAGTATACGGGAGGCCGTGGCGCCTGTATCGCCCCCCTCAGATGCCGTATACTCTTGCGCCTTTCAATTCCATGTTTTTTCGGGTATTTGCCTGTGGAAACCGAGTTCAGCAGGATCAAGCGGCTGCCTCCCTACGTCTTCGCCATCGTCAATGAACTCAAGATGGCGCAGCGCCGGTTGGGCGAGGACATTATCGACTTCGGTATGGGCAATCCCGACCGCCCGCCGCCGCGCCACGTGGTGGACAAGCTGGTCGAAGCGGCGCAGCGCCGCGATACCCACCGCTATTCCATGTCCCGGGGCATTCCCCGGCTGCGCCGCGCCGTCTGCAACTGGTACCGTGACCGTTATGCCGTCGAGCTGGACCCGGAGTCGGAAGCCATCGTCACGCTCGGCTCAAAGGAGGGCCTTGCCCACCTGGCCATGGCGGTGGTGGAGAAGGGCGACCTGGTGCTGGTGCCGAGTCCCGCCTATCCGATTCACCCGTTCGGGTTCATTATCGCCGGTGCGGATGTCCGTAACGTGCCCATCGGGCCGGGTATCGACTTTTTCTCGGAACTGCAAACCGCGGTGCGCGATTCGTGGCCGCGGCCCAAGTTCCTGGTGCTCAATTTCCCCAGCAACCCGACCACTCAGTGCGTTGACCTTGCGTTTTTTGAGAAGATCGTCAACTTCGCGCGCGAAAATGAAATCTGGGTGATCCAGGACTTGGCCTACGCCGATATCGTGTTCGACGGTTATCGGGCGCCGTCCATTCTGCAGGTGCCGGGCGCCAAGGAAATCGCCGTGGAATTCTTTTCGCTTTCCAAGAGCTATAACATGCCGGGCTGGCGCGTGGGCTTCATGGTCGGCTCAAGAGTGTTGGTGAAAGCGCTGGCGCAACTCAAATCCTACCTTGATTACGGCATGTTCACGCCCATCCAGGTGGCGGCCATTACCGCCCTGGAAGAGGACCAGTCCTGTCTTGAGGAAATCCGGGAAACGTACCGCTCGCGCAGGGACGTGCTCTGCAACGGCCTCGACTCAATCGGCTGGACCGTGGAAAAGCCGAAGGCGACCATGTTTGTGTGGGCGCCGATCCCGCCGGCGTACCGGGAACTCGGGTCGCTGGAATTTTCCAAGAGGCTTCTGCTGGAGGCGAAAGTGGCGGTATCCCCCGGCGTCGGCTTCGGCGAGCACGGCGACGGCTACGTGCGCTTTGCGCTCATTGAAAACGAGCACAGGACGCGGCAGGCCATACGCGGCATCCGCAACATGTTCCGGGAAGGCAACGAACGGTCATTGAGAGCGGTCTAGCAGGCGCGGGCAACATATTAATTGCGCCGCGGCCGAAGCGAGCCCTCCACGGGCAACTTTTTGAGGAATCTCCATTGAAACCCGTAAACATCGGACTGCTTGGGTTGGGAACTGTCGGCGGCGGCGTCATCAGTGTTCTGCGCCGCAACGCCGGAGAGATCACCCGGCGTGCCGGACGCGGCATACGCATCAGCCGCGCCGCGGCCCGCAGTCCGGACAAGGAACGCGCCTTTGACACCGGCGATATCGCCGTGACCAACGATCCGCTGGCCGTCGTCAACGATCCTGAAGTGGAGATCGTCTGTGAACTCATGGGCGGCATCGAACCTGCGCGAGAACTTATTCTCCAGGCGATCGCCAATGACAAACACGTGGTTACCGCAAACAAGGCGCTGATCGCCCTGCACGGCAACGAGATATTCGCGGCGGCGCAGAAGCAGGGCGTGATGGTGGCATTCGAGGCGGCCGTCGCCGGAGGGATCCCCATTATCAAGGCGCTGCGCGAGGGTCTGTCGGGCAATCACATCGTGGAAGTGACCGGCATTATCAATGGCACCTCCAACTACATACTGTCCCAGATGCGCGAGACCGGCCGCGATTTTGCCAGCATCCTGGCGGAGGCCCAGCGCCTGGGTTACGCGGAATCGGATCCGGGCTTTGATGTGGAAGGCACGGACGCCGCCCACAAGCTGACCATCCTTGCCTCCATCGCCTTCGGCATTCCGCTGCAGTTCGACAAGGTTCATACCGAGGGGATCACCGGCATTGCGCCGGTGGACATTCAATATGCCGATCGGCTCGGGTATCGGATCAAGTCATTGGGTGTGGCGCGCGATACCGGCGGCGGGATCGAAATGCGGGTACATCCCACCTTGATCCCGGAACGCCACCCGCTGGCGAATGTGAACGGCGTCATGAACGCCGTGCTGGTGGTGGGCGACGCGGTTGGCGCGACCATTTATTACGGCGCCGGCGCCGGAGCCGAACCCACCGCGTCCGCCGTGGTAGCCGACCTGGTGGACGTGGTGCGGACCCTGACCTCGGATCCGGAAAACCGGGTGCCGCACCTGGCGTTTCAACCGGACGCCATCGCCGATCGTTCGGTCAAGTCCATGGAAGAGGTGGAAACCGCCTACTATCTGCGCATGTACGTGTTGGACCGCCCCGGCGTGCTGGCCAACATCACCGCCATCCTGGGCCGGCTGGATATCAGTATCGAGGCAATCATGCAGCAGCAGCCGGAGCCGGACGCCGGCCACGTTCCGGTGATTTTTCTGACGCAGAAGGTGCTGGAGAAGAACATGAATGAAGCCATCCGTGCCATCGAGGCGCTGGACAGCATCGACGGCCGGGTGTTCCGCATCCGTCTGGAAACCCTGCAATGACATCGCCGTTTCATTATTCGGGCATTATCGACCGCTACCGGGAGCGCCTGCCTGTCTCCGACGGCGCTCGCATCATTTCCCTTAATGAGGGGAATACACCGTTGATCAGGCTGCTCAATATTCCGAAGTTGATCGGGCGCGAAGTGGATCTCTACGTCAAGTATGAAGGCCTCAATCCCACCGGATCATTCAAGGACCGCGGCATGACCATGGCGGTGACCCAGGCGGCGGGAGAGAATTCCCGGGCAATCATTTGTGCATCCACCGGAAACACTTCCGCGTCGGCCGCCGCCTACGCGGCGCGCGCGGGGCTGACTGCCTTCGTGCTTATCCCGGAAGGCAAGATTGCGCTGGGCAAGTTGGCCCAGGCGATGATGAGCGGCGCCGTGGTGATCCAGATCCTGGGGAATTTCGACGACGGTATGCGCCTGGTGCGCGAGGTGGCAAAAGAGGCGCCCGTGACCGTGGTGAATTCCATCAATCCCTACCGGCTGCAGGGCCAGAAGACCGCCGCATTTGAAATCGTGGATGCGCTGGGTCGGGCGCCGGATTTCCATTGCCTGCCGGTGGGCAACGCCGGCAACATCAGCGCCTACTGGATGGGTTACTCGGAATATGCCGGTGGCACCACCGAAGCGGCTTCCGCCCTGCGCGGCCAATATCAGTGGGGGCCTTCCCACGCCGCCGTGTCCTCCGTGCCGACGATGCTGGGCTACCAGGCCGCCGGGGCAGCGCCGTTTCTGCGCGGCGGGCCGGTGGATGATCCGGAAACCGTGGCGACGGCCATACGCATCGGTCATCCCCAGTCGTGGGACTACGCCTGGACCGCGAGCCGGGATTCCGGCGGTTGGTTCGGGGAGTTTTCGGACGAAGAAATTCTCGAGACACAGAAACTGCTGGCCGAAAGGGAGGGCATATTCTGCGAACCCGCCTCGGCGGTGTCCGTTGCCGGTGTGATCCGGGAACTCAGGGGCGGCGCGATCCCGGCGGGCAGCTGTGTTGTGTGCACGCTGACCGGACACGGTCTCAAGGATCCCGATATCGCCGTCAAACAGAATACCCGGCAGGTGATCCGCGTGGAGGCCAGCCTCGAACAGGTCAAGCGAAGTATCTTCGATCAACTTTGAAAAATGTTTCTCGCCAAGATGCCAAGAACGCCAAGGCCGCCAAGAAGATTGAATTTGTGCAAAGTCTTATTCCCTTTGCGATCTTGGTGTCCTTAGCGTCTTGGCGAGAGATTGCTTTTATCCTTTCGGGAATAGCCGCTATGCTGTCGACCGATTCCCGGACCGGCGTCACACGGATTGATTGAACTTACCCTGTACATTCCCGGATTGCTCGGGCCGGAGGCCACGTATAGCACCGAGTACGTCCCGCGCGCCGAGCACTTGTCACTTTTGCTCTCCCGCGGCCTTCGCCGTGATCTCGCGCCACTGACTTTCCACGGACGTATAAACGAATTATTCGGATATGCGGTACCTCCCGGCAGGGATATACCGGTTGCTGCGGTAAGCCGGCTGGTGGATGCGGCGGAGCGTCCGCAGGGCTGGTGGATGCGGGCGGATCCCGTGCATCTGCGCGCGGACCGCAACGGCCTGATGCTGATTGACGCGGCGCTGTTGAATATCAGCAGCCGCGATGCCCTGGCGCTCGCCGCGGAGCTGCGCGGTTGTCTCGAAGGTATGGGTGCGCAGCTAGAAGTCAGCGCCCCCGGTCGCTGGTACCTGAAACTCCACGAAGTACCGGACATTCACACGGAAGAACTGGATACGGTAATCGGCCGGGATGTAGGCGTCGCATTGCCGGAAGGCGGGGCCGCAACGCGCTGGAACCGGCTGCTCAACGAATTGCAGATGCTGTTGCACGGAAGTGAAGTGAACCGCGCGCGTGACAGCCGGGGACTGGCACCGGTAAACAGCCTGTGGCTGTGGGGCGGTGGCGAGTTGCCGGTGCCCGTGGAGCCCCGCTGGGCCCGGGTGCATGCGGAGGATCTGTTCGCGCGCGGCCTTGGCGTTCTGTCCGACACCGCCGTGGCAGCGGTGCCCCGCAATGCGGGAGACTTGGACGATAACAAAGATCTCGCCCGGGTATTGGTGGTGCTGGATCATTGTCGGCGCGCCGTGCGTTACCGAGATCTGGAGGGCTGGCATACGGCCCTGGGCGACTTGGAGAACAACTGGTTCGGGCCTTGCGCGGACCTGATTCGAAGCGGTACCGTGAAGAAGTTCGATCTTGTGACGGACCATCAGGCTTGGCGCATGTCCAGGCCGTCGTTGTACCGGTTCTGGCGCAGGCGCAGACCTCTGGCGCACTTCATTACCGGCATGGAATCCTGATGCAGGCACGCCCGATCGTACGGCGTCCTCCGGGATCGAAACAGGATCTTCCTGAAGATATGCATCCGCTGCTGCGGCGCATTTTCAGCGCACGCCATGTCTCCTCGCCCGCGGACCTGGACTATTCGCTCGAGCGGCTCCATTCCTATGAATCGCTCGGCGGAATAGATCGGGCTGTCGACCTGCTGTCTCGGGCGATCTCGGAGAGCCGCCGGCTGATGATCATCGCCGATTACGACGTGGATGGCGCTACGGCCTGCGCCGTGGGCATGCGGGCGTTAAAGAGCATGGGAGCACCCGCCGTGGAATACCTGGTGCCTGACAGGTTCAAACACGGCTACGGCCTGAGTCCGGACGTGGTGGAGCTGGCGGCGGAGCGCAAGCCGGACATCCTGATCACGGTGGACAACGGTATTTCCAGTGTCGAGGGTGCGGCACGCGCCGCCGCCTTGGGGATGGAAGTCATTATTACCGATCATCATCTGCCCGGCGCGATCCTGCCCAAGGCCGCGGCGATCGTCGATCCCAACCTGCCAGGTGATGCGTTTCCCAGCAAGGCGCTGGCCGGCGTGGGTGTCATGTTCTACGTCATGGCGGCGCTGCGCGCCAAGCTGCGGGCGCTGGACTGGTTTGTACGAACCGGCATTGCGGAACCCAACCTGGCGGTTCTGCTTGACCTGGTGGCGCTGGGGACGGTGGCCGACGTCGTGCCCCTGGACGCAAACAACCGCGTCCTGGTGGCGCAGGGACTGGAACGTATTCGTGCCGGGCGCTGTGTTCCGGGCATTACTGCCCTGTTGCGGGCGGCCAGGCGCGCCAGCACGGCGGCCGGCGCTTCCGACCTGGGCTACGCCGTCGGGCCGCGGTTGAACGCGGCCGGACGCCTGACCGATATGACCGTGGGAATTGAATGCCTGCTGGCGGATGACGAATTCGAAGCGCAGCGCCTGGCCCGCGAACTCAACGCGCTCAACCAGGAGCGGCGTGAAATCCAGGCGGACATGCAGCGCCAGGCCCTGGACGAGCTGGCGAACCTGGACCCGGTTCCGGGACAAGCGCCGGCGGGTCTGTGTATCTTCAACGAAGACTGGCACGCCGGGGTAGTGGGTGTGCTTGCATCGCAACTCAAGGAGCAACTGCAACGGCCGGTGGTGGCGTTCGCGCGCGAGGCCGACGGCATGTTAAAGGGCTCGGGACGTTCCATTCGCGGTGTTCATCTGCGCGACGTCCTCGCGGATGTCTCCGCGCAGGAACCGGAAGTTATTCATCGTTTCGGCGGGCACGCCATGGCTGCGGGTCTGTCTCTGCAGGAAGATCGGCTGCCCCGGTTCCGCGAGCTGTTCGAATCGTGCGTCACCCGGTATATGCAGAACCTCGAAGCACCGGCGGTGTTGTTCACTGACGGCGAACTTACGCCCGGGGATTTCAACCTGGAAACCGCGGCGATGCTGCGCGATGCCGGTCCCTGGGGCCAGGAGTTTCCGGAGCCGGTTTTCGACGGTGAATTCACGGTGGTTGGCAGCCGCGTGGTTGGAGACAAGCATCTCAAGCTGCAACTGGAAATCGGCGGTGTGCCACGCTCCCTGGATGCCATCGCTTTCAACCTGGCTTCCGATGAGGCGCTGCAGGATGCGCGCCAGATCCGTGCCGCCTATCGCCTGGATGTGAATGAGTACAACGGCCGGCGCAGCCTGCAACTTGTCATCGAACAGGCCGAGCGCACCGGCTGATCCCCTGTCACGCTTGCCGGGGCTGTAGTAGAATTGCGCCGCATTTCATACCAGGACGGAACGTCGACAATGTTTGAATTCACATCCCTCAGTGCTCGCATCAAGGATCTGCGGGAGCGCACCGACGCTCTCAGGAGGTATCTTTGAATACGATCGCAAGGCGGAGCGCCTGGTAGAAGTCAGCCGCGAGCTGGAAAACCCCGAAATCTGGAACGAACCTGAAAGGGCTCAGAACCTGGGCCGTGAACGGGTTGCGCTGGAGCGCGTAGTCTCCACCATCAAGTACCTGGATGCGGGTATCGCCGATGCCGGCGAGCTGGCGCAACTGGCCAAGGACGAACGCGACGAAGCTGCCGGGCAATCCGTTGTCACTGATCTTGATCGCATTGAAAAGCAGCTTGCCGATCTTGAATTCCGGCGCATGTTCGCCGGCGAAATGGACTCGCACAACGCGTTCCTGGACATCCAGGCGGGTTCCGGCGGCACCGAGGCGCAGGACTGGGCCGAAATGCTGCTGCGCATGTACCTGCGCTGGGGCGAAGATCACGAGTACAAGACCGAGTTGATCGAGGTTTCGCCGGGGGAAGTGGCCGGCATCAAGAGCGCGACGGTCAGATTCGAAGGGGAATACGCTTTCGGCTGGCTGCGCACCGAGACCGGCGTGCACCGCCTGGTGCGCAAGTCGCCGTTCGATTCCGGCAACCGCCGGCACACGTCCTTCGCCTCGGTATTTGTCTCACCGGAGGTCGATGACGATATCGAAATCGATATCAACCCGGCCGATCTCCGGGTTGATACCTACCGGGCCAGCGGCGCGGGCGGGCAGCATGTCAACAAAACCGATTCGGCCATCCGTATCACCCACCTGCCCACGGGCATCGTCGTGCAGTGCCAGAACGAGCGTTCGCAGCACAAGAACCGTGACCGCGCCATGAAGCAGTTGCGCGCCAAGTTGTACGAGATGGAGGAGCAGAAGCGCAACGCGGAAAAGCAGGCGCTGGAGGATTCCAAGGCGGACATCGGCTGGGGCAGCCAGATCCGTTCCTACGTACTCGATCAGTCACGCATCAAGGATCTGCGTACCAGCGTCGAACGTACCGACACGCAGCGCGTGCTCGACGGCGATCTGGATGAATTCATGGAGGCGGGCCTGAAGAGTGGCCTGTGAGCCTGTAGTTCGTGTGTAAAAGGGGCGAGCGGGTTCATCCTCTTGCAGGATTGCTTGAGCCTTTTGTCCGGATGCGGGATGTCCGCTCCGCTTAATCTCGCCGTACATCCCTGTACGGCTCGAATCAGTTCCCGATTTCCTCCGGCCGGTTGGATGCCGGGCAGGTCCCCGGAAGACACGCTTGTTGAATACGTCCCTGTAGGCTCGGGTGCGGCCATCCCTGGCCGCATACGGTCTTCCGTGAACCTGCCCGGCAACACCCGCGAACCTTCACGTGAGCGTTTCGGCAAGCGTTCTCTAAGGCACGGCCGTATGCGGGGTGTTCGCGCAGCGTTATGTTGAGCGCGCGTTACAGGGATGTGTATAGCGCGCGAAACTCTATTCGAGCCAGGCAGGACGCCCGGCGAAATTACGCGGAGCGGACACCCCGTATCCGGCCATAGAGTTCAAATACTGCTACCGCTAACAGGGCGTGTCTTCCGAACACAACGGATAAGGGAGGGTCGCGGCATTTTACCTGGACCACGTGTTAAGCGTTAATGAAGCATCTGCGGTACACTGCGCGGGTCCCGCGACGCGGTACCATCATATTTTTGTAAACGATCAGGAACCATGACCAGCGACGACGACAACGAACTCATCGCCCAGCGCCGCGCCAAGTTGACGGCGCTGCGCGAGCAGGGCAATGCCTATCCCAATGACTTCCGGCGCGACGCGCTGGCCGCCGGGATTCACTCAGAATATGGCCAGCGGGACAACGATTCCCTGGAGGCAGAGCCTGTGCGCGTGCGGGTGGCCGGCAGGATGATGAGCCGGCGCATCATGGGCAAAGCCTCGTTCGCGCACCTGCAGGACATGTCCGGTCGCATCCAGCTCTATATCAAGCGCGACGAGTTACCGGAAGGCGTTTACGCGGCGTTCAAGGACTGGGACCTGGGCGACATCGTCGGCGCAGCCGGCCGGCTTTTCAAGACAAAGACCGGTGAATTGTCGGTACACGTGGACGAATTGCACCCGCTGGCCAAGTCGTTGCGGCCGTTGCCGGAGAAGTTTCACGGCCTGGCCGATCATGAAACCCGTTATCGCCAGCGCTACCTGGATTTGATCATGAACGAAGATACACGACGTATCTTCGACGTGCGCATGAAAGCCGTGGAGTTTCTGCGCGCCTATTTACGCAACCACGGCTTCATGGAAGTGGAAACGCCGATGATGCACGTCATCCCCGGCGGCGCCACGGCGCGCCCGTTCGTCACCCACCACAACACGCTGGATATGGACATGTACCTGCGCATTGCGCCGGAACTGTATCTCAAGCGATTGGTGGTGGGTGGCGTCGAGCGCGTGTTCGAAATCAATCGCAATTTCCGCAACGAGGGGCTGTCCACCCGGCACAATCCCGAGTTCACCATGCTGGAGTTCTACCAGGCGTACGCGGATTTTCGTGACGTGATGACCCTGACCGAGGACATGTTGCGCAGCCTGGTCATGGATTTGAACGGTTCGACCCGGTTCGGCTACCAAGGGGACGCGATAGACCTGGGCCCGAAATTCGCCGTCATGAGCGTGCTGGAGTCCATTCTGCATTTCAATGCCGGCGTCACGGCGGAAGAACTGAAGACCGAGGAGGGCGCACGCAAGGTGGCGCAGCGCCTGCAGGTGCCGCTGCCGGACGGATGCGGGGCCGGCAAGATCCAGGTGGAGATTTTCGAAAAAACCGTGGAGGCAAAGCTTAAACAGCCAACCTTCATTACCCTCTACCCGACCGAGGTTTCTCCCTTGGCACGGCGCAATGACGAGGATCCGGAGGTCACGGATCGTTTCGAGCTGTTTGTCGGCGGTCGTGAATTGGCTAATGGGTTTTCAGAGCTGAACGACCCGGACGACCAGGCCGATCGGTTCCGTGCCCAGGTCGAAAGCAAGGAGGCGGGCGACGAGGAAGCCATGCACTTCGACCAGGACTACATTACTGCACTGGAGTACGGTATGCCCCCTACGGCCGGGGAAGGACTGGGAATCGATCGCCTGGCCATGTTGCTGACGGACTCCCCGTCCATCCGCGACGTCATCCTGTTCCCCCATATGCGTCCGCGGAGCTGAAGACGGACGGCGAGACAAAATGAGGAACGATCTCGACGAGCAGGAATTCCTGGACAGGGAATACTCCCCAAGTTCCGTAGCTCTGCGATCGGTCGAGGAATATATCACCGAATACGCGGAAAAGAGCCGCCGGGCCAGGAACGACCTGGACGGGCAACTGGATCTCCAATACGGGGATTATTCCGAGGAGACCCTGGATCTGTTTACCACCGGGCGAGGCGGCGGCCCGCTGCAGCTGTTTATCCATGGGGGTTACTGGCGCCGCCTGGGCAAGGAAGATTTCAGCTACCTGGCACCTTCCTTTATCGAGGCCGGGATCAATTTCGCGGTGTTGAACTATTCGCTGTTGCCGGCAGTGACCATAGACGTCATTGTCGATCAATGCCGGCGCAGCATCGCCTGGCTGCACCAGCATGCCAGGGAGCTGAATTTCGATGCGGATTCCATTCACATAAGCGGACACTCCGCGGGCGCCCATCTTTGTGCCATGTGCCTGGATAGCCGCTGGACGGAGGAATTCGCCGTGCCCGATGATCTGGTCAAGTCTGCGTGTCTGGTGAGCGGGATTTACGATCTGGCTCCGCTGGTGCGCGTGACCGAAAACGAGACATGGAGATTTACCCCCGAGTCCGCGGCCGCTTACAGCCCCATGGATCACCCACCGCGATGGACGGGCACCGAGCTGATCATCACCTACGGCGATGTGGAAACGGCCGAGTTCAAGCGGCAGTCGGCCCGCTATTTCGAGTTATGCGCGAAACGGGGCATGAACGTGAGAGGGATCCCCATGCCCGACCAGGATCACTTCACCGTCATTTCCGAACTGGCTGACGCCGACTCGGTGCTGTTCCGGATGGTCAGCGACATCATGAAGTCCGGCACCGGCCGCCCGGCCGGTAACGCTTAAGAGCACAACTTAGCGCCGAGCGGATGCCGGTCCCGACCCGCGCATAATACATGTCTTAAATATAGGATGCCGGGGACGTGAGCACTGGCCCGCCGGTAGACTCACGCGGCAACGAGGATCTCGGGTTCCAGCTTTATCGCGGTCTTGAGCGAGTTGCTGATCAGGCAGTTTGCCTCGGCCTTTTGCAGCAGCATGCCGGCGCGTTCGGCGTCACCGGCCTCGTCCACCGTTAACCTGACCTTGACGGTGGCCTGGGTAAATTGCATTTTGCCGTCAACTTTGTCGAGGACGGTTTCCACGTCGCATTCCATGCCCGCCCACCGAAGATTCGACGCCCTGGCAACAGCCTTGAAAGTAAGGACGAAACAGTTGGCGATGGCGGCCGTAAAGAGCGTTTCCGGCGACCAGCGATGGCCCGGCCCGCCAAATTCCACAGGCGCCGCGGTTTCCAGTTGGGATAACTCGGGGGAGGTGACGCGTACCAGGTCGTCGTGAGCGGTCGCGGATGCGTGGTAGTAATGGGGCAGATCTTTCATGCTGACTCCTGGAGTGGCAAACTGACTTCAGCTTACCCAGCGGATCGGCTGACACACTTGCGTTGGATCAAATCCCCAGAATTCCTGGCTGTCTTGCGTATTTGTCACTGCGGCTTCGGTCCCTTCACAACCTCCACCAGATCGTCGGGTCGCAACCAGTGCTTGTATGCCGCCTGCACATCGGAAGCGCTGAGCGCCAGGACATGGCGGGCCGTGACCATGGGCTGATCCAGCGGCAACCCGTTTACAGAATCGCTCAAAAGGCCGGAAGCGATGTCATCCACGCTCTCCCGGCTCAAGGGGATCCCGCGAAGTATCAAGGCCTTCGCCCGTTGCAGCTCTGCGCCGGTAACCGGCTGGCGCTGCATCTCCTTAAGATCGCGGATCACCAGCTTCCTGGCCTGCGAAACCTTGTCCGGGTCGCAGCCATAAACCACCTGATAAAAGCCCCTGGTGCGTCCCAGGTTCAATTGGGAACTGACGTTGTAAACCAGCCCGGTTTTGTCACGTAAATCGCGATACAGGCGCGAGGAATAGAACCCCTGTCCCAGCACCTGATTGCCCAGTTCCAGGGCATACCGTTGAGGGCTGAACAGGTTTAGCCCTACACTTTGGGCCAGCACTACCGTGTCCTGCTCGCTGGTTTTGTCCGGCACCACCGCCTGGGACGGCTTGCTGGGGGGAATTGCAGGGAAGTCAGTAAGTGGAAGTTTCCCCTTGGCGGTCCAGCCGCCAAAATATTTCTCGACCACGGACTTGGCCTGTTCCGGCGTGACGTTGCCGATAACCACGATGCTGGTCAGATCAGGACGGAACGCCTGGGTGTAGTATGCACGCACGTCCGCGAGGCTTAAATTCATGACTGATCGGGGAGTGGTTTCCCGCAAGCTGGGATCGCCCGCGGGAACCAATGCTTTCTGGGCGGCGCGGTGGAACAGGTAATTCGGACTCTGTAACCGCCCCGCCGCGAGGTGAGCGGTCTGCGCCTGCACCACTCGAAAGGCCGCCGCCGGCAGGGCCGGGTGCAGTTCGTTATCGGCCAATAACTGCACGGCGCGCTCAAACTTGCCGGCCGGCGCCTGCACTGAAAATTCCGCGCCCGCGGTTTCCTGCGCGGCAATATCGTCCAGCGCTTTCTGAAAAGCCAGGCGGTCGAGATGAGTACTGCCATAGTCAAACAGTCCGTCCAGAATTTCCGCAACTCCTTCCTGATGAGCCGCTTCCTGCACTTTGGGCTGGTTGCGTATACGTCCATATACTGAAACTGTATCGGACACGTCCGTAGCTTGCACGATGAGCCGAATGCCGTTCGGCAGCTTGGTCGTATATGGATGCAGGTCGGACTTGGGCAGGCTCAGGCGCGTGAGCGCAGCCTTGGCCCATCCGGGCAGCGGCACACCTTTTTCCGGCGCACTGCTGAATGATTCCGCGCCGCCGAATCCCTTCCCGGCGACAGGCTTGCCGGAGGATTCCGGCGTCAGTATGGCGGTGATCGCGTGCGCCGGATTAAGGTAGGCCCGTGCCACCCGGTCCACTTCGGCCTTGGTCACGGAGGCAAATGCCTCCTTCATCTCTTCAGGTGATTCAAGCCCCTGAAATGCCAGCGCCTCTGACCAGGCGTTAGCCAAACCGCTCATGGAATTTTTCTGAAATTCGAGTTGGGCGATCTCCTGCCGCTTGGCTGCTGCCACCAGGTCCGCCGGGACGCCATCCTTGATAGTTGCCGCAACTACGGCATCCATCTCCTTAACCAGCGCTGCTGCGTCGCCTCCCCTGGGGAAAACACCGAGCGCAAAACCCAAACCCGCGCGTGGAAATGCGCTCGCCTGGAACCCCGCATACAATGCCTTGCCCTCGGGCACCAGTGCGTACAGCTTGCCGCGTTTGCTGGCCAGCACATCCGCGAGGATCTGGCTGGCGGCAAAGTCCTTGGCCGTCAATCCAGGAAAGCGATAGGAAATCAGTGCCAGGCCGTAAGGCAAATCAGTGGGTAGTTTGAGTTGTTTTGCGGACACCGGCTTCAGATCCACCTCCGGCCTTTCCGGCAAGTGTTTCGCCGGAATTCTGGAAAACAGCTTTCGCACCCTGGCCAAAGCATTTTTAGGATCAATGTCTCCCACGATCACCAGGATCGCGTTATTGGGCGCGTACCAGGTGGAGCGGAATTTCCTGAGCATGGCCGCCGTTGTTTTGTCGAAAGACGGACGTGTTCCGAGCGCGTCATGTGCATACGGCGTGCCCTTGAACATGGCTTTGAGCAATCGTGAATAGAACACGTACTGCGGATTGGAGAGATCCCTGGATACCTCCTGCTCGATGGCGCCGCGCTCCTTGTCCCATTCCGATTGTTTCAGGTCCAGGCCCCGCATGCGGATGGCGGCGATGTGCAGGGCCACGTCCAGATCGCTGGCCGGAACCGTGAAAAAGTACTGGGTTACCGTCTGCGTGGTATCCGCATCGAAATCTCCGCCCATGGCCGCCGCAATTTCCGACAGTTGGTCCTTTGACAGGCCCGGACTGCCGCGAAACATCATGTGTTCGAGGGCGTGGGCGGTACCGGGGAAACCCGCCGGTGCCTCGTTGGAACCCACCAGGTAATTCATCTCGGTGGTCACCACCGGCGCCAGGGTGTTCTTCACGATAACGACGCGCAGGCCGTTCTTGAGCGTGGCGCGCAGCACCTCCTGCCGGGCCGGTCCAGCAAAGGCCGGCGGCAGGCAATTGACGAACAGCAGTAACAGGACCAGCGTGATTCTGGTTTTGGAATGCAACATGGAAACTCCGATTGGGTGGCGGGTCTTAGCTTTTCTTACGTCCGAGGATTTTCAGTCGCAGGGCGTTCAGCCGGATGAAACCCTCCGCATCCTTCTGGTTATAGGCGCCGGCATCCTCCTCAAAAGTGGAAATTGTCGCATCGAAAAGGCTGTCGGTTTCAGATTTGCGGCCGGTGACGGTCACGCTTCCTTTGTAAAGTTTCAGTCTCACTACGCCGTTGACCCGCTGCTGGCTTTCATCTATCAGGGTCTGCAGCGCATGGCGCTCCGGACTCCTCCAGTAACCGTTATAAATAAGAGTGGCGTAACGCGGCATTAGTTCATCCTTCAGGTGTGCCACTTCCCGATCCAGGGTGATGGATTCGATAGCACGGTGCGCCTTCAACAGGATGGCGCCACCGGGCGTTTCGTAACAGCCGCGCGATTTCATGCCCACGTAGCGGTTCTCGACGATATCCGTGCGGCCGATGCCGTGCTTGCCCCCGATCTGATTCAGGGCCAGCAGCATCTTCGCTGGTGACATCTTCTTTCCGTTCAACGCCACCGGATCACCTTTCTCGAATTCCAGCAGGATCGTGACCGGATCGTCCGGCGCCTTTTCGGGCGATATCGTCCAGCGCCACATGGATTCCTCCGGCTCGTACCAGGGATCTTCGAGGATGCCGCCCTCGTAGGAAATGTGCAGCAGGTTGGCATCCATGGAATAGGGCGACTGCTTGCCGCGCTTGGCCTCGATGGGAATGCCGTGCTGCTCGGCGTAGGCCAGCAGTTTCTCTCTGGAGGTCAGGTCCCACTCGCGCCAGGGGGCGATGACCTTGATATCGGGCTTCAGCGCGTACGCCCCGAGTTCGAACCGGACCTGGTCGTTGCCCTTTCCAGTGGCGCCGTGCGCGACGGCATCCGCGCCTGTCTCGTTAGCTATCTCCACCAGGCGCTTGGCGATGAGCGGCCGCGCGATGGACGTACCCAGCAGGTATTCCCCCTCGTACAGGGTATTGGCCCGGAACATGGGGAAAACGAAGTCGCGAACGAACTCTTCCACCAGGTTCTCAATGAAGATCTCCCTGATCCCTAACGCCTTGGCTTTGGCCCGCGCCGGCTCCACCTCCTCGCCCTGGCCGATATCGGCGGTGAAAGTCACCACTTCGCAGCCGTATTTCTCCTGCAGCCACTTGAGTATGACGGAGGTATCCAGCCCGCCGGAGTAGGCAAGTACGACCTTTTTATATTGTTCCTTGGCCATGATTCACTAGATGTGAGTAAAGAAGAGCGCACATTGTAGCGACAGCGGCAGGGGCATTAAAGGAAAGTCCTGGCCCCTGGGGAAAGCGTGAGCAAGCCGTGCGCTCATGGCTATAACCGCCAAGCGGTCCCTGTTCCTGGAAATATTGAGATCAGCAAAGCGAGCTCGGGCAGATTGGGTGCTGGCGTCGCATGCCTCATGTAAGGTATTGACCGGCAAGTTCACTCAGTGGAACCTCTTGCCCAAGTGACCCGCATAGCAATAAGTTAGGCATCGACGCAGACCTCCATCCACCACGAGACGCCATGAGACACGGAGAGCGACACAGGACACATCGAACCGGCTGGCTCCGCGCCGCTGTCCTCGGCGCAAATGACGGCATTGTGTCTACCGCAAGCCTGGTACTGGGCGTGGCGGCAGCCGGTGCGAGAACCCAGGCCATCGTTGTTGCGGGGGTAGCGGGCCTGGTCGCGGGCGCCATGTCGATGGCTGCAGGCGAGTATGTCTCCGTGAGTTCACAAGCCGATACCGAAAGCGCGGATCTGGCGCGCGAGAGCAAGGAGCTGGCCCAGTTTCCAGAGCAGGAACACGCGGAACTGACGGCCATCTATGTGGAGCGCGGCCTGGAAGAGTCATTGGCCTCGAGCGTAGCCACTCAATTGATGCAGCACGACGCACTAGCCGCGCATGGACGCGATGAGCTTGGCATATCGGACACGTTGGCGGCAAAGCCAGTCCAGGCTGCTTTTGCCTCGGCGGGGACGTTTGCATTGGGTGCAGCGCTTCCGCTGCTGATGGTTCTTGTGCTTCCAGCTTCCGCACTTATGTGGGGTCTCGCCGGGAGCTCCCTTTTCTTTCTTGCGCTCTTGGGTTTTCTGGCTGCACGCGCAGGGGGCGCACCTGTGATCGCCTCCATTACGCGCGTCACTTTCTGGGGGGCTCTCGCGATGGCATTGACGGCCGGAGTCGGGGCTCTCTTTGGCGTTGCCACTTGAGATCCCGGGTTTCGGGCAAGTTGACGCCTGACTGCTTTGCGGCCGATCGACTTCGGCGACGGCTGAACGGGGAATATTTGACGTCGTCATTTGCCTTCCTGACGCGTCACCACGGCCCCCGGTGACCCGCGCCGGATTGCGTTGTCTTTCCAGGCCGCCCTGGAAGAGTCTGAAATATCAGGGAAATAAGCGGCTCCGGCCTTTGCGTGTCGTCTGGAACGGCTCCTCGCTGAAACGCCCAAAAATCCTTGCATTCATCTATGTGTTATAGTTATATATAACACTATATCTCCGTACTGAATCGGGCCCGTCGGCCCCGGATCCTCAATGGACCAAGAGTGGAACGACCGTGAACCCATCTACCGGCAGCTTCGGGACCGCGTCGTGGCGATGATTCTCGATGGCGTGCTCCAGGAGGGCGATCGGCTGCCGTCAGTGCGCGCGGTGGCCGCCGATCTGCGCATCAATCCCCTCACCATCCTCAAGAGCTATCAGCAACTGGTGAACGAGCAGCTGGTGGAGACGAAGCGGGGCCGCGGCATGTTCATCAACCAAGGCGCCCGCAAATTACTGCTGGAAGGCGAGCGCCGCAGGTTCCTGGACGAGGAATGGCCCAGGGTCCGGGAAACCATCGAGCGCCTCGGCTTCAAGGCGGAGGATTTGCTCGACGGGGGCGGCCATGCCAGGCCGGGTAAGAAGAAGGAGGGCTGAACCATGTCATGCATAGAAGCGCGCGGCCTGCACAAGTCCTACGGTGCGAACGTCGCATTGGCCGGCATCGACCTTAGCGTGGAGGCGGGCCGCATTCTGGGGCTCATCGGTCCCAACGGCGCGGGCAAGACCACCGCGCTCAACGCCATTCTCGGCCTAACACCCTACCAGGGCGACCTGAAGGTACTGGGACGCGATCCCTGGCGCGCGCGCCACGAACTCATGCGCGATGTGTGCTTCATCGCCGATGCTGCTGGTTTCCGGCTGGGCAAAGCGCGCGGCGTTCCTGTGGGCGGTGCTGCCGCCGATACTGGTCTGCGTTCTCGACCGCATCATTTTCAACAGCAGGTGGTGCTACTTACTGCTGGAGCACCGCCTGGTGGGGCACCTCAGGCTGGCTTTTACTCCCGGCGCGCACGGAGCCATCCGCAGCCTGTCGCAACTTACGCCGGACAGGTTCCTGGCGGCGCCCGGACTCTGGATCGGTCTGGTGGTTGCCGCCGTGTTCCTGGCCTCGGCCATGCGCCTGCGCCGCTACCGCGATCCCATTTGATCTTCATGAGTCCTGCCGACACCCTCAGCAATAACCTGGCAAAAGGAGCGACAAATGCATCCCACTGACAAAACCGCGCGCATTGCCGGCGCGCTTTACCTGGCGCTGGTATTCACAGGCGTCTTCACGCTGATGTATGTCCCCGGCAAGCTCATCGTGCGCGGGGACCCGGCCGCCACCGCCGCCAACATCCTGACCCACGAGATGCTGTTCCGCACTGATATTGTCATCGGACTTGTGAGCTCGGTGCTCTTCATGGCCGTGGCACTGGCGCTGTACCGGCTGCTCAGTGGCGTGAACGGGGTGCTCGCCACGCTGATGGTCGCGCTGGTCATGATTTCCGTGACCATCAGCTTTGCCTTTATGTTGTATAACATTGCGGCACTTGTGTTGTTCCAGGGCGGCGGGTACCTCGCGGTATTCAGCGACGCTCAGCGCAATGCCCTCGGCCTGCTGTTCCTGCATCTCGATTCCCAGGGGAACTTCGTCAATGAGATTTTCTGGGGCCTGTGGCTGATCCCCTTCGGCGTGCTGGTGATGCGCTCGCGTTTCCTGCCCTGGTTCCTGGGGCTGTGGCTGAACGTCAACGGGGCCACGTATCTTGCCCTGAGCTTCACAGCACTGCTGTTTCCGAATCACTACGGCGCAGCTTACCATCTTGCCATGCCCTTGCTGTTCGGCGAGATCGCGATAGCGCTGTGGCTGTTGATTAAGGGTGTAAAGGTGCGTGCGAAGTCGGAGGTAGCAACATGAACGATGTATCGACAATTCGGCTGTACCTGTTGAGGTCGATGTACCTGCTTATCGCGCTGGCCATGGGATCCCAGATCTGGCCGGAGATACTTCATCACCCCGCCGACCTGGAGCTCGCGCGCGGCGTGGTGCG
>CAZNWR010000001.1:0-1959 GCA_964576645.1 uncultured Enterobacteriaceae bacterium | reverse complement strand
TGGGGTCACGCTGCTGTCGGTGCTGGGGATCCGGTATCCGCTCAAGATGTTGCCGCTGCTGTTCTTCGAGCTGGTGTGGAAGACCACCTGGGTGTTGTCCTTCGGGCTGCCGCTGGTGCTTGCGCACCACGTCGATCCGGCCGTGCACGAAACCCTGAAAGCCACGGTCATGGGTGTCATACTGTTCCCGCTGGTGATCCCCTGGGGCTACGTGCTGGCGAACTATGTGAGGGCGCCGGGAGATCGGTGGAGGAAGCGGACTGCAGGAGGTGCTCCCTTCGAGGCAGCTTGAGGCATCGGTTGTTCTCGCGGATAAACGATGCAAGGAGACAGGACAGCCATGAGTTCAGAGAAGATCAAGGTACGCACGGAGAATGGCCAACTCATCGACGTAGTTGTATTCAGTAAACGCGCCACTGGAATAGAGATCGTGGTGGGGGAAGGCGTGCACAGCGTCAGGTGCAATCTGACTCCCACGCGCAACGGCGTGGCTTATTCCGGAAGCGTCATGGGCAGGGAGCTTGTCTACGAAAGAACGCAGGCGCAGGTACAGGCCGATATCGACAGGCTCAACCCCTTAATGCGCAGGAGGACCCGGCACCGCTGAAGACCGCGTACCAGGTCATCTGTCCTGTCCTTCCAACCCGGTGGCTTGCGGGAGAGGGGGACGGTACTTGATCTGAGTCAAGCGGCTGTACGGAAAGCCGGTGCAGGATGCCCCCCTCGCGGCACGGAGTTTCCCCGAACGCTCCGCGTATGAAAGAGGTCCGGGCAGTGTTGGGAAACGTCATTTTTAAAGATCGCAAGGCCGCCGGTCAGGCTCTGGCGGAAGCGTTGGATGCTTACCGTGGCAGGGACGACGTGTTGGTGCTGGCGCTGCCGCGCGGCGGCGTTGCCGTGGCGTTTGAGGTGGCGGATTATCTTCAGGCGCCGCTTGACGTGCTCATCGTCAGAAAGCTCGGGGTGCCGTCGCAACCGGAATTGGCCATGGGCGCGATTGCCTCGGGCGGGATCCGCATTCTCAACGACGAAGTTGTGCAGATGTTGCACATCAGTCAGGAGGCCATCGAGCGGGTGGCGCGGATTGAGGAAGCAGAAGTGGCCCGCCGGGAATGGCAATACCGCGGTGATCGCGCGCCGCAGGACGTCGGGGACAAGATCGTGATCCTGGTGGACGATGGCGTGGCGACCGGGTCCACCATGCGCGCCGGCATCCAGGCGCTGCGCAAGTTTGCGCCAGCCCGCATCGTCGTGGCAGTGCCGCACGGTCCGGTGGATACCTGCGAGATGCTGGCAGAGGAGGCGGATGAACTGGTTTGCCTCGGGATGCCCGAGCCGTATTTCGCCGTCGGTGCCTGGTACAGCGAATTTCCCCAACTCAGCGACGAACAAGTGGCAGATTTGCTGATGCGCGCCAGCACCGGGAGCGGCGACAGCCCCTGACCGTCGTATCGATCTCGGCCAACAATTCTTTATAAAACAGTCGCCTGGAATAAGATTCCGTTTCCCGGCGTCACATCGATTACGAGTTGATCCGTGTCAAAGTCGGATGCGGAAGCCGGCGTAGGGTGACGCGTTAAGGGAGGAGGCGCGATCGGGAGTCTTGCCGACAAGCGGCACTGATGCCCCAAAGCCGGTTACCACTTGATCCAACGGGCGGCGTGAATATGGATCCCATCAAATTGTTCTTGTGCGGCGATGTTATGACCGGCCGGGGTATCGATCAGATCCTCAAACATCCCTGTGATCCGGAGATCCATGAAGGCTACCTGGACAGCGCATTGGATTACGTTCGTTTGGCGGAAGAGGCAAGTGGTTCGATCCCGCGCCGGGTGGAACCTGCTTATATATGGGGTGAGGCTCTGGAAGAGCTGGACCGTTTCCAGCCCGATGTGCGCATCGTCAATCTGGAAACGGCGGTCACGAACAGCAGCGAGAGCATCTCCGCGCCGCGCGCCG